>JANMMM010000248.1:0-36911 GCA_031373225.1 Phyllobacteriaceae bacterium | reverse complement strand
GAGGGCCAGACCCCGGTCGATATCGCCGCCCGCGCCGTGCAGGCGGCGAAGCTCGGCTCTTATGACGTGGTCATCCTCGACACCGCCGGCCGCACGCATATTGACGAGCCGCTGATGATCGAAATGGCGGACATCCGCAAGCGCGCCAATCCGCATGAAATTCTGCTGGTTGCCGATTCGCTGACCGGCCAGGACGCGGTCAATCTCGCCAAGTCATTCGACGACCGCGTCGGCATCACCGGCCTTGTGCTGACCCGGATGGACGGCGACGGGCGCGGCGGCGCGGCTTTGTCGATGCGCGCCGTCACCGGAAAACCGATCAAGCTGATTGGTGTCGGCGAAAAGATGGACGCGCTGGAGGAGTTTTTCCCCAAGCGCATCGCCGACCGCATCCTCGGCATGGGCGATATTGTCTCCCTGGTCGAAAAGGCCGCCGAGAACATTGACCACGCCAAGGCCGCCGAAATGGCGAAGAAAATGCAGGAAGGCAAGTTCGATCTCGACGATCTTGCCGACCAGCTGCGCCAGATGAAGAAAATGGGCGGCATGGGCGGAATGATGAGCATGATGCCCGGCATGGGCAAAATGAAAGACCAGATGTCCGCCGCAGGTCTGTCCGACAAGAGCTTCGACCGCCAGATCGCCATTGTCTCGTCGATGACCAAATTTGAGCGGGCAAACCCCGACCTCCTCAAACATTCGCGCAAACAGCGCATCGCCAAAGGCTCCGGCACCGACGCCGCCGAAATCAACAAGCTTCTGAAAATGCACCGCCAGATGGCGGACATGATGAAAATGATGAAGGGCGGCAAGGGCGGCATGATGAAGCAGATGATGGGCGGCCTCGCGAGCAAGATGGGCATGGGCGGCCTCGGCGGCATGATGGGCGGCGGCGGCATGCCGGACCTGTCAAAGATGGACCCCAAGCAGCTTGAGGCTTTGCAGAAGCAGGCCGAGGCTGCGGGCTTTGGCGGCGGGATGCCGAAGCTGCCGGGATTGGGTGGACCCAAGCTGCCGGATCTCGGCGGGCCGAGGCTGCCGGGCCTGCCGGGGAAGAAGTGACGCCATGACTCTGGAAGCATTTGACGCAAATTCAATTATCTCAATCGGGTCGCTTTGCGTGGCCGCGATGGGACTAACGGCTTCCATCCTTTTTTTCCGCGCTTCCCATACGCAAAATCTATCTTTCAAAGCGGTCGATATTGAGCGCGAGGAGATATTCGAAATTAGAGAATGCGCATCTCAGTTTTTGCAGGCTGCGTCAGAGCGACTGGGCGCAGAAGATGACGCTCGGATGTTAATGGAATTGCACGAGCCAAAAGCCTTTGATCCAGACAGAACTGTAAACTCTGGCATTTTCAAAGGCGATGTCCAAGACAAGCTGTTCACTTACAATGATTTACGGAGAAAGGCCTTCGCTCGTCAGGGCGTCTGCTATGAGAAATTGAAACTCATTTTAGATGGTCGGGATGAGAACCGAGCGGCGCTGTTAAATTGTATGGTCGGCCTGATGAAGATCAAGGAAATTGAAAAGGCCGACAATCTAGAATTTAGTTCACTCGTTATTGAGACGATAACGACGCGACGGAAGCTGGTCGGAAAACGCATTGGTTTGAAAAATGCCTGACTCAAATTTGAAGTCCACATTAGAGACTCTGCGTGCCTCCATCGACAATATCGATGCGGCGCTGATCAACATGCTCGCCGAGCGCTTCCGCCGCACCAAGGAAGTCGGCGTTTTGAAAGCGCTGCACGGCATGCCGCCCGCCGATTTGGCGCGCGAGAAAATCCAGATCGAGCGTCTGCGCCAATTGGCGAAGGACGCGCATCTTGACCCCGATTTTGCGGAGAAGTTTCTCAACTTCATCATCCGCGAAGTCATCCGACACCACGAACAGATCAAGGCCGAAACGGCCGCGACGAAAAACTGAAACTGAAGGAACTGAACCAATGGCACTGAAAATCCGTCTCGCCCGCGCTGGCTCCAAGAAGCGCCCTTACTATCATGTCGTCGTCGCCGACGCCCGCGCGCCGCGCGATGGCCGCTTCATCGAAGCGATCGGCAAATGGAACCCGCTGCTCGCCAAAGGCTCGCCCGACCGCGTCAAGATCGACGGCGAGAAGGCGCTGGCCTGGATCGCCAAGGGCGCCCAGCCGACAGACCGCGTCCTGCGCTTCCTCGACGAGGCCGGCGTCGCCAAGCGCGAAGCAAGGGTGAACCCGAAAAAGGCCGAGCTCGGCACCAAGGCCAAAGAGCGCGTCGCGGGCGCCGCGCAGAAGATCATCGACGCCAAGGCCAAGGAAGAGGCCGCCAAGCAGGCGGCGATTGACGCGGCTGCGGCGACGAAGGCTGCTGAGGCGGAAGCTGCTGAAGCGGCGAAGGCTGCGGCGGAGGAAGCTGCGGCTGCTCCGGCTGAAGTTGTCGCGGAAGAGGCTCCTGTTGAGGCTGTTGCTGAAGAAGCGCCTGCCGAGGCAGTTGCGGAAGAAGCTCCGGCGGAAGCTGTTGCCGAAGAAGCGCCTGCCGAAGCAGCCAGCGAGTAGATAAATCGGGGACAGTTTACTTGGCTTCCACTGCCGCTGGCAATTGGCGGCAATGGAAAAGGCCAAGTAAACTGTCCCCGATTTTTCAGCCTTCTCTGCCGCTGGCAATTTGGTTCGGCAGTGCAAGCCAAGTAAACTGTCCCCGATTTTTCAGCGGCGCTTTATTGCCAAACTTCGCCCGGTCGTTTTCTCAAGACTCTCGATCCAATCCCGGTTCCGAGCGGCCTGCCGCTCGTTTCAGCCCGACGCAGCGGATCAAACTCTTTGAACCGCTCGGGGGACTCAATCAGGCCGCGAAAATCCGGGAAGCGCTCCAGAATGTGCGCCACATCAACCAACCCGTCGCTGATGCCCGATAGATGCGCGCGCACGGATGAGAAGGGCCAGTCCTGCGGCACGCTGACAAGGCCCGCGCGCACCGGATTTTGCGCGACATAGCGCACCGCTTCACCGAGATGGTGTTCGTCCATCGCCACTGAGCCAAACCTGCCCTGCCAGAGATGGCCGGTCCAATTGTGCCGCCAGTTGATGAAATTTGTGTATTGGCGGTGCGCCTCGGCGAACATGTCCCGCAGACCGTCTGCGTGGCTCGGAACGACAAAGAGGTGGACGTGATTTGGCATCAGGCAAGAGGCCCAGACCGCCGTGCCCGACTGCTCCGCGCCTGCTTTGATAAATGCCAGATAGCGCGCCTGATCGCCGTCCTCAAAGAACACCGGCTCGCGCCGGTTGCCGCGCTGGGTCACGTGATGGGAAACATTCGGCACGACGAGGCGGGCGATGCGGGGCATGAGCGGGCCTCGTAAATGTTGTTTTTTGAAGCGGCATCGACAGGCCGCCATAAATCGGGGACAGTTTACTTGGCTTCCACTGCCGCTGGCAATTGGCAGCAATGGAAAGGGCCAAGTAAACTGTCCCCGATTTTACCCCGGAATCCCCAGCCCCTTTACCACGGCAGGCCGCGTGACAAACGCCTCCAGCGCGCGCGCCACATTCTTATACTCGTCCCAGCCGACCAAATCGCCCGCCGCATAGAACCCGACCAGCCCGCGCACCCACGGGAATATCGCGATGTCGGCGATGGAATAATCATCGCCCGTGATCCAGCTTTTGCCCTCAAGCTGCCTGTCGAGCACGCCGAGCAGGCGCTTGGTTTCGGCGACATAGCGGTCGCGCGGGCGCTTGTCCTCATAGTCCTTGCCGGCGAATTTGTGGAAGAAGCCGAGCTGGCCGAACATCGGCCCGACGCCGCCGACTTGGAAGAACACCCATTGCAGCGCCTGATAACGCCCGGCGGCGTCCGCCGGGATCAGCTTGCCGGTCTTTTCGGCGAGGTACATCAGGATTGCGCCCGATTCCCACAGCGGCAGCGGATTGCCGTCCGGGCCGTTGGGATCGATGATCGCGGGAATCTTGTTGTTCGGATTGAGCGAGATGTATTCGGACGTCATCTGGTCATTTGTGCCGAACGAGACGAGGTGCGGCTCGTAGGCGAGGCCGGTTTCCTCCAGCATGATCGAGGCTTTGACGCCGTTCGGCGTCGGCAGAGAGTAGAGCTGGATAATGTCCGGGTTTTTGGCGGGCCATTTTTTGGTGATCGGAAATGCGGAAAGATCGGTCATGCAAATTCTTTCTGGGCTTTGGGCGGCTTCGGGTAAATAGGGGATGCCAAGAGGCATTACAATCAACGAAGCTGTGACGCGCTGTTCACTATCTGCCGCTCATCGCACATCCGGCACTTGCAAGAGGCGATAAATTCTGGATTGTAGAATCCAGCCCGCAAAGTCCGTTTGCCGGCCAGCCTGAAATCTCGTGGAGACTTGGAATGAAATTTGCCGCTTTGAAACTTTCTCTCGCCGCCGCCCTGACCTCCGCCGCCTGTGTTGGCGCCAGCGCAGCGCCGAAGGAGCTGTGGTCGCTCGACGGGTTCATGAATCCTGAGAGCGTCTATGCCGACGGCGCGGGCGGCTATTATGTCTCCAATGTCAACGGCGCACCGACGGACAAGGACGGCAACGGTTTCATTTCCAAAGTCTCCGCCGACGGCAAAATGACCATGCTCAAATGGATCGAGGGCATGAACGCGCCGAAGGGCATGGTGATGGGCGGCGGCAAGCTCTATGTCTCCGACATTGACCAGCTGATTGAAATCGACCCGGCGGTCGGCAAGATCACCGCCACGTATCCGGCCGAGGGCGCGGTGTTCCTCAATGACACCGCTGTCGACGAGGCAGGCAACGTCTATGTCTCCGACATCGCCAAGCGCAAAATCTGGCAGCTCAAAGACGGCAAGATGTCCGTGTGGTATGAGAAGGACGATCTGATGCACCCGAACGGGATGCGCGTCGAAGGCGGCAAGCTGATCGTCGCCGGCTGGGGCAAGGAAATGCAGGATGACGGCTCGACCAAGGTCGCCGGCAATCTCTTCACCATCGACCTCGCCACCAAAGAACTCGCCAATCTCGGCAGCGGCGCGGGCATTGGCAATCTCGACGGCCTCGAGCGCGGCGCGGACGGCACGTTCCTTGTGACGGACTTTATGGCCGGCGCGCTCTTCCGCGTTAAGGAAGACGGATCGTCTGAAAAGCTCGCCGACCTTAACGCCGGCAGCGCCGACCTTGAAGTCTCCGACGACGGCAAGACCGCGATTGTGCCGCAGATGATGGACAACAAGGTGACCGCCTGGGGGCTGGAATAAATTCATCAAGCGCCGCGGCGGAGAGGCTATTGTCCGGCGCGGCGGCTGACATTTATCCTTGCACACGGGCAACCTCCTCCATTGCCACGCCCCGTTTCCGGTCTGGCCATTGAATTTAAAAGGGACGTACAGGGCGTGTGGTCCTGCCGTATGGAACTGATTGAGAGTGTGGCTCGCCACACGCCCCTTCTTAGCATGAAGAATGGCACGGCTTTTTGCCCGGGCTGGCGCATGGGGCGCTTTCGGTAAAAGCGCGCGAAGGCCAGGAGGGACATGGCTGAGGGACTCCGCCCGCCGGAATAACCACATCCGGCTGCCATAGGCCGCCCGCTCCCCCGAATGCCGGTTGATCACCCGCTCCCAATGAGAGCAGCGCGGCCAGTATGAGGTAAGGCGCGGACCATTGGATAAAATGTGTCGCGCTTTTCGATCAAAGCTTTGATATTGAATGAAATTATTTTTCAAAGCGTTGCGTTCAATCCCCCATTATGAGCTGCGCCCATAACGGCCGGTATTACAAAAATGCGGGGTGGAGTGCGGCTGTGGAAAATGCCGTCAACAGTCAAATAGGATCAATCGATTGATCCTATTTTCGTCAAAACCCAATTAGCGTCAATCGATTGATCTTAATCTGATTGAGCTTGGCGTTGTCTATGCGCGTGCCAGAAAACTGGCATTATCTCTGCTTCATGCGGCATTCGCGAGGTCGGAACGAGCCACAATTTTGACTTGCTTTCTCACACTATCGCAGCTGGGCAGTGGAGGAGATTCTACGCAATGGAGTTTGCAGTCAGGTGCTGGGCTTCCTCGATTTCGTCCTTGATTTTTTTATGGTGCATTACAGCCCTGCCAGCCAAAGCTGAAGAAAAAGGAGCTGAATCCCCCTCCATGTATCTCAGCGATCTGACCAGACTGACACAGCTTTCCTGCGAGACACTGGTTGTCATCGACCACAAGAGCACTCAAAAGCAATGGTCTCTCGAAAACATGGGCGCACCGGTCGAAGTGAATGCCGACCTGTCAGATTGCCGGTCGAAGCTTCAGTCAATGATGCTCGACAAGGCCTTTGCGCCCTTGTTCAAATATCTGGAAGCTTCAAGCGGAGCTTCCGGCTACGACAATTCTGAAGACACAAAAGCTGAAATGCAAATGCGGAAAATTCAACAAAATAGGCAAAACCAAAAACTGAAGGAGGGGATGAAAGAGCGGCTTCAACCATTCGTCGATATGTGCCGAAACTTGACGCCAAAAGCCGCCAATGACGACAAACGCGTCTGCTATTTCGGCGCATTTGGACAGAACGCCGCTAATCCGGCGCGGGCTGCTTTCCGGACAATGACTGAGCACCGGCTCCTCGACGGAGAGGCCGTTTGCGCGCAGGACCCATTGAAGCGCGACCAAGCAACTGAACCTGAGTTTCAAAATTTTATCGATGCGTCGCAAGACCGTCTTTCTTGGAAAGAGGCGCGCGCATCACTCGTGCGGGATGGATTCCTGTGCACATCTGACAAAGACAATGATGGCTGCCGCAGGATGGTTCTGGGCATTTGGCTTGACTTGCCCCAAGACTTAGAGGGGATGAAAGGCGCCATTTTCGGTAAGGACCTCATCATGCCGAGACAGCTCTCTGTCTACAATGGCAAATGGTTCATCACCGGCCCGCCCAGCCTTGGCGAAGATTGTGTTCAAGACAAGAAGCCGAAGAATTTTGTTTGCGCTGAGAAAAAGCCAAAGCGCGGAACGAAGCAAGGCATTTGCATGGTCGGGGAGGATTGGCACACATTTTATGCACTACCGCTGATCATTAATGGCATGCAGGAATAGCATATCGCACGCGGGGCGCATTATTCCACTCCCCCTTCCTTCTGTCACAAATCTCCTGTATACGCCCGCGCAACTGACAACGCGCCGGCCATGCCGCCCGCGCCCACATCCCGAGTAAACTTTATGAAACTCCGCAATATCGCGATCATCGCGCACGTTGACCATGGCAAAACCACTTTGGTGGACAAGCTGCTGCAGCAGTCCGGCGCGTTCCGTGACAATCAGCGCGTCGTCGAGCGCGTCATGGATTCGAACGAGCTGGAAAAAGAGCGCGGCATCACGATTCTGGCGAAGGCCACCTCCGTCGTCTGGAAAGATGTGCGCATCAACATCGTGGACACACCCGGCCATGCCGATTTCGGCGGCGAGGTGGAGCGCATTCTGTCCATGGTGGACGGCGTGATCGTTCTGGTCGACGCCGCCGAAGGTCCGATGCCGCAGACGAAGTTTGTCGTCGGCAAGGCGCTGAAAGTCGGCCTGCGTCCCATCGTGGCGATCAACAAGGTGGACCGGCCGGATGCGCGGATCACCGAGGTGGTCAATGAAGTGTTTGACCTGTTCGCCGCGCTCGACGCCACCGACGACCAGCTCGATTTTCCGATCCTTTATGGATCAGGCCGCAATGGCTGGATGGCCAATGAGCCGGATGGTCCGTCGGATGAGGGCATGAAGGCGCTGTTTGAGCTTGTGGTCAAGCATGTGCCGGAGCCGAAAGTGGAACCCGGCGCGTTCCGCATGATCGGCACGATCCTGGAAGCCAACCCGTTCCTCGGCCGCATTATCACCGGGCGGATTTTCTCCGGCTCGATCAAGCCGACGCAGCAGTTCAAGGTGATCGGGCAGGACGGCAAGCTGATCGAACAGGGACGTGTGTCGAAAATCCTCGCGTTCCGGGGCATTGAGCGGCAGCCGATTGACGAGGGCGTGGCGGGCGACATCGTCGCGATTGCGGGCCTGTCACAGGGCACTGTCGCCGACACCTATTGCGCCATGGAAGTCACCGAGCCGATGAAGGCGCAGCCGATTGATCCGCCGACCGTGACCATGACCTTCATCGTCAATGATTCGCCGCTCGCCGGCACCGAAGGGGACAAGGTCACCAGCCGCGTCATCCGCGACCGGCTGCTGCGCGAGGCTGAGGGCAATGTGGCGCTGAAGATCGAGGAATCCGCCGAGAAAGATTCGTTCTTTGTGTCGGGGCGCGGCGAATTGCAGCTCGCCGTTCTCATCGAAACCATGCGCCGCGAAGGCTTTGAAATGGCCGTCTCGCGCCCGCGCGTCGTGTTCAAGAAGGACGAGGCGACCGGCGACCTGCTGGAGCCAATCGAAGAAGTCGTCATCGACGTCGATGAGGGCCATTCCGGCATTGTCGTGCAGAAGATGAACGAGCGCAAAGCCGAGATGATCGAGCTGCGCCCCTCCGGCGGCGACCGGCAGCGGCTGGTGTTCCATGCGCCGACGCGCGGTCTCATCGGCTACCAGTCGGAATTGCTCACCGACACGCGCGGCACCGCTATTATGAACCGGCTGTTCCACGCCTATGAGCCTTACAAGGGCGACATTCCGGGCCGGACCAACGGCGTGCTCATCTCCAATGATTCCGGCGAGGCGGTCGCCTATGCGATGTGGAACCATGAGGACCGCGGCCCGAAGATTATCGAGCCGGGCGAGAAAGTATATCAGGGCATGATTATCGGCATCCATTCGCGCGACAATGACCTTGAAGTGAATGTCTTGAAGGGCAAGAAGCTCACCAATATCCGCGCCGCCGGCAAGGACGAGGCGGTGCGCCTGACCACGCCGATCCGCATGACGCTGGAGCGGGCTTTGGCTTGGATTCAGGACGACGAGCTGATGGAAGTCACGCCCAAATGCATCCGTCTGCGCAAAATGTTCCTCGACCCGAACGAGCGCAAGCGCTCGGAGAAGTCGGCGAAGGTTGCGGTGGCCTGAAGATATCATGACGGGCCGCGCGGTTGACCTTTCCACATGGCAGCGCGCGGACCAGTTCCGCTTTTTCCGCACCTATTTAAAGCCGCATTACGCCGTCACTTCGCGCATCGATGTGACGCGGCTCCTGACTGAGCTGAAGCCGCGTGGCGTCTCCCCCTACCGCGCCTGCATCTACGCCATCGGCGCGGGGATTCATGCCGTGCCGGAGCTGCTGATGCGCTTTCGCGGCGATGAGGTGACGCTGTATGACGGCGTTGAGCTGTCGATGACCGTGCCGCTGGCGAACGGCAATTTCAACTATGCCTATGTGCCGTTCCTGCCTGACTTCGCGGCCTTTGACACCCGGTGTCTGTCGTTGATGGAGGCGGCGAAAGCCAAGGCGGGACTTGATGCCAATGCCGGGGAGCGCGATGATCTCGCCTATCTCTCCTGCATGCCCTGGCTCGACTACACCTCGATCAACAACGCACTGCCCGGTCCGGACGACTGCATCCCGCGCGTGTCATGGGGCAAGTTTGTCGAGGATGGCAACGGCCGGCTTTCAATGGCGATGACCATTGAAGTGCATCATGCGCTGGTGGATGGCCGTCAGGTCGGCGCATATTTTCAAGCCGTTCAGGCCGCGCTCGACGGGATCGCCGCCGCCTGAATGCGAAGGGCGCGCCGGACTAAATCACGCCGCTTTGCTTATTCCCTGTTGCGATTCAGGGCAGGTCGGCTATGGTTAACAAATTATGACCACGCTGACTTTCGACATCCGCCCCGCCAGCCGCCGCGATTCCGCCGCGGTGGCGCAGGTGCATGAAAAATCATGGGAAAATGCCTATGCCGGCATTATTCCACACAAGTCGCTCGCCAACATGGTGTCGCGACGGGGCGTGGACTGGTGGGAGCGGACGATCTCAGGCTCGAACGCCGTGCTGGTGGCCGAAGTCGGCGGAACGGTGGCGGGCTATGCCACAGTCGGGCGCAACCGGACGCTCCAGCTGGCGCAGAAGGGCGAGATTTACGAACTATATGTGAAGCCGGAATATCAGGGCCTCGGCTTTGGCGGGCAGCTGTTTGCCGCCGCGCGCGCGCGCATCGCCAATTTCGGCCTGAAGGGCACGGTCGTCTGGGCGCTGGAGGAGAATATCAACGCGCTCGGCTTCTACCGCGCCATGGGCGGCGTCGACATTGCCGAAGGCACGGAGAGCTTTGAGAACCGCGTGCTGAAGAAAATCGCCTTCGTCTGGAACTGACCGGCGCTATTGACCGAAATCGCGGGATGGCGGCCCTGCGGTGGGGCCTTCGACACCGTGGTAGACAGGCTCGTCAAGCCGGCATTTGAACCCCTTCACGACCTCGGCGGCGACATTGCGGGCCAGCGCGTTCGGCTCCTTGTTGGCGCGCGCATCAACATAGGCGGCCACACAGGCTTCGCCCACCCCCGGCTGACCGACCTTTGAGATGACCAAAGTTTGGCCCTCATTTTTGGCGAGGTCTTCTTCAGAATTTTGAATGAAGAACCGCGAGATTGCCGCATAGGGTCTGCCATCCTCAATCAGCCATTCCACCGTGCCGCCATAGTGGTTGAACGGGCCAAAGCTTTCCCAGGCTGTCTCCTTATACCAGTCGCCGAGATGCCCGAAAAATATCGACTGCCGCGCGTCGCCTTCGGAAAACCAGACCGGGTAGTCCCTGTAGCCCTTGCACTTCCACGAACCGCCGCCATCGTCGGACTTCTCCAGAAGCGTGCATTCCGTGTCGAGTTTCGGGCTGGTATAGACGCTTTCCGCTCTTGCCGGAGCGAAGGCAAGGACCAAGGCCGCAGCGGCCGATATCAGGCGCATAGGATGAATTCTCCCAAAATGTTGTGGCGTAACATGGTGTCCCGTCCGCGCAGCGTCAATAACTGCCACCTTCTTCCTGTTGCGCCCAGTCAAACAGGTGTTTAAGTCTTTTGTCTGACATTCAATCAAGCGGAGCGCCCAGATGAACATCGACGCCATTCCAACCGGGAAAAATCCGCCGGACGAAATCAATGTGATCATCGAAGTGCCGATCGGCGGCGAGCCGATCAAATATGAGATGGACAAGAAGGCTGGCGCGCTGTTCGTTGACCGCTTTCTCTACACGAGCATGCGCTATCCCGGCAATTACGGCTTTGTGCCGAGCACGCTTTCCGACGATGGCGACCCAATCGATGTGATCGTCTGCAACACGCGGGCAATCATTCCCGGCGCCTATATGGCCTGCCGTCCGGTTGGTGTTTTGATCATGGAGGACGAGGCGGGGGGCGATGAGAAAGTGCTCGCCGTGCCGACCACCAAGCTGACCCGCCGCTATGAGAACGTCAAAGACATCAACGACGTGCCGGAAATTACCCGCGAGCAAATCCGGCACTTTTTTGAGCATTATAAGGATCTGGAGCCCGGCAAATGGGTAAAGGTCGTGCGCTGGGGCAACGCCGAGGACGCCAAGAAGCTGATCCGCGAGGCGATTGACAGGTACAAGGCGCAGAAGAAATAGCGCCCAAGCTCAGACAGAAAAAACCCGGGATGGCGCACCATCCCGGCTTTTGAGCGCATCGGCTGTTCAAATGGAATCACTTTGGCGGTGGCCAACCCAAATCCGTCTTTCCGGGGCCGCGAAGCGGAACCCGGAATCCAGAGTGGTGAAGTGCAATGTTTCGCTCCTGCGCAGACCGGGCTCAAGCCAGCCAAACCACCCATTTCAGCCCGCTTGCCAGCATGCCATCTCTGGATTCCGGGTTCCGCTGCGCGGCCCCGGAATGACGGCAAGAGGGAAGGCGTCCGCCAAAGTGATCGCGTTTTGGCGCCCGATGCTCCAGCTTTGGCTTGAAGCTATTTGACGCGCGCGAACAGCGCCGTCACCGCAGGCACAAGGCAGGCGGCCAAAGCGATCTTGACAAGGTCCGTCACGATGAACGGGCCGACGCCGAAAGCCAGCGCCTTTTCTGTCCCCAAAAGATAGGCGAGCCAGGCGGCGCCCATGCC
Source organism: Phyllobacteriaceae bacterium (assembly GCA_031373225.1). Taxonomy (GTDB): domain Bacteria; phylum Pseudomonadota; class Alphaproteobacteria; order Rhizobiales; family Rhizobiaceae; genus JANOYJ01. Next base: position 24,896 of record JANMMM010000248.1, on the reverse strand, counting down.
GAGAATGACGATCTCGGCGGCCAGCATCGCGCCGAACAGCTTGAACACATTGCGCCCAAAGCCCCGGTCAACGGCATAGCCGACGATGGCGGCGGCGATCATGTAGCTGGCGAGATAGCCGCCGGTCGGGCCGAACATATAGGCGAGGCCGATGCCCTTTTCCGGCGTTCCGGCGAACACCGGCAGGCCCAGCGCGCCTTCGATCAAGTAGAGCGCAAGCGTCGCAACTCCGAGCCGCATGCCATAGGCGGCGGCAATGCCGAACAGCGCAAGCGTCTGCAAGGTCATGGGAACGGGATAAAACGGCACTTTGATCTTCGCTGACACCCACATGAGCAGCGAGCCTGCAATGGCCAAAAGCACCAGTCCGGCGATGCGCTGGGCGCGGTCCTGCGGAAGAAGGCTCGGCGCCAGCGCGGGCGTGGAAACGGAAAAGGTCATTATTGATCCCCTGAAACAACGCCCGCAGCCGGGCCCTTATCAGCGCTATAAAACGTCAGGAACAATGCGGCAAGTTCTCATATTCATCCGCGCTTGCCAAACTGCGCCAAAACATCGGCCAAAGCGTCGGCCTCTCCCATCAAAGCAATCGCCTTCATCCGCGACGTCTCGCCGCTGACAACACGCACAGCGCTTGCAGATATGCCAAAATGTCTGGCGAGGAGCCTGCAGACCGCCGCGTTCGCCTTGCCATCCTCCGGTTCGGCCCGAACGCGCACTTTCACATGGCTCCTGCCATCCGCCCGCGTTTCAACGCCCTCGACCGCGTCCTTCGCGGATTTTGGAGTAACCCGGACATGAATGACAAGCTCAAAATCTGAAACCCGCCGATAAAACCCGGTCACCCGATCAGTGCGGGCGCGACGCTCGTCCAGAGCAGCTGCTGGATAAAATAGATGATGACCAGCGCCACAATCGGCGAAATGTCCACCCCGCCCAAGTCCGGCAGCAGGCGGCGGATCGGCGCAAGCACCGGTTCGGTCACCTTGAACAGAAAGGAGCCCAGCGAGGCGACAAACTGGTTGCGCGAATTGACCACATTGAACGCATACAGCCATGAGAACACCGCGCTGCCGATCAATAGCCACGTGTAAATGTTGAGCACGAAATCGACGGTTCTGATGAGTGCGAGCATGGGATTTCCTCAAAGAATTTCAGCTCATTTAGACACTCCGCCCGCAAGCGACAAGTCTGCCGTTGACAGGCAGCCCCATTCTCCGTTTTAAACAGGTTCTTAATGCCATCGGCATCGGGGCAATAGCTCAGTTGGTAGAGCGCGTCGTTCGCAATGACGAGGTCAGGGGTTCGATTCCCCTTTGCTCCACCAGCCGTAGCCCGAAGGGCGAAGGCTGCCGCGCCGTAGCGCGCAGCGCGTAGGCGGGCTTCTCCAAAGTTGACGCAGCTCTTTTCCTGAGCTCGAATCTGGGCCAATTCCCATGAAATACGTCTATATCCTCGAATCTCTCGACTGCCTGCATCACTATACCGGCGTCACAGACGATCTCCGCAAGCGCATGGAAAAGACAATGCCGGAGAAGTCCCGCACACATCAAAGTTTAAACCTTGGCGCGTCAAGACATACGCCGGCTTCTCCGAGCCGGCACAGGCATTCGCGTTTGAAAAATATCTGAAGTCCACCTCTGACCGCGCTTTTGCAAAGAAGCGGCTTTAAAGGACTGAGAGCGATGAGTGCCGGAACAATCCCCTTTGACGCCGCAGAGTTCTTCCCCGATGTGGAATCACAGGAAAAGCTGATCGCTGACCCAATTGAAAGCGGCATCGCGGGCTATATCGCCGCTGCGCTCGGCACTGTGGCGCGCGCCCGCGGAATGGCGAAGGTCGCCAAAGAAGCGGGTGTCACCCGTTCGTCTCTTTACAAGGCGCTCAGTCCCGACGGCGATCCGCAGCTGACGACGCTGCCCGGCGTGATGAAAGCGCTGGGCGTCAAGCTCTCAGCGCAGCCCAGAGCCGCCTGACCTGCGCATGCGCCCGCAATAACGCCCGCGTGACCTCCAATCGCCCCCGCTGCAACTCTTTGTGAAACGGTTATGCCGCGCGCCCCGCCATGGTAGCCAAGGTAAACCTTGCGGAGCCTGCCATGCGTATTCCACTGCTTTTTCTCGGCTTCTTTCTGGCGCTTGTGGCGCCGCTGAAAGCCGAAGAACTCACCAGCCGGCAGATCGGCGACCTGACGCGCACCGTGCTGTTCGGCTCTGAAGAGCAGATGGAAGACGCGCTGCAGACGCTGGAGGCGCGGGGGAACAAGGACATTATTCCTTCGCTTATCGTCACCGCGCGCTACCGGGGCGACCAGCGGATTTTCCAGACTCTCACCAAACTGACCGGACAGGAAATGAACAACTGGAACGACGCCATGCTCTGGCAGGAGATCCACCCGCAGATCAAGCCCAACCCAAGCTTCCAGGCGTTCAAGCTTGATGTGTTCAACCGCATCGATCCAAATTTCACGCGCTTTCTCGGGAAAGGCAGAGCTGACCCAAAGAACCTGAAAATCCGGCTGGAGGAAATCGTCTGGGGCGGCGTGCAGGTGGACGGCATTCCCTCGCTCGACAATCCGCAACTTATCAAGGCGGAACGAGCCGACTATCTGAAAGACAGCGATCCGGTGTTCGGCGTCTCGATTAACGGCGATGTCCGCGCCTATCCGCTGCGCATCATGGGCTGGCATGAAATGTTCAACGAGACGATCGGCGGCGTGCCGGTCGCGCTCGCCTACTGCACGCTGTGCAGCGCCGGCATTTTGTTTGAGACGCAGGTTGAGGGCCGCAACAAGCCGCTTGTCTTCGGCTCGTCCGGCTTTCTCTACCGCTCCAACAAGCTGATGTTCGACCGCGAGACCGACTCGCTGTGGAACCAGTTCACCGGCGAGCCTGTCTCCGGCCCCTTGGTGAAAAGCGGCATCAAACTGAAAAATACGCCCCGTCACCATCACCACATGGAAAGCCTGGCGCGTGGCAAACCCGGACACAAAAGTCCTCTCCTTGGATACCGGCTTCAAGCGCGACTACGGGTCGGGCGTCGTTTATGCCGACTATTTCGCCAGCGCCGAGCTGATGTTTCCCGCCTTCGTGCGCGACGAGAGCAAGGTCAAGCGCAAGGACTATGTCTTCGGCATCCGCGAGTTGGATGTTGCAAGGGCGTGGCCGCTCGCGGCCTTTGAGAAAGAGAAGGTCATCAATGACGCTTTCGCCAAACGGCCCATCGTTCTCATCGGCGACGCCGGCTCCCGCACCGTGCGCGCTTATGAACGCGGCCAAAACACCTTCACCGTCGGGAAAGACGGGACGAGCCTTAAGAGCGGCGACAAAATCTGGCAGGTGACTGAAGACTCGATTGTCAGCCCAAGCGGCGAAAGGTTGGACCGGATTGCGGGGCATCTGGCGTTTTGGTTTGCCTGGGATGGATATTTGGGGGAGCGCAGCACGATGCATGGGGAAAAGCCATAGGCTCACCGCAGCCAGCGGCGCGAATTACCGGAACCGCCAGATTGTCGTGCGTTTGACCTCAGCGTCCTCAAGCGCGCGGGTGACAGGCACTTCATACGTCGCCTGCGGCTCCAAGCGTTGCTTTGGCAAATAGGACCTGCCCGGATCGCCGATGAGAATGTCAGCGCCGCGCGCCGCCAAGGTCTCGAACCAGGGGATAAGCTCCAAGGCGAAGTGCCGGTCATAGAACACATCACCGGCCAGCAGCAGCTGCCCAACCTGTGTGGTGCCGATCAAGTTTCCGCGCAGCGGCGTGACCGCTAAATTATTCAGCGCCGCATTGATGGAGGCCGCTTCGAAGGCATAGGGATCGATATCGGCACATGTGACTTCTGTCGCCCCCGCCATCATCGCGGCGATGCCGACGAGGCCGGAGCCAGATGCGAAATCCAGAACTTGCTTACCGCGCACGATGCCGGGATTGTCCAGCACATACCGCGCCAGCCCCTGCCCACCGGCCCAGGCGAAAGCCCAGAACGGCGGCGGCAGGCCGGATTGCGCCAGCTGCTCCTCGGTCTTGTGCCAAAGATCATGCGCCTCGCCTGCCAGATGCAGCCGCACTTCCGGCACGTGCGGCGGAGATAGGATAGATGTGTTTTCGACAATGAAACGCCGCGCGTTAAGGCTCATTTCGGCGCAGGGACGAGGCCGCCCATGCGGCAGACTTCCGCCCATTCCTCCTCAGTCACCGGCTGCACGGACAGGCGCGTCGAGACGACGAGATACATTTTGTCGAGCTTTGGATTGGCCTTGCATTCATTGCGCGTCACGGCTTTCGGAAGATCCATGACGGCGCGGATATCGACGCAGTCCCAGCGAGGATCGTCCTGCGCCGTAGAATCCGGATGCGACAGGGCGCAGACTTCGGCGATCCCGACGACTTCCAGACCAATGTTGGAATGATAGTAGAAGACTTTGTCGCCGATCTGCATCAGCCGCATATTGTTGCGGGCGAGATAATTGCGGATGCCGTGCCATTCGACACCCTTTTCACAGTCCTTTTTCAAATCTTCAAAGGAATAGACATCGGGTTCGGATTTCATCAGCCAGTAGGCCATCATGCGTCCTCCGGGTTCTTGATGACCCAGTTCCACGGCCTGATATCGACCGAGGCGAAGAGGCCGGCAATGGCATAGGGGTCATTGGCGGACAGCGTCTGTGCGGCGGCGAGATCGTCGGCGGCGATGATGACGAGGGAGCCGGACGGTTTGCCATCTGCGCCCAGAAACGGACCGGCGGCTTTAGTGTCCGCGCCAAGGCTTTCGAGCCAGGTGAGATGTGCCGGGCGGTTGTCCAGCCTCACTTGCAGATGGCCGGGCTTGTCGGTGCAGATCAGGGCAAAGAGCATTAAAAGGTTCCGAATTTGATTGAAGGATAGGCAATTAGCGGGCGGGTTCAAGCGGTTTCGGACTTGAGGGGCCGCATCAGCAGAGAAGCGACGGCCTCGCCGATTGTGGCCGTGCCTTCAAGGATCGCCGCAGCGGCCATGGTGATCGGCGCGTCAATGCCACGCTCTTCGGCTATTTTGGCGGCGATGAAGGCGGTGGCGACGCCTTCGGCGAGCGGACGGTTCTCAAGACTTTCGCCCCGGCCCAGCGCCAGCCCATACGAGAAATTGCGCGACTGCGGCGAAGAGCAGGTGAGAATGAGATCGCCGAGGCCGGACAGGCCGAGCGGGGTTTCGGGCCGCGCGCCAAAGCTTTCGGCGAGGCGGCGCAGCTCGACAAAGCCGCGCGTGATGAGAGCCGCCTCCGCGCTTGCCCCCAGCCCGCGTCCGCGCGCCGCGCCGACGGCGATGGCAAGCACATTCTTCAACGCCCCGCCCGCCTCGACGCCGGTCACATCTGTCGTCGTGTAGCAGCGGAAGGCGGCGCTGGAGAGAGACGAAGCGATGGCCGACGCCAGGACTTCATCCTCAGCCGCCACCGTCACCGCCGTTGGCAGGCCGCGCGCCACGTCGAGTGCAAAGCTTGGTCCGGACAGGACGGCGACAGGATTGCCGGGTAGAAGCTCGGCGGCCACCTGCGACAGCAGCTTGCCGGACGCGCGCTCAATGCCTTTGGCGCACAGGACAATCGGCACATTCGGTGGAATTGCCGGGGCAAGCTGCCGCAGCGCCGACCTCAGTTGTTGCGCCGGAATGACGGCAAGAATCAAGGAGGCGCCTTGCATGGCCGATTCCGCGTCAGTGGTGGCGCTGATCTTCACGTCAAATTTGACGCCCGGAAGAAACGCCGGATTTTCGCCGCGCCCATTGACCGCCTCAACTGCGGCCGCATCGCGCGCCCAGAGATGGGCATCATGACCGACCCTTGCGGCGGTCAGCGCCAATGCGGTGCCCCATGCCCCGCCGCCAAGAATGGCAATCCTGCTCATGCCTTGGCTCCCTTCCGGCCATATCCGTAGACAGGAGCCGACGCTTCATCCAGCGGCCAGCGCGGACGGATCGGCGTGCCGATGATGAAGTCTGCCCCAAGCGCCATGCGCTCCGCTCCAGCCCATGCGATCATGACGGCATTGTCGGTGCAGAGCGCCGACGGCGGCGCAACAAAGAGAAAGCCGTGGCTTACGCTTAAGGATTCAAGCGCAGTGCGCAGCCGCTTGTTGGCGGCAACGCCGCCGGCAACGACGAGTGCTGGATTGGCCATATCCGGGAAGCGCTCTTTGAACTTGGCAAGCGAGCGCGACACGCGGTCATTCAAAGTGTCGGCGACCGCCTCCTGAAACGAGGCGGCGAGGTCGCAGACATCCTGTCCGCTCAACGGGGAGGCGTTCTCCGCGGCATGGCGCACGGCGGTCTTCAGGCCGGAGAACGAGAAGTCGAGACGCTTGTCGCCCATCAGCGGGCGCGGCAGGGCAAAGCGTGCGCCGTCGCCCTTGGCGGCGGCCTTCTCCACTTCCGGCCCGCCGGGAAAGGGCAGGCCGAGCAGCTTGGCTGTCTTGTCAAACGCCTCGCCCAGCGCGTCGTCAATGGTGCTCGCCCAGCGCTCATACCGTCCGACGCCGGAGACCAGCTGTATCTGGGTATGGCCGCCGGAAACGAGGAGCAGCATGTAGGGAAAAGCGAGATTGTCCGTCAGCCGCGCCGTGAGCGCATGGCCCTCGAGATGGTTGATCGCAAGGAACGGCTTGCCCGTCGCGGCTGCGATGGCTTTGCCGGTCATGTTGCCGACGATCAGTCCGCCGATCAGGCCGGGTCCGGTGGTCGCGGCAATAGCGTCCAACTCATCAAGGCTCATGCCCGCTTCGTCCAGCGCGGCCTCTATGATCCCGTCCAGCAGCTCGACATGCGCCCGCGCTGCGATCTCGGGCACTACACCGCCGAACGGCGCGTGCTCGTCAATCTGGCTGCGGATGATATTAGACAGAATGCGCCCCGCGCCCTCAGGGCTGCGTTCGACCATAGCGGCGGCGGTTTCGTCGCAGCTGGTTTCAATGCCGAGAATGCGCAAGGTGTGTGGCAAGTCCGCGATGTTCGTCCTATAAGGCCCGCGATTTGACGCGGGCGGGAGCATTGGCATTCCGCTATCATGGACGGACGGGAATGCAAACGCCGCAGACGCAGGGCTTCATCAGAATTGGCACACGCGGCAGCTCCTTGGCCTTGGCGCAGGCGCATGAAACCCGGGCGCGGCTGATGACGGCGCACGGGCTGGCGGAAGGCGCTTTCCAAATCGAGGTCATTTCGACTTCCGGCGACCGCATTCAGGACAGGCCCTTGTCTGAGGTTGGAGGAAAAGGGCTTTTCACCAAGGAGATTGAGGAGGCGCTGCTTGAGGGCAGGATTGACCTCGCCGTGCATTCGTCCAAGGATATGCCAACGCATCTGCCGGACGGGCTGGTGCTGTCGGCCTTTTTGGAGCGCGAGGATGCGCGCGACGCCTTTGCCGGGCGCGGCGTCAAATCGCTCACTGATCTGCCGCAGGGCGCGACAATCGGCTCCTCCTCGCTGCGGCGGCAGGCGCTGCTCAGGCGGATGCGGCCTGACCTCAAGATTGTGATGTTCCGCGGCAATGTGACGACGCGGCTGCGCAAGGTGGAGGAGGGGCATGTGGACGGGACCATCCTCGCTTATGCCGGCTTGAAACGGCTTGGACTTGAAAGCGCCGTCACCGAACTTCTGCCGCTCGACACGTTTCCGCCCGCACCGGGACAGGGGGCCATTGGCATGGAAACCCGGATCGGCGATACGCGCATGGAAGCCCTGCTTGCGCCGGTCAACCACGCCGACACCGCCGCCGCGCTTGCCTGCGAACGGGCGTTTCTGGCGGTGCTCGACGGCTCGTGCCGGACGCCGATTGCGGGATATGCGAAAATCAGCGGCGCCAAGCTTGATTTTCACGGCATGGTTCTCACGCCGGACGGCGTGACCATGCATGAGCTTCGCAGCGGCGGGCAGGCTGTTGAAGCCGCAAAAATTGGCCGGGAGGCCGGCAACGCCGTTAAGGCCGCCGCCGGGCCGGATTTCTTCACGGACTGGCAGTGAGGCCGCGCATTCTTGTCACACGGCCGGAGCCCGGCGCGTCCCGCACGGCGGCGCGGCTGGCGGCGGGGTTTGAGCCGGTCGTGCTGCCGCTGACGCGCATCGTCTCGCTGGACTTTACGCTGCCGGACGGCCCGTTTGATGCGGTTGTCATGACCAGCGCGCAGGCGCTTAAGGCAGTGAAGCTGGAGCGCATCCTTCACCTCCCGGTTTTTGCCGTTGGCGAAAAGACGGCGGAAACGGCCAGGTCCGCCGGGTTTGGACATGTCCTGACTGCGGGCGGAAGTGTGGAATTAATCGCCGCGCTTGTGAGGGAATCGGCAAAACCCGCAGCGCGGCTGCTTTATCCGTGCGGCAAAGTGCGACGGCCCGAGCTTGAGGCCGCACTCGGCGATGCTGGATTTGATTTGAACGCAGTCGAGACTTACGACGCCGTTCCCGTCGCCTATTCAAAAGAAGTGCTTGCCGCGCGTCTCGGCCAAACGCCGATTGACGCCGTAACGCTGATGTCGGCGCAGGCGGCTGTGCTGTTCTCAAGCCTTGCAGCCGCACCGCAGTTTGCGCCCCTTATCAATACAAGCGCGATCATCTGCCTTTCCTCGAGAATCAGCGATTCGTTGCGTGGGCGAATGCATTGGAGAGTCTACGTGACCAATGAAGCCAGCGAAAACTCAATGATGGAATGCCTATCACAACGTTTCTTGTGAGAAGGGGGCCTGTGCCCTGAACGTCAAGGACGCCCAAAAAACAAAGCGCCCGCCAATGGGCGGGCGCAGTTCGTTCAGTGTTTGCCTTGCGGCCTAAATTTACTGCGCGGCTTTTCGGGCCACGGCGCGGATGTCCGCACGGGCGATGCCGAGGTCGGCGAGGTTCCGGTTCGACAGGCCAGAGAGCTCGGCCACTGCGATACGGTAATTGCGCCAGTTGTTGTACGACTTTACTACGTTCATTTTGTTTCTCCTTTCGAGAACTCATCAATCAGTTCTTTTCCTGACCGATGACCCAAAGATGGTCGCATTCAATCGATTTAGCCAGATCGGATTGTGCAGTGCAGCAATGCGCAGAATGCATTGGTTAATCAATCGATCTGGGCAGACTGCCTCGACAATTTGTTAAGTCAAAACAAACTTGCCTTTGCCGTCGCGCCTTTCGGCATGTTAATGCCTTACTTATGCATATAAGCGCAGGCGCGCATCCGAATCCCTGCAGAGGTGGTCATGGCAAGCTCCGGCACTCCCCGACATTCAAAAAAGAACAGCCCTGGCGTGACCATCGAGCTTGCTCGCGCGGACGTGGCGGCGGTTTCCGATGAATTGGATGTCAAGGATTTGGAAGCTGAAGACATTCAACCTGAGCCGTCTTCCGCCATTGAAACGCCCCAGACCGAAGAGGCGGCACGGGAAGCCGCGCCCGGCCCCGCCGCTCCGACGGCCCCGGCACGCGGACTTTCCAGTTTGACCGGCGGGCTCATTGGCGGGGCGCTGGCGCTTGCCGCCGGGGCGGGGCTGCAATGGGGCGGCCTTCTTCCAACATTTGGAAGCGGCGCGGAGATAGCGTCGCTGCGTCAGGAGATCGCTGTCCTTTCGGAAAAATCTGGCGCGCCCGCCATTGATTCAGCTGTGATTGACGGGCTGAAGTCCGGGCAGGAAGCGGTGATGAAAAATGTCGAGACGCTCGGCGCGGATCTTTCCGCCGTCAAGGCGGCGCAGAAAGCGCTTTCCGGCGATGTTGCCGCGCTGAAATCATCCGGCGGCGCGCAAGGCGGCGATTCCACGGCATTGACTGAAAAGCTTGCGGCGCTCGAAACGCGGCTGACCTCCCTGAGCGGCTCTGACGCATCCGCGCAGCTTGCCGACATGCAGGCTCAGATCGCCGCGCTGAAGCAAAGCGCGGGCAATGACACCGGCGCGTCGAATGTGGCGCAGGCAATCGCCGCCGCCGGACTGAAGGCGGCGATTGACCGGGGCGGCTCGTTCGCCAGCGAGCTTGAGACTTTTGCAACCGTCGCGCCCGCCTCGCCGGAGCTTGAGCAGCTGAAAAACCTTGCTGCGGCCGGCGTTCCCTCCAAAGCGGACCTGTCGGCGCAATTTGGCGGCGTTGCCGATGCGATGCTGGCCGCAACGCAGGTTGTTGACCCCAATGCCGGACTTTTTGACCGGCTGACCGCCAGCGCCAAGAGCCTTGTGCGCAGCCGCCCGGTCGGCGTGATAGAGGGCGATTCGCCGGACGCGCTGGTGGCGCGGATGGAGGTGGCGGTCAGCAAGGGCGACCTTGACGCAGCGCTGGCGGAGGCTGCCAAACTGCCCGATTCGGCGCGGGCTGCGGGGATTGACTATATCGGCCGGCTGACGGCGCGGCGCGACACGGATGCGCTCGTGACGCGTGCGCTCACATCCGCGCTCAGCGCCGCAGGAGCAGCAAAATGATCCGCATTCTGGGCTTTGTGCTTCTGGTCTTCGCGCTTGCCGCCGGGTTTGCCTGGCTCGCCGACCGGCCGGGCGACCTTGTTGTCACCTGGCAGGGCATGCGCCATGAAGTTTCGCTGCTGGCTGGGGCAGTGGCGCTGGCGGTGTTGATTGCTTCGGTCATGCTCGCATGGTGGCTGGTAAAAAACATCTTCCGTTCGCCAATTCTCATCCAGCGGCATTTCCGCGCCCGCAAGCGCGACCGGGCCTATCAGTCGATCTCGACCGGCATGATCGCGGCGGGTGCAGGCGACGCAGATCTTGCCCGGCGCATGACAAGGCAGGCGGCAAAGCTTCTGAGCGCCGATCAGGAGCCGCTGATTAAGCTGCTCGACGCGCAGGCGGCGGTGCTGGAGGGGCGCAACGACGATGCGCGGGCCATGTTTGAAGACATGTCCAACGATCCTGAAACGCGGCTGCTTGGGCTGCGCGGCCTTTATATGGAGGCCGAGCGGACGGGTCAGCGCGAGGCGGCGCGCCAATTTGCGCTGCGCGCCGCCGAGCTTGCGCCGCAGCTGCAATGGGCGTCGAACGTGGCAATGGAAGAGCGGCTTTTGAATGCGGATTTCGACGGGGCGGTCAAGCTTCTCGATGGTCAAAAGAACAGCGGCGCAAGTGGCAAGGAAATAGACAAGCGCCGCCGCGCCGTGCTTTTGGCGGGCAAGGCTATGGCGGTGTTTGACCGTGACGCCGCCACTGCAAAGGCCGCGTCCATGGAGGCCAACCGGCTTGCGCCCGATCTTGTTCCCGCAGCCGTGACGCTGGCGAAATGCCTGTTCAAGAATGGCGATCTGCGCAAGGGCTCCGGTGTCATTGAGGCGGCGTGGAAGATCGCGCCGCATCCGGAACTGGCGGAAATCTATGCGAGCGCCCGTCTCGGCGACACGGCGCCGGACCGGTTGAAGCGCGTTCGCAAGCTGACCAGCGTCAATGCGATCCACCCAGACGCGCATCTGGCTCTGGCCCGCGCTCTGTTCGACACCAAAGAATATGCCGAGGCGCGGCGCGAGGCGGAGGCGGCGCTGACCCTGCGGCCCAACGAAGGAACCTGCCTCCTCATCGCAGATATTGAGCAGGCCGATGGCGGCAGCCAAGGCAAGGTTAAGTCATGGCTCGCCAAAGCCGTGCGCGCCGAGCCCGACCCGGCATGGACGGCCGATGGCATGGTTTCCGCCACTTGGGCGCCGATGTCGCCGGTCACCGGCAGGCTCGACGCATTCGAATGGAAGCCGCCGTTGGGGCGGGTGCAGCCCCTGATCGAGCAAGAGATCATTGAACCGGAAATAATTGATGAAGCTCCCGCGCCATCGTCTGCGCCTTCTTCGCCCATTCCCGCCGCGACCGAGTCCGCTTTTGTTGAAACTGCGACGCATTCGCTGCCCGCCGCCACGGACAGAATGCAATCGCCGCCGGATGATCCGGGTGTGAAGGCGGAATATGTGAACGCTAAACCCAAATCAAAATTCAGGCTGTTTTGACATGTTTGAGAAGTTTCTTGCTTTTTTGGAGGGCATGGGCGGCGGCTCTGGCGGCGCTGCGCCGCCTGACTCCAATGACCCGCGCGTTGCCGCTGCGGCGCTGCTGTTTTGCGTGATGGATGCGGACGGCACGCGGCTTGATGTTGAAAAAGAAGCGCTCAGCCGCGAGCTTGCCGATTACTTTGGCGATGAAGGGCAGGCGCTTCAGGAAGTTTTGACGGCAGGCGAGGAAGCCGAGGGCGGAGCGGTTGACCTTTATCAGTTCACCAGCGTGCTCCTGCGTGATCTGGATGAGCCGCGCCGTCTCGACTTTGTCGAAGCGGTTTGGGAAGTGGTCTATTCTGACAATGAGCTGCATGAGCTGGAAGACAATATGGTCTGGCGCATGTGCGAGCTTCTGGGCGTTTCAACCCGCGACAGGGTTCTGCTGAAAAAGAAGGTGGCGGCGCGGGTGAAGGCTTAAAGCACGGCGGCCTTGTCGAGGCTGCGCATCTTGCGCAGCGCGGGGAACTGCCACGCCCAGATCACTGCCACGGCAATCGCGCCGACGCCGCCGAAAACCACAGCGCCGACCGGGCCGATCCACGAGGCCATCATGCCGGCGCGAAACTCGCCAAGCTCGTTCGACGCGCCGATAAAGACGCCGTTGACGGCGTTGACCCGGCCGCGCACTTCATCGGGCGTCCAGAGCTGGATGAGGATTTCGCGCACATAGACGCTGACCATATCTGCCGCGCCGAACAGCGCCAGCGCCAGAATGGAGAGCCAGGCTGCGGTTGAAACGCCGAACAGAATCATGAAACAGCCGAACAGCGCCACACCAGCAAACATCAGCATGCCCGCATGGTCCTTGATCGGGTGGCCGGAGAGCCAGATGGCGGCAAGGATCGCGCCGACGCCGGGGGCGGAGCGCAGGAGGCCGAGACCCCAGGGGCCGACCTCAAGAATATCGCGGGCGAACACTGGCAGCAGCGCCACCGCGCCGCCGAGCAGCACGGCGAACATGTCAAGCGAGATGGCGCCGAAGACGATCTTTTCGCTCCAGACATAACGGAAGCCGCCGAGTATGTCGTCGAGCGCGTGCCCGCCGAGCTTCGGTCGTTCGGCGGGTTTTGGGATGGCGAAGGTGAAGCCGGCGGCTATGGTGATCAGCGCCGCCGCCGTGCCATAGGCCGCCTCCGGCGAAATGCCGTAAAGAAGACCGCCAAGCACCGGCCCGGTGATTGAGCCGATCTGCCAGCAGGTTGTCGCCCATGAGATGGCGTTTGCGAAGTCCCTCTGCGGCACCAGACTGACGATGAGCGAGGAGGATGCGGGGCCGACAAAGGCGCGCGCGACGCCAAGGCCGACCAGAAGCGCAAACACTGGCGCGGGCGAATTGAGCCCGCGCATGGTGAGGAACAGCAGCGCCATTGTGCAGATGAGCTCAATAATCTGGCTCACGCCCATCACCATCCGCCGCCCGAACATATCGGCGACAGAGCCGGTCACCAGCACCAGCGCCAGCGCGGGAAGAAACTGCGTCAGACCGATCAGGCCAAGGTCAAACGGATCGCGCGTCAGATCATAAATCTGCCAGCCGACGGCGACCGAAACAATCTGCACGGCGAGCGTGTTGAGGAGGCGCTGAATCCAGTAGCGTGTGAACGCGGAGTGGCGGAACGCGGCGTAGCGGTCGGCTTGGGCCGGTGGGGTGGCTGTGTCTGACATGGGGGCCTTGGGGCGGGGAGGGGATTCGGGAAAGGCGGACAGGGTAGCGGCCCATGGGGCGCTTGTCACGCCCGCGCTGCGACCGCCGGCTATCTCTTCCGTGCCAAGGTCAGCCCGTCGCAGATCGGGGTCATGACGAAATCGACGCGCTCATCGGCCTTGATTTTCGCGTTCAGCGCCCGCAGCGCCGCTGTGTCCGCGTCATTGACCGAGGCGTCCGCCACTTTGCCGTCCCACAGCACATTGTCGATCAGCATCAGTCCGCCCTGTCGAAGCAGTTTCAACCCGCCCTCGTAATAGGTATCATAGGAGGCTTTGTCGGCGTCGATGAACATCATGTCGAAGCCTTCAGCCCCGCCTTCCGACAGCAGCGCCGATATCGTTTGAACCCCCGGTCCCAGCCGCAGCTCAATCCGCGCGTCAACGCCAGCCCGCTGCCAATATCGCCGGGCGACATTGGTCCATTCCTCGCTCATATCGGCGGCGACGATCCGCGCGTCGCCCGCCAGCGCCATGGCTAGGGAGGAATAGCCGGTGAATGTGCCGATTTCCAAAATGCGCTTAGGACTGGTCAGCTTCACCAGCATCGCCATGAACGCGCCCTGCTCCGGGCCGATCTGCATGGAGAAGACGCCGCCGAGCCTCTCCGTCTCGGCGCGCAGCTCTTTCAGAATGGCGGGTTCGCGGTAGGCGACGGTTTCGTAGTAGCGGTAGAGTTCATCGCTGAGACCGATCGACTTGTTTGACATTTCTACCTCATTGACAGTTTGGACAGATTGCGCAGGCCTTGCATCTTCTTCACGAAATACAAGGCCATGGTCAGCGTGGCAATGCGGGGCGAGGCAGAAGATCGGCCCTCAGCGCCGCACCGTCAGCACCGTCCGCGTCGACAGCATTGGCAAAAGCCGGCGCATCACGTCGCCCGGCAGCGCCACGCAGCCTTCGGTTGGCGTGAGGCCGGGACGGGCGACATGGAAAAAGATGGCGCTGCCGCAATTGCGCCGTCTTGGGACGATGTTCCAATCCATGACAATGACGATATCATACAGCGCGTCGGCGCGGCGCATCGTTTCATGGCCCGCGGCATAGGGCAGGCGCACAGGGCGGTTATAATTGCGGTCGCCGGGCACTTCGCACCAGCCGAGCGCGGAGGTGATGCGCGCCATGGGCAGCAGGCTCGCCCGCCCTGTGATATGATCCATGCGCACATAGGCTGACAGAAGCCGCATCCGCGCCAGCGGCGTGCCGCCGTCGCCTTCGCGCTTCAGCGCCCTGATGCCGCCTTTGCCGAGCGCGCAGACATGAACACGCCCGCCGACGGACAGCAGGCCCTGGCTCCCATTGCCCGGTTTTGGCCTCACAACCAGGTTACGGATAGACCGGTCTTTACCCATTGCCTTGTTTTCCGCCCAACCCCATGATTCACTTGGATAACAACGAATCAAAGCCTTGCCTTTCCGCAACCGTGTTTCAAGCGTATTCTTCTTCCCTGAAATAGATTCAAGAGGCCCAAATGGCTGCCCGCAGCATACTGATCGTCGAGGACGATGCCGACCTCCGCAACACGCTGGTGGAGCAATTGCAGCTCTATGAGGAATTTGTCATCACCGCCGAGGAGACGGCGACCAAGGGCGTGCAGACCGCCCGCGCGGGCACGATCGACTTGATGATCATGGATGTCGGCCTGCCGGATATGGACGGGCGCGAGGCGGTGAAAATCCTGCGCAAAGGCGGTTTCAAATCGCCGATCATCATGCTGACCGGCCATGACACCGATTCCGACACGATTCTGGGGCTGGAGGCCGGGGCCAACGATTATGTCACCAAGCCGTTCCGCTTCGCCGTGCTCCTCGCCCGCATCCGCGCGCAGCTGCGCCAGCACGAGAATTCCGAGGATGTGACCTTCACCGTCGGGCCTTATTCGTTCCGCCCCAGCCAGAAGCTGTTGATCGACAAGAAGAATTCCAAGATACGCCTCACCGAGAAAGAGGCCTCGATCATCAAATATCTCTACCGGGCGGGCGACAAGGTGATCTCCCGCGACACGCTTCTGGAGGAGGTCTGGGGCTATAATTCCGGCGTCACGACGCACACGCTCGAAACCCATGTCTACCGCCTGCGGCAGAAGATCGAACGCGATCCTTCCAAAGCGGAAATACTTGTGACAGAAAGCGGAGGCTACAAACTCGTTCCGTGATATCGGGGGATCATGGCAATCGACGACGACATCCAGCTGTTTGCAAAAGTATCGCTGTTCCAGGGTTTTGCGCCCGAGCATCTGCGGCTTTTGGCGTTCGGCTCGGAACATCTGGCGCTGCGCGCCGGCCGCGATCTCTATCGCGAGAGCCAAGTCGCCGACTGTGGCTTCGTCGTCGCCTCCGGCGACATTGAGCTGCATTCCGACACTGAGTCCGGACGCAAATCCCATGGCCGCTATCAGCGCGGCGCGCTGCTCGGCGAACTCGCCATGATCGCCCCCGGAAGACGCCCCTGCCACGCGACGGCGACAATTGAATCCGAAGCCATCCGCATCAGCCGCGCCGCCTTCATGCGGGTGCTGGGCGAGTATCCGGATGTGGCCCTGTCGCTGCATAAGAAGGTGGCGGCGGATTTGCATGGGCTGGTGGAGAAGGTGGCAAGGCTGGGGCCAAGTTTTTTGGAGTGAGGGCTTGAATTTCTTGCCAATTGGCAGTATATGTCCTGCCAGTCAGGAGATTCTCCGATGAACTTCGCTTACGCTCCCCGCGATTCCGGCATTTCCGCCATCCCCGCCAGTCTGGGCGATGTCAGTGCGCGGCAGCGGCTTACGCCTGCGGCGGTGGCGGGCGCGGTGAGGCTTTCCGATATTTGGCAGCTGACGACGGAACAGACATGCGCCCTGCTTGGCGATGTGTCGGAGCGCACTTGGTTCCGCATGAAAAAGGGACAATGGTCCGGCGCGCTGCCCCAGGACACGCTAACGCGGATCAGCGCCCTGATCGGCATCTTCAAGGGATTGCGGCTGCTGTTTTCCGAAAAACTCGCCGACGAATGGATCAGCCTGCCCAACAAAGGCCCGCTCTATGCCGGACGCCGCCCGAGGGACGTGATGATCGAGGGCGGCATTCCCTCCCTCCTCCTCGTGCGCCGCCATATTGACGCGCTGCGGGGCGGGCTTTGAGCGCGCTGCCGCCAAAAACAGACATCGCCCAGAAAAACACCGTCCGCCTCATCTCCACCGGGCGGCTGAAGCAGCCCGTGCTTTTGGCGCTTGCGGCCAACCATGGCGCACTGGAGGACCTTGCCGAGCTTGAGGGAGCAACGAGCGGGCGGCTGATGGCGCAGAAGGGCGGACTGTTTGACCTTGATCCGCGCGAACTGGTCTTCGGCGCGCCCGGCCACACCTTCATCAACGCCGCCTTCACCTACACAAGACCCGGCGGCAGCCGCTTCAACAGCGAGGAGCGCGGCGCCTGGTATTGCGGCTTTGCCGTGGAGACGTCGCTTGCGGAAGTGTCGTATCATCTGACCCGCGAGCTGGAGGCGGTCGGCCGGTATGAGAATGTCACCGACTATGCCGAGCTGATCGCCGATTTCATCGGCGCGTTTCACGACGTGCGCGGGGACGATTTCAAGAGCGGGGCGTTCCTCGGCGCGGAAATTGCCGCAGCCTATCCGGCGGGGCAGGCGCTGGCGAAACGGCTGCGCCTTGAGGAACAGGCGAACGGCCTCATCTACCCCTCCGTTCGCCACGAAGGCGGAACCTGCCTTGCGGCGTTTCATCCCGGCCTTGTACAGAACCTGCGGCAGGGCGGGGTGTGGCGGCTGGAATGGAAGGGGACGCGGGAGGCGGCGGTGACCACGGTGTGAGTGCCAGTTCTCGTTAGAAACTATGACGTGAGTTGTCCAAAGTCGTTTGGCAGCCCTGCGCAAATATTCGGTGTTTCAGAATTCAAAACTTCCTAAAATTGCTGTGGTGAATATTTTCTCAGAAGTTCTTCAAAAATATTACTGATAGACATTTTGGAAATTTACTGATAACTAAATTTCTTCTAAGCATTTCCATGTCTGCATTTCGCGAGCGGGGGGATGGCAATGGAAGACAAATCTCAGGATGATGTCTGGCAAAATTATTTTGACGGTGAGGTCCGAGATTCGGAACTCCGCCGCATCAACGCACGGCGCCGCGCCAATGGTTTGACAGAACTTTCTTTGAAAATCTCTGAAACCTCTCCAGTTGATATTACGGGGCTGGCGCTTTCAGGTGGAGGCGTCCGCTCGGCGGCTTTTTCCATGGGTGTGCTGCAAGCTATTGACAGTGAAATTGGCACAAAAAACATAGACACTTTTTCTACAGTTTCGGGCGGCGGCTACATCGGCACGTCGGCGTCGGTCGGCATGGACGCCCTCGGACGCGCAAGGGCCAGGAAATATCCCAACGACAAGGGCGATCAGTTCCCCTATGGTACCAGCGGCAACGACAAGAGCGACAATCCAGCGGTCGGCTATATCAGGGACCATTCCCGCTACTTGATGCCGCACGGTTTTGGCGATCTGTTGGCATCGATGACCGTGCTGATCCGCGGTCTCTGCGCCAATTTGGCGGTTGTGCTTGCGATAATTCTTTTTGCTGCGGGCGTGACCGGCTTCCTGAACCCCGACCTTGGATCATTGGCTAGTAACAACCTTTTGGACCGGCTCAGTTTTCCCGGGCACACCTATGTCGATGGACTAGGCAGCTTTGCCTTTACAAAGCTCTTGCTGCTCTTCGGGGCGGTCTATCATATCGTTTGGGCATTCTGGCGATCCACAAAAGCCGACGGTGAAGCAGAGTTCAAAGGCTTTGGCTTTCATGTGTCGCGGCTGCTGATCGGGCTCACGGCGCTGTCCGCCTTCTTTGAACTGCAGCCCTTCGCGCTCAAAGGCCTGCTGACGGTGTATAGCGGTAATGCGCCAGAGGGACTTATCGCGGCGTGGACCATTTATCTTTCAACAATCACGCCATTCCTCGCGCCCGTCGCCGCCGCCGTCGCGTTTGCCAGCAAGTATCTAGGAGACATGCTCAAGCCACAGAACGGCAAGAACTTACGGATTCCGCTGGTCAAGCGGGCGATTTCACACGCCCTTCTGCTGTTCGCCGCTCTGGTCTTGCCATTGATAATCTGGATTGTTTACCTTCATTTCACTTTGGCGGCAGACATTAAACTCAAAAGTCAACCGGCATGGCTCGAAAGCATTGTCAGAAACTTGTGCGGGGCGGAAAATGTCGATCTGATTAAATCAAGCAAGTCAACTGATATTTTGTGTGGAAACTATTTTCAAATAATAAATGTTTTGCCGAGTTTGTTTCTGGTTATCGGTGTTTTAGCCCTGCTTTTGTCTTGGCGTTTTCTCAAACCAAATACCAATTCATTGCACAGGCTCTATCGAGATCGGCTCAGCAATGCGTTTTTGTTTAATCCAGCGCCAATCAGAAAAGTTGTTGACACCTGTGCGGAAGTTCAAAGTTCAGACAACGCCACTTTGGAAGCAAGCGCCAAAGCTGATTTCAGTGCACTAAGAGAATGGCTCAGTTCGATTTTCAGCGCAC
Organism: Phyllobacteriaceae bacterium; assembly: GCA_031373225.1. Lineage (GTDB taxonomy): Bacteria > Pseudomonadota > Alphaproteobacteria > Rhizobiales > Rhizobiaceae > JANOYJ01. The sequence continues at coordinate 5,685 of JANMMM010000248.1, read as the reverse complement.
TAAGAGAACGGCTTCCTTCGAAGGCGAAGGTGAATTCGAGAATTCAGTTCGAACCCTGCGGCGCGACAAAACTCAGCGAGATTGGAGCGGCACATGCGCCGCTGCATTTAATCAATACAGCGTTGAACATACAGGGCTCACAGTATGCCAACCAGCGCGGACGCAACGCGGAATTCTTCTATTTTTCGCAGGACTATTGTGGAAGCTTGGCAACCGGCTTTGTCAAAACAGGAACGCTGGAGCACGAGGTGAAGGCGCTTGACGCGGGCACGGCGATGGCGATTTCTGGAGCGGCGGCGTCTTCCAACATGGGATCAAACTCCGTCTGGGGCTTTGCGCCAACCTTGGCGCTTCTCAATATCCGCTTGGGCTACTGGATGAAAAATCCCCGCAAGTTTGGTCCGGGAAAAAGTAAGGGCGGCTTTTTGTCACGAATTTCGCCTTACTTGTTGAAAGAGATGTTCAGCAGCCTCGATGTGAACGAAAGCAAAATTTATCTCACCGACGGCGGGCACATTGAAAACCTCGGACTCTATGAACTGCTCCGCCGGCGCTGCAAGAGGATCATCGTCGTTGATGCCGAAGCGGACGCCGGAATGACATTCCGCTCGCTGGTTGACGCACAGCGATATGCGCGGATTGATCTTGGTTGCCGCATCGACCTACCATGGCGGGAGATCAGGGACGCAAGTCTTGAAGTCAATGAATTGTTCGCAAAAGGCGAGCGGCCGTCACAGGACAAGGCGGCCAAACGTCCGCATGTCGCAATTGGAACCATCGATTACGGCCCGAACGAGAAAGGTGTGATCATGTACGTCAAATCTTCGCTGACGGGCGACGAAAATGACTATGTCCTCGACTACAAATCGCGAAATCAATCTTTTCCCCACGAAACGACAAGCGATCAATTTTTTTCCGAAGAGCAGTTTGAAGTCTATCGCGCGCTCGGTTTCCACGCGGCCCAGCACGCTTTCGACGGCACGGCTCATGTGACGGGCTTGGAGAATTTGCGGCTTGCTTCGGGCGACACGGCACCTGAACGAAAGAACAATGCGGCATTGCGCCTTTTCTTCACTCGAGCCGGTTAATCAAGTCGGCGGGTCCCAAATCACGCCCCAAACCGCGCCATCACCGGCACATGGTCCGACCCCCTCTCCCAGCCTCTTGCCTCGCGCAATATCTCGATCTCCTTCAGTCGCGAATCCATCCCCGCGCTGGACCAGATATGATCCAGCCTCCGGCCTTTGTTGGCCACCGTCCAGTCTGCTGAGCGATAGCTCCACCATGTGTAGAGCTTCTCCGGCTCCGGCGTATGGACGCGCATCAGGTCGGTCCATTTGGCGTGCTGACGCATAGCTTCGAAATTTGTTGTCTCGACCGGCGTGTGGCTGACGACTTTCAAAAGCTGCTTGTGCGACCAGACATCGTGCTCCAGCGGCGCGATGTTGAGGTCGCCCACCAATATAGACGGATGCGGCGCTGCATTGGCGGCGACAGTTCGCATTTCCTCGACGAATTTCAGCTTGTGGCCGAATTTCGGATTAATGGCCGCGTCCGGCTCGTCGCCGCCGGCGGGGACATAGAAATTATGGACGCGCAGGGTTTCATTCTTGAGCTTGACGTCCACTGAGACATGCCGCGCGTCGTCGATTTCGCAGAATTTGCGTCTTTCGACGATCTCGATGGGGTGGCGGGATAGGATGGCGACGCCGTGATAGGCCTTCTGCCCGTGCACCGCCTGATATTTGTATCCGGCAGCCGTGAACGTGTCGGCGGGAAACTCGCCGTCCTGGCATTTGATCTCCTGCAGACACAGGACATCGGGTTTCCTCATCTCAAGGAACTTGACGACGAGGCCCTGCCGCAGGCGGACGGAATTGATGTTCCAGGTGGCGATGGAGAAAGACATGCGGCTTTTTGGCAGGCCATAGGACAGTGCGCAAGGTCAATGAGTGGAAATCCCCACGCGCGCGCGTCATCCCGGCCAAGGAGCGGAGCGACGCGAGCCGGGACCCATTCCGGCAAAGCGCGTGATTGTTCCTCCGCTTCCAATCACCACCACTCCGGCATGGGTCCCGGATATCGCTACGCGATTCCGGGATGACGGCGCTCTGGGGGGGTGCTCCAGCGAAAGTGGCGGCGCTACTTCTTCCGCTGGTTCGCCTCATTCACCCGCTGATAGTCGATCTTGAAAACCGCCGGGTCGATCTTTTCGCCCTGCTTGACGTTGAAAATCATCACTGTCGTGTCAAGGCCCTTGGCGTCCGTGATGGTCCATTGCCGCAGGTCGCTGCTTTTCGGGTCGAACATCATGGAGATTTTCGAATCGCCGAAAATTGACTTGTCGCCGAGCACGATCGTCGTCAGATCGTCCTCTTCCTTGACGTTCTTCACCTTGCCGTCGGTGAGGTCGATATTCTCCGACAGGAGCAGCTTCAAGGGCGTCTTGCTGAGGGAATAAATGTCCCAGGTGTCGAGTTTCTTGTTGTTGATCACGACGGATTTGCCGTCGGCGACAACGCGGATCGGCGAGGGCTTTTCGTAGTTGAAGCGGATTTTGCCGGGGCGCTCGATGAAGAATTTGCCGCCGGTCTGCTCGCCCTTCGGGCCGAACTGCACGAAATCGCCGGTCATGGTCTGCACGCTGGAAAAATGCGTCGCGATCTTCTGCGCGGCGGGACTGGCGGCCTGCGCTGAGACAGCGAGGCCGAGAGCGAAGGCAAGGCCGGCGAATAATGATTTCATGGCTTTCGATTCTCCATTCATGACGCGTTCAATAGCGTTTGAAATTGACGCGACTGTGGCCGCCCCCGCTTAATAGTCTTCTTCGGTCGGCACGAGGATCTCGCGCTTGCCCGCATGGTTGGACGGGCCGACAATGCCCTCCTTCTCCATGCGCTCGATCAGCGACGCCGCGCGGTTGTAGCCTATGCCGAGACGCCGCTGGATGTAGGAGGTCGAAGCTTTCTTGTCGCGCAGCACGACCGAGACGGCCTGATCGTAAGGATCATCCGAATCCTCAAAATCGCCCTCAGCGCCGCCACCGGACGAACCGCCCTCATCTCCGTCCTCGTCATCCTCTTCGGTGATTGAGTCGAGATATTCCGGCACGCCCTGGGTTTTCAGATGCGCGACAATCTTTTCGACCTCATCGTCTGAAACGAATGGTCCGTGCACACGCTGAATGCGCCCGCCGCCGGCCATATAAAGCATGTCGCCCTGGCCCAAGAGCTGCTCGCCGCCCTGCTCGCCGAGAATGGTGCGCGAGTCGATTTTCGATGTGACCTGGAAGGAGATGCGGGTCGGGAAGTTCGCCTTGATCGTGCCGGTGATGACATCGACCGAGGGACGCTGCGTCGCCATGATGACAAGAATGCCCGCCGCGCGCGCCATCTGCGCCAAGCGCTGCACCGCGCCTTCAATGTCCTTGCCCGCCACCATCATCAGGTCGGCCATCTCGTCGATGATGACGACGATGAACGGCATCGGCTCAAGATCGAGAATCTCGGTCTCATACACGGCTTCGCCCGTCGCGCGGTCAAAGCCAGTTTGAAGCGTGCGGGAAAGTTTCTCGCCGTTCTGTTTGGCAAGCGAGATGCGCTGGTTGAAGCCGTCAATATTGCGCACACCGACTTTGGACATTTTTCGGTAGCGGTCTTCCATCTCCCGCACGGTCCATTTCAGCGCCACAACGGCCTTCTTCGGGTCGGTCACCACCGGGGTGAGAAGATGCGGAATGCCGTCATAGACGGAGAGTTCCAGCATTTTCGGATCGATCATGATGAGGCGGCATTCCTTCGGCGTCATCCGGTAGACGAGCGACAGGATCATCGTGTTGATCGCCACGGATTTGCCGGAGCCGGTCGTGCCCGCCACAAGCAGATGCGGCATTTTGGCAAGGTCGGCGATCACCGGCTCGCCATTGATGTTCTTGCCAAGCGCCAGCGCCAGCTTGGCCTTGCTGTCGCCAAAATCCTGGCAGGCCATCATTTCGCGCAGGTACACCGTCTCGCGCCGAGAATTTGGCAGCTCGATGCCGATGGCGTTGCGGCCGGGCACCACGGCGACGCGCGCCGCGATGGCGCTCATCGAACGGGCGATATCGTCGGCAAGGCCGATGACGCGGGAGGACTTGATGCCGGGCGCCGGCTCCAGCTCATACAGCGTGACGACCGGGCCGGGTTTGACCTGAATGATCTCGCCCTTGACGCCGAAATCGTCGAGCACGCCTTCGAGCAGCCGCGCGTTCTGTTCCAGCGCGTCTTTGGAAAGCGTCGGGTCGCGGACGATATTTTTGGTTTCTGAGAGGAAATGCAGTCCGGGCAGCACATAAGAGCCGTCCTGCAGGAAGCTCGGCTGCGCGTCCTTCGCGGCGCGCTGGCTGGTTTTCGGGCGCGGGGCCGGCTGCTGGACTCTGGCAACCGGCTGGCCCTCGCCGCCGGCGCTCAATCTTTGCTCATGCGCCAGCGCCACCCGCGCGGCGGTGCGCGGGGCAATGTCGCCGGGGGCAAAGTCGCTGTCCATGTCAAACGGCGCTTCTTCATCGTCATCGCTCAGAAAGCTCGAATCGTCATCCTCGAACGATGGTTCCTCATGCGCAGAGCGGGCCGACGACGGCGTGTAATTGAAATCCGGCTCCTGCCGCAGCCGCGCCTTGGGCGCGGGGGCCATGGAAATGTCGCCGAAGTCATCCTGCCGCGCGCGGCCGGACCGGCCCGCAGTCTGCGCGCCATCCTCATGTCTGGCCGCCCGGCGGCTCGCCGTCAGCCGGGCAATATTGGCGCGCATCGACAGCCAGTAGTGTGTCAGCGCACCCGCAAACGCCTGGAAACCGCCGCTTTCCTCTTCGTCGTCGTCAAGCAGTTCGCCTGCGGCGCTGCGGATTTCCTTGACCGGCGCCGGGGCCTTGCGGCTGACAAGCGCCGAAGCATAGGCCAAGAGCCAGAGACCGGCGATAAGCAACGGCAGCGCCAGGACCAGCGACAGTATGCCCTTTGGAAAACCGCCGGTGAAGGCTGCGGGAATTTTCAAGACCAGATCGCCCAGCACGCCGCCAATGCCGACCGGCAGCGGCCAAGTCTGCGGCGGCGTCGCGCAGCCAAAGGCGGCGGCGGTGGAGAGCGCGCCAAAGAACCAGGCGAAACCGCGCCGCGCGCGCTTGTAAATCGGCTTTCCGCCGATCATGAACAAAGCCCAGAACGCCGCCGGCAGCAGCGCCGGCAGCGCCGCCAGCCCGTAAAACTGCATCGACAGATCGGCGAACACTGAACCCGGATAGCCGAGCGCGTTGGTGGCCTGCCCGTCCGTGGCGTGGCTGAAACTCGGATCGGCGACATTCCATGTGGCAAGGCTCGCCGCAGCGCCAATCAGGATAAGGATGATGAAAAGCCCCGCCGCGATCTCCAGCTGCCGCCGCATGAAGCCGCTTATGCCCGACTTGTCCCGGTGGTCAGGATAGGATGCAGAAGCGCTGGCACGCATGGTTATTCCCCGTCAAAGCGCAGCGGCGCGGCAAAGCCCGCCCGCAAGCCTGGCGCACCTTAGTTCGGGGAAGGTAAAGGCCCTGTTAACCATGCGGGATTGCGGGGCGGTAAGCGATGAATTTTTGTGACAGTTTACTTTATTATTCCAACGTCAGCCGGCAACTATCAGAGTTTGTGCAGGAATTAAGTAAACAGTCACCGA
>JANMMM010000246.1:0-9191 GCA_031373225.1 Phyllobacteriaceae bacterium | reverse complement strand
CGCCTTGCCGTCGGCGCCGACGCGGTAGACGTTCTGCGGCAGCTCGGCCGGCGCGACGTGGCCCTCGTAGTCGCTCATGATCCCGAACGGCGGATCGGTGAACCAGATCGAGCCGTCGGATTTCACCACCACATCATTTGGCGAATTGAAGCGCTTGCCTTCGAACCGGTCGGCGATGACGGTGATGCTCCCGTCATGCTCTGTGCGGGTGACGCGGCGGGTCAGGTGCTCGCAGGTCACGAGGCGGCCTTGGCGGTCGCAGGTGTTGCCGTTGGAATTGTTCGACGGCTGGCGGAACGCAGAAACCGAGCCGTCGGTTTCGTCGAAGCGCAGCATTCTATTGTTGGGAATATCCGAGCAGATCAGATAACGCCCCGCCGCGAACCATGCCGGCCCCTCCAGCCAGCGCCCGCCGCTCCACAGCCGCTCGACGCGCGCATGGCCGACGAAACAGGCGTTGAACCTTGGGTCGAGAACTTCAAAGCAGGTGCCGTCGATCACGCCAAACATTTCTTCCCCACCTTTTCATTCAAGTCGTCGCCTCAATCTGCATCTTGCCTATGCGCTTGTCTATGTTATCGATACCATCAATTCAACGCGGGCGCCGAAACAGGCCTTGAACAAAACAACAGACAAGGAGCAGCCGACAATGGCCGATGTCGCCCGCCATGCGGGCGTGTCGGCGATGAGCGTGTCGCGGGCGCTGAAAGACCCGGACCTGGTGTCGCCTGCGGCGCGGCAGCGGATCGCGGCGGCGATTGACGAGCTTGGCTACGTGCTCGACCTTGCGGCGGGCTCGCTCTCATCGAAGCGCACGGGCTTTGTCGCGGCGATCATTCCATCACTCAACAATTCCAACTTTTCCGACACGGCGCGCGGCATCACGGACGAGCTGGAAGGCACCGGCCTGCAACTGCTCCTCGGCTCGAACGATTATTCCATCGAACGCGAGGAGGAGCTGGTCGAAGCCATGCTGCGGCGGCGGCCCGAGGGCATCATTGTCACCAGCGGCAGCCATACCAAACGCACGCGCCGGATGCTGGAGGCAGCCGGGATTCCAGTGGTGGAGACCTGGGATGTGCCGGACGCGCCGATTGACCAGATTGTCGGCTTTTCCAACGCGGAGGCGATGGCGCTGCTGGTCCGGACGCTGGCGGCGAAAGGCTACCACAAATTCGGCTATATCGGCGGCACGACGGAACGCGACACGCGCGGCAGCCAGCGGCGCGAGGGCTTTGTCAGCGCGCTGAGCCGCATGGGCCTGCCGAGCGGGCGGCTGATCTCGTTCGGCGTGCCGCCGATCTCGATGGAGCAGGGCGGGCAGGCGGTGGTGGAAATGCTGACGCACTGGCCGGACACGGAGGTTGTGATCTGCGTCTCCGACCTGTCGGCGTTCGGCGCGATCATGGAATGCCAGCGGCGCGGCATGAAAGTGCCGGGCGACATTGCGATCGCCGGGTTCGGCAATTATGAAATTGCCGAATGCTGCCATCCGCGCATCACGTCGGTGGACGTTGACTGCTACAATATCGGGCGGCAGGCGGCGCGGCAGCTGCATATTTCAATCAAGGGCGAGGAGAGCGAAGAGGTTCCCTCGCTCACGCTGACGCAATACCGCGTCATTGAGCGGGAAAGCGCGTAGGCGTCATTTCCTGTATTTGATGACAATCGAGCGGAAGCCAGGGCCGGAATTGTAGGAATAGTTTGATATGTAGCGCGACGAGCTCCGCCGCCCGATAATGTAGGTGATGATACCTTCGAACTGACCGATATTTTTCACCGCCTTGATGGCGGCTTTGGGAAGGACGAGCCGCTCAATGATTGAGCAGGTCCAGACGACGCCGTCGAACCTCACCTCGGTGAATTTTGATCCCCTCACAATGACCGTCTCGCCGCTTCCGTCCTGAATGAAGGGCGGGGTGACGGCCTTGACGGTGAAAGAAGGCAGATTTGGCGGCTTCTTGTACTTGAACACGACATATTCGAAAGCGCCGATGGACGTGTTCCTGACCCGCACAATGGAATTGGCTTCATTGCAAGCGGCGGCATGGGCGGCGGCGGGCAGAGCGGCGACGGGCAGGGCGATGAAGGCGGCGGCGAAAGAGGCGAGAAACTTGCTCATGGCGGGTCCTTTCGAACGATGCTCGATGGTTTAGCGCCCTGCTTAAGCCGTAGCACGCCGCGCGCGGCGAGGAAACAAGAAGCTCAGGAAAACGAGAGTTGCACCTTCATCGACCGCGACCGGTCGTTGGCCGTCTCAAACGCCTTCACCGCATCCTTCATGTCGAAAATATCCGTCAACAGCGGCGTCACGTCAACGCGGCGGCGGTTGATGAGATCGACGGCGAGCGCGAACTCCTCGTGGAAGCGGAAGGAGCCGCGGATTTCGATTTCCTTGGCGACGATGACATTCTGCGGAATTGACATGTCGCCGCCTAAGCCAAGCTGCATGAGGATGCCGCGCGGGCGCAGCACTTCCAGCCCCGCGCGCAACGCGCGCTCATTGCCGGAGGCTTCGAACATGACATCGACTGAGCCCTTGTTGGCGGCATAGTCTGACAGCTGTTCCGGGTTGTCCGCGACATTGATCGTGCGGTCGGCGCCGACAAGTTTTGCCATTTTCAAAACGCCGTCCATCACATCTGTGGCGATGATTTCCTTTGCCCCATGCGCTCTTGCGGCAAGGATGCACAGCGCGCCGATGGGGCCGCAGCCGGTGACGAGGACGCGCTTGCCGAGGAGCGAACCGGCGCGGTGGACGGCGTGCAGCGTCACGGCAAATGGCTCGGCGAAGGCGGCCTCGTTGATGGAGACGCCATCAGTGATTTTGTGGCACTGGAAGGCTTCGGCCACGAGGCGCTGGCGGAACGCGCCCTGCACGTGCGGCATCCGCATGGCGCTGCCGTAGAAGCGCATGTCGAGGCACTGGTTCTGCTGGCCGCTGAGGCAGTATTCGCACCTGCTGCACGGCTTGGAGGGAGACACGGCGACGCGTTCGCCGACGCCAAAGCCCGTTGTTCCCGCACCGAGCGCCGAGATGGTTCCAGCGATTTCGTGGCCAAGAATCATGGGCTCTTTCAAGCGGATAGCTCCGAAGCCGCCATGGTTGAAATAGTGCAGGTCCGAGCCGCAGATGCCGCCCGCCTCAATGCGCACGTCCAGCTGGCCCGGTCCCAGCGGCTCTGGCTCGGTCTCTTCGACGCGCAGATCCTTTGCGGCGTGGATGACAATGCTTTTCATGAGCCTGTTTCCTCAAACAACCGGCGTCAGCAGCGGTTTTCCGGCAAAATGCGCGGCGAGATTGTCGCGGACCAACTGGCCCATGGCCCGGCGCGTCTCCAATGTTCCGCTGGCATGATGTGGGTGCAGGACGGCGTTGTCGAGGGCGAGAAAGCGCGGATTGATGTTGGGTTCGTTCCAGAACACATCGAGCGCCGCCGCCTTGATGGCGCGGGTTTCGAGGGCATGCAGGAGCGCTTCTTCATCCACGGTCGAGCCGCGCGAAATATTGACCAGAATGCCGTCCGGACCGAGGGCGTTCAGGACTTCGGCATCGATAATGTTTTTCGTGCCTTCCCCGCCTGCCAGCGTGACGACGAGGAATTCAACTTCATGCGCGAGATCAAGAAGGCCGGGAAAAAAGCGGTAGGGAAGACTGGATTGCCCGCTTCGCGAAAAGTAGGAAATCTCGCAGTCGAAGCCCGCCGCGCGTTTGGCAAACGCCCGCCCGATGCGGCCCATTCCGACAACGCCCAGCTTCTTGCCGAACACCCGCGTCGTGAGCGGCAAGCCGCCTTTGGGCCAGGCGCCGCTGCGCACCAGCGCGTCGCCCTGCGGCATCAGCCTTGCGGCGGACAGAAGCACCGCCATGCCGAGGTCCGCCACGTCGCCAGTTAGAACGTCAGGCGTGTTCGTGACCTTGATATTGTTGGCGCGGGCGAAGGAAAAGTCCACGCCGTCCGTGCCCACGCCGAACACCGAGACAATTTGCAGATTTGGCAGCTGCGCCATCAGGTCCGCCGACGCGCCGAGATCGCCGCGCGTGGCGATGGCTTGAATCTTATCAGCGTGTTCAGCGATGAAGCTCACCTTGTCGGCCGCCTCCCAAAGACGGCGAACGCTATAGTCTTTTTCCAAAGATTTCATGTCCCAATCCGGGTAGGGGCCGACCACTAGCAATTCCGGTTTGGACATGATTTTCTGCTTCAGAAGTTCACTGGCTCTTGCTTATGTTATCGATAACATTTAAGTCAAGCGCTGAGTGGCGAGGCGTGCATTTTCGAGTTCGGGGAGCGGAATGTCCAAGCTTTTTGATCTGACGGGGCGCAGGGCGCTGGTCACCGGGTCCAATCAGGGCATAGGTCTGGCGCTGGCGACGGGGCTTGCCGAGCAAGGCGCGGAAGTGGTGTTGAACGGACGCAGCGCCGACAAGCTTGAGCTCGCCGTGCACCGGCTGCGGGAAGCCGGACACAAAGCCAGCGGCGCGGCGTTTGACGTCACCGACGGCGCGGCGGCGAAGGCGGCGGTGGACCGGATCGAGACCGAGACCGGCCCCATCGACATTCTCATCAACAATGCCGGGATGCAGTTCCGCGCGCCGTTGGAAGACTTCCCGCACGACAAGTGGGAGGAGCTTTTGAAGACCAATATCTCCAGCGTCTTTTATGTCGGGCAGGCCGTCGCCAAGCACATGATCCCGCGCGGCCGCGGCAAAATCATCAATATCGCCTCGGTGCAGAGCCATCTCGCCCGCCCCACCATCGCGCCGTACACGGCTACCAAAGGCGCGGTGAGGAACCTGACCATGGGCATGTGCACGGACTGGGCGAAATACGGCCTGAACATCAATGCGATTGCCCCTGGCTATTTCATCACCCCGCTCAATCAGGCGCTCGTTGATAATCCTGAATTCTGCGCCTGGCTTGAAAAGCGCACGCCTGCCGGGCGCTGGGGCAGGGTTGAAGAGCTCATCGGCGCTGCGGTCTATCTGGCGTCGGACGCCTCCTCCTTCACCAATGGCATCATGCTGCATGTGGACGGCGGCATCACGGCGTCGCTTTGAGATGAACATCCGTCCAATCATCGTCATGGGCGTTTCCGGCTGCGGCAAGACCACAGCGGGCGAGGCGCTGGCGCTGCATTTCGGCGTAACCTACATCGAAGGCGACGCGCTGCATCCGGCGGAGAATGTCGCCAAGATGGCGGGTGGCACGCCGCTCAATGACGATGACCGCTGGCCCTGGCTCGAGAAGATTGGCGCGGCGCTGAAGACGCATCGGGGCGGCGCGGTGGCGACATGTTCGTCCTTGAAGAAGATGTACCGTGACATGCTGCGCGCTACGGCGGGCGATGGGCTGCGCTTCGTTTTTGTCAAGTGCAGCAAGGAAGTTTTGGAAGAGCGGATGCAGGCGCGCAAGGGCCATTTCATGCCGCCTTCGCTGCTCGCCAGCCAGCTGGCGGCGCTGGAGGACCCGGGCGGCGAGGCGGGGGTTGTGACGGTCAATGGCGACGCGGGTCATGAGGAGATCATGCGGGAGATAATTGGCGGGCTTGAGGCAGGAAGATAATTGCGGCCATTGGAGCTGCCCCTCATCCCCCCCAATCGGGGCACCTTATCCCCCCCAGAGGCGGGGGGAAGGGAACGACCGGCATCGGCGCCTCCTTTCCTTCTCCCCGTTCTCACGGGGAGAAGGTGCCCCGATAGGGGCGGATGAGGGGCAGCGCTGAAGGTGCAGGCAAGGCAGCGAGGAGAATGGTATGGCGGAAGCGCCCAACAAAATCGCCGTCATCGGGGCGGGCATCATGGGCTCGGCAATCGCCACGCGGCTGATTGAAACCGGGCAGAGCGTCACAGTCTCCGATCTCGACGCGGCGAAAGTGTCCGCGCTCGTGGAGAAGGGAGCGGCTGCCGCCGGTTCAGTTTCCGAAGCCGTCAGGGACAATGACTTCATTATCCTCAGCCTCAACCATTCCGACATTGTCCGCGCCGTCGTCTTCGGAAAGGGCGGAGTTTCTGATTCAGCAAACGCCTCCAAGCTCTTGATCGACATGTCTTCCATCGACCCAAAAGACACGGCGGAAATGGCGGCGAAGCTCAAAGCTGAGACAGGCATGGCATGGGTGGACTGCCCGCTGTCGGGCGGCGTGCCGGGGGCGCTGGCAGGGCGGCTGACAATCATGGCGGGCGGCGACCCGCAAGATTTCGAGCGCGCGCGGGCTGTGATGCGGCACCTTGCGGCGAATTACACTTTGATGGGGCCGAGCGGGGCGGGGCAGACGGTGAAACTCATCAACCAGCTGTTCTGCGCGGTGCAGTTTCAGGCAATCGCCGAGGCGGTTAAGCTGGCGGAGGCGGGCGGGGTTGATCCAGCGGCGATACCGGCGGCTCTGAAAGGCGGGCGGGCGGATTCGGCGATCATGCAGGAATTCATGGGCAAATTTGCCCGCCGCGACTATTCGCCGACGGGTCGCATTGACAATATGCTGAAGGATTTAAACTCGCTGCAGGCCTTTGCAACGAAGACCAAGACACCGCTGCCGATGACCGGGCAGGTTGTGGAAATCCACCGTCTGCTCGTCGCGGCCGGGCTTGGCGCCAAAGACTCCGCCGAGATGATGCGGCTGCTGGACGGGTTTCAATAAAGACAAATTTTGCATCAGAAAGCCATTGACGCGCCGTCGATGTTATCGATAACATGAATATCGAAATGCCACGCCGGAAGCTTTGGGAGGAGCGCAGGGTGCCGTCTGAAAAGCTCGTCGAGTTCCAGAACATCACCAAGATATTTGGCGGCACCAAAGCCTTGAGCGATGTTTCACTCGACCTGTTTGCCGGCGAAATCCTGGCGCTGCTCGGCGAAAACGGTGCGGGGAAGTCCACCCTCATCAAGGCGCTGGCGGGCATCCACAGGCCGGACGGCGGGCAGATATTGTTCAAGGGCGCGCAATATGCGCACCGCCCGCCCAAGCCGAATGAGCGGCAGAGCGTCGCGTTCATTCATCAGGATCTGGGCCTGATCGAATGGATGACGGTGGCGGAGAATGTCGGGCTGGCGCAGGGCTTTTCCCTTCGAAACAAATTGATTGACTGGAAGGCGACCGACGCGCGCGGCAGGGCGGCGCTGGAGCTGGTCGGCTGCCATTTCGACGCGACCAAACGCGTGCAGGATTTGAGCCGCACGGAGAAGTCGCTGGTCGCCATCGCCCGCGCGCTCGCCGTCGAAGCCGATGTGCTGGTGCTGGACGAGCCGACGGCGAGCCTTCCCGCCGACGAGGTTGAGCGGCTGTTCGCGGCGCTGCGTCCGTTGAAGGCGCGCGGTGTCGGCATGATCTATGTGTCGCACCGGCTGGACGAGGTGTTCCGCATCGCCGACCGCGTGGCAGTGCTGCGCGACGGCAGGCTGGTCGGGCAGAAGCCGGTCAAGGAGACATCGCCGCGCGAACTGGTCGAAATGATCGTCGGGCGTCCCGCTTCGGACCTGTTCGTCAAGGCCAACACCAAGGTTGGCGGCGAGCGGCTGTCGGTGAAAAACATGGCCTGTCATGGCGCGGGGCCGGTGTCGTTCTCCCTGCGCGAAGGCGAGCTGCTGGGACTGGTCGGCCTGCGCGGCGCGGGGCAGGAGCTGATCGGGCGGGCGCTGTTCGGCAATGAGCCGTTCGCGGGGACTGTGCTTTTGAATGGCGAAACGCCGGACCTTTCCTCGACGATGGCCGCGATGAAATCGGGCATCGGTCTTATAGCGCGCGACCGCACCGAGGAATCCGCCGCGCTGTCGCTGTCGATCCGCGAGAACATGTTCATCAATCCCGGCGCGTCGGGCCGCACGCTCTTGTCGCGCATGTCGCCGCGCCGGGAAGCCGCGCTGACGCGGGAGGCGGGCAATGACGTCGGCTTGCGTCCGAATGATCCGTTCATCCCCATCGAGGCGCTGTCCGGCGGCAATCAGCAGAAGGTCATTGTCGGGCGATGGCTTCTGACCGGGCGAAAGCTCCTGATCGCCGAAGACCCGACGGCAGGCGTTGATGTCGGCGCGAAAGCGGAGATTTACCGGCTGATCGCCAAGGCGCTGGAGGCGGGGCTGGCGGTGATTGTCGTTTCGACGGATTTTGAGGAAGTGGCGCATATCTGCCACCGGGCGCTGGTGTTTTCGCGTGGCCGCATTGTGCAGGAACTCTCGGGCGGGCAGCTGACCACGGCGGCGCTCATCCACGCGGCATCGGCCTCGGAGGCGGCATAATGAACTCAATCCAGTCCACAGCGCTTGAGCCGACGAAGAGCGAGATTGCGGGTCTTTCGTTCGGCCAGAAGCTGATGCGCTATATTCCGGTCTACGGCCTGGTGATCCTGACGGCCATTCTCATCATTCTTTTTTCCCTGCTCCTGCCCAACACATTCCCGACCCTTCTGAATCTGCGCTCGATCATTTCCGACAAGGCGATTATCGCACTCTTGTCGCTGGCGGCGATGATCCCGATGGCGTCGGGGCGCATTGACCTGACGGTGGGTTACGGCATCGTGCTCTGGCACATTCTGGCGATCTCGCTGCAGACGCTCTACGGCGTTCCATGGCCGCTGGCGGTGCTGATTGTGTTGGCGCTGGGCTGCTTCACGGGGTTTCTCAACGGGCTGCTGGTGGAAGTGGCGAAGATTGACAGTTTCATCGCGACGCTCGGAACCGGCACGATCCTCTACGCGCTGGCGCTCTGGCACACGGGCGGGCGGCAGGTGGTCGGGGTTCTGCCCGACGGGTTTTACGCCCTGAACGGCACGATGATTTTCGGCCTTCCGATCACCGGCTTCTACGTCCTCGTCATCGCCTTCGTCCTGTGGGTCATTCTCGAATACACCCCCGTCGGTCGCTATCTCTACGCCATCGGCGCGAACCCGAAGGCGGCGGCGCTGAACGGGATTCCGGTGCAGAAATTCGTCATGGGCGCTTTTATCACGTCCGGCTTTCTGGCGGCGCTGACCGGCGTGCTGCTCGCCTCGAAGCTGCGCATCGGCCAGGCGAGCGTTGGCCTCGAATATCTCCTGCCCGCGCTTGTCGGCGCGTTCCTGGGCTCGACGACGATCAAGCCGGGCCGGGTCAATGTCTGGGGCACGATGACCGGCGTCATCATCCTTGCTGCCGGCATTTCCGGCATTCAGCAGTTTGGCGGCTCGTTCTTTGTCGAGCCCTTGTTTAACGGCG
>JANMMM010000240.1:0-7938 GCA_031373225.1 Phyllobacteriaceae bacterium | reverse complement strand
GTCATGATTTAAGCAATTCATGGGAGGTGAACTGGAAAGAACGGATCGTCGCGGCCGGGAGCGTGAATTATTATCAGGGATTCTACGAACGCCTTTCCACACGTGTTCGTAAATTCACAGTAGACTTGAACGAGGACGCTGCGCAAATTGACTTCCAGGTGCAATTGCATCGCTCGGACACCTGTTTGGATTTATGTCAAAGAATATACAATGACATCGTGCTTCGGAACATTAATGTCGCTTTTGTTTCCGGCAACAGTCATGTGACGCCTTTTTCTGTTTTTCGGGATTTTGCCCGCGCCAAGAATGATCCACGGCTTTCTTTTATTAATTGTAATGTGGCCTACGAGAATTACTTCACAAACCTTGGTTCGAAATTTGCTTCCACGATGTGCGTTACGGACATGACATTACATCCTGACCGTCGGGCGCCCTTCCTGGCATTGCCGCACAAATTCGAAAAGTGGTACGCTGACAATAAAAGTAATGCGGAGCTGAAGAGCCGCGCCGATGATTTGATCAACGTCAACCGCAATTCATCATCCGACGATTCCACAGCAAACGAGATTGCCAGCTGGCTCAAGAAAGAGCGCAGCGCCGGCAAGAAGGTGGTCTGCCTGTTTGGCAAAGTTCCTGTGGACCTGAATGTTCCTTACGATGGGGGGCCGGCCCATCTGGATATGAAGGACTGGCTCAACGACACGGTTCGCATTGCGGGAGGCGCCAAAGATCTCATTGTGCTTGTTAAACCGCATCCACATGAACTGCGGCCTGAGATTGCGCTGGACTTGATCGACGGATTTGCAGATCTGATCGAAGTGGGTTTGCCTGACAATGTCCGCGTTCTGGGTCACAGGGACATCAATGTGAACGCGCTCGCTCAACATCTGGACCTGGCCATTCTCTGGAACGGTTCAAGCGGACTTGAACTTACCGCGCTCGGCGTTCCCACAATGATGGCGTCCCATTTCGGGCGGCATGATTATCCGGTGGAGTTGATCTATCCAAAGAGCAGGGAGCAGTACGAGTCCTATCTGCGGGCTGGAAAATTCCCCAAGCCTGGCGCTGAACTACGGAAGCGCGCCGCCTTTCTGATTTCTTATTTGGGAACCCCGGATGTATCGGTTTTGAATGAATATTCTCTTCGGCAGATTACAAACGACAGGGTGGGTGTGCCGCGCTGGCGTTGGGATCAAGTCAATGATTTCTTGAAGTCCGGCGATGCGCGCATGGATTTGATCGCCGACCGGATAATTGAAAAGTTCACTGGCGTCTCAAGATAGGGTGCGCATTTGGGCACGTCCGGCGCATGACCTTTGCACAACCACCCCAAAAGGGCGTAGTCAACCGCTGGAGCGAACTCAAAGCTGGATGGGAGTTTTTGGGGTAAGGTCACTGCGCATCATGTGTCGCTGAACGTGTGATATCCCAACTTCAGACGGTTCCGCACTGACCTTGAAAGTGCGCGAAATGGCCATGTGCGCTTTGGATCGAGCAGGCCGGCCTTCTTGGCGCGGTGTTCATAAACGCCGTTGCCGGAAGCGATGCGCACCTGGTCATAGCGCGCATAAATGTCGCGATCTAAAATGCGCCGCATGGACATGCTGTAAAAATTGACATGCGAATAAATTGCATCCGCATAGCTCAAATAATCAACGGCACTCTCCCGATTGTCAGCAAAACCGGTCTGAAGAAACTGGTCGAATTCGTCAAACGACCTCACCGCACGCACGGCGGCGCACTGATGATATTGCGGCACTCCGAAATGTCCGACAGGGCGCTCCAGTAGCATGGCGAGCAGCCCAACGCCGGATGAAAAGCACAAAACGTGGCTCGCCTGCGCGATGGCATCTGCGATGTTAAGATGATTGACCCGCCGGGCGCCGGCCACATTTGTGTTCAGCTCGCGCGGATGCGGCTTGAATGTGAAGTCACATACGGGTGCATATCTCTCGCAAAGATTCCCGGCAAATTGCAGAAAAGCATCGTAGCTGAGGCCTTTGTGACTGAAGAACCGGACGGCGGTATCTTGACTGTCCTGCAAGGCGATGAGCACCTTTGGCTTGGACGCTGCGGGAGCTGACCGGAGTGAGGATTCCAGAGCCGCAAGATCGACGCTCTTGCCCTTTTGACGCTCGAGCGCTGGTCTGCCCAGATAGCGCACACGCAGTTCGGTCAAGGACAGGTTTGGCAAAGCGCGCTTTGCGCGGTCAATCAAACTGGGTTCAAACAACAGGCTATCTGCCAAAAATCCGGATTGGTCGAGAAGCACAGTGCCCGGAAGCATGCCGCGCTCACATACGAGAATTGGAAATCCTTGTTGGCGGCAGTCCTGGTAAAGCCGCCTGCTGTCAGATGCGCCGTACGGATTGCCAAACACAAGCCGGTCGAAGCCTGCGGCGGCAAGCCGATTCAGTGAAAGCCGCTGTCGATGAAGTGGATCGCAAAAAGCCGAGGCGCCAAACAAGGCGCTGATTTCGTTTGGCGCTGTGAAAATGTTGCGCTCCAAAAAAAGCGCACGCTCATGTGCAAACGGCGAAACTGCCTCTTGGAAAGCCCATTGTTGCCTAGGGCCATCGGTCATATCCGACTTTCCGCGGGAGGGTTCGCGAGAACGCCCAATATTGTCTTCAGAGACAATGGAGCCCCCGTGAGCGGATCAAAGTAAAAAGCGTAATCCAGATAAGCAATCAAGAAAATCTCTTCAACGCTAAGATTGCGCCTGCGCCGGTCGAAGACAAGGTAGTCTTTTGTCAGGCCCCACCCGGCGTAAAATGGTCCGCCAAAAGTGTTCACCCGGCAACCTGCCGCCAGCGCCTCAAAACCGCCGAGGGAACTTATCGTGTAGACCAGCGGTTTGCTTTTCAGAACGTTCGAAATCGACACCGATGCGGGAACGATGCGCCCCTTATCCATGGGGAAGTCAGAGTTCAGACTGTCTTTGCGCAAGCCGGCGCTGACATCGGGATGGGGCCGGTAATAGACGCGGCTCGGATCATTTTCCTGCAACGCCCTGTTCATCAGCTGCACATTGTTTTGAAAGCCACCGGGATTGGCGCGAATAGAGGCGTCATCTTCGACTTGCCCCAAAACAAGAACGCATCCCGGCGGCAAACTGTATTGTCCTGCAGGACCGCGGCCATATTTTGAAAGTGCGTTTTCGCGCATGAAAGCGATGAGCTTTTTAGCTTCAATCAGTGCTGCGGAACGGTTCGAAAAGTCAGTGGTGGTCAGCAAGATTTCAAGATCGCTTGCTCTCGTCGAGTCAAAATGAAGGCCTGTCGCATCTTTCACATAGGACATCGGCCGCGTCCTCTCGACACCGAGGCCGTTGGAGCGGACAAATCCATCTTCGAACCGGACGATGGCGCTTTCCGCCCAGTTACTGGCGGCCATAAGGTGGCTGTCCCGGCGCGACCATACCCAGTGGGCGCATTCCCCATGACGTTCCACGATGCGCGACTGCCATGGCACGGGCAGCCAATGCGGAACAAACCGCAGCCGATGTTCTGGAAAAAGCCGCCTGAGCACTTTCCGCTTTTCGTACTCAAAACCCACCGCCAGCACCAAATTGCCAGCGCCAAGTCCGGGCAGCCAACCCAAACTCGGCAAAAGATCCGCTGTCTCTCTAATCCGTTCAGCAATCAGGCTGGCAGGCTGTGGAGTCTGCCTTATATCCCGGATGAAACGAGCGAGGCGTGAAGCCAAGCCAATTTTGTCACGCCCTCTCATCCAAGCGCCTGATTTCTTCGACTGACAGGAAATTTGGATTCTTGCCTGAATTATACTCAAAACCAATGTCAACGGGTGTCCCAATTTCACCCAATCCGTTCTTCAGATAGTCGGTATCGCGGCCTTGAAACTGGATGGTCGGGCGCAGAACATAATGATTTTCAAATTCCAATGTCAGGTGGGAATCGTCTGAAGGGCACATGACTTCGTGAAGTTTTTCACCGGGACGGATGCCGATGAACCTGGCTTCGCGGGTGCCGCTGTAAGCCTCAACCAAGTCCAGTATGTGAACAGACGGAATCTTTGGCACGAAAATCTCTCCGCCATACATTCTCTCAAAATTCTTCAACACAAAATCCACGCCTTCCTGCAGCGTGATCCAAAACCGGGTCATGTCTTTGTGGGTTACCGGAAGGGGTGTCTTGCCCTGTGCGATCAAGTTCTTGAAAAATGGAACAACTGAGCCGCGCGAGCCAACAACATTGCCGTAACGAACAACCGAAAAGCGCGGCCCGCCCTTGCCGGAAATGTTGTTGGTGGCGACGAACAATTTGTCCGAAGCCAGCTTGGACGCCCCGTACAGGTTTATGGGGTTGGCCGCTTTGTCGGTCGAAAGGGCCATTACTTTCTTGACGCCCCGCGCAATCGAGGCCTCGATAACATTCTGGGCACCGTCAATGTTGGTCTTGATGCATTCGATGGGGTTATATTCCGCAATTGGCACGTGCTTGAGCGCTGCAGCATGAATAACATAATCAATGCCGTTCATTGCCTGTGCGAGACGGGGCCCATCGCGAACATCTCCAATGAAATATCGCATGCATGGGTCGTCATAAGTTTGCGCCATTTCATATTGCTTCAATTCATCCCGTGAGTAGATCACGACGCGGCTTGGCTTGAAGCGATTCAAAATTGTGCGCGTGTACTTTTTGCCAAAAGATCCAGTCCCACCAGTGATAAGAATTGAAGCGTCATTTAACATTTAGATTTTTCCTAACGAAGATTTTATATTGTGTGATCTGTAACTGAGCTGTTTATAAAAACTATAACGTCGAATCTTTTCATAAAAAGAGGTTGAAAATCAATCATTCGTTGTAGATTTTTCTTGTTAATTGTTACTTTCTCACAGAAGCCTGTCACATTTCTCAACAAAGCGAATTTTGATTTTTTAGACGCTTCGACTATCCGAGCAAACCTGGCGGGTATTAATCCAACTCACTCTAATTTTCTGTAGACCACTATCAGACAGATTAATCCGAATGCAATAGTAAAGTGGACACTTCCAAGTGCCTCCCCTCGCTGGCTGACTTAAGATTCGATGCGGCATGCGATCTGCATGGGAGCAGATGTCGGGCAGTCAGGCCAGGTATTGGGATATGAACGGGCGGCGTCAGCAACAGACCGCTCCGGGCGGTCCGTCGGATCACCGCCTTCGCCGCCGGCTTCCGGATGTTGCCTGTTTCATTCATATGCCCGGTCCTGCCTCGACCCTGTGGCGAGAACCGCCAGATATGCTTGTCATGTCCGCAGGGTATTGCTACACGCTTAAACTGTGCTTCCGGGCATCGTGACGCAAGGGACTGTCCGATGATCATCGACGTCATGTCAGCATCTTAAATCCAGGCCGAGCGGATCATAAGGGTTGAAACGGAGCTTGGCCCGGATGTGCTTCTGCCGGAGCGCTTGACCGTGCATGAGCGCGTGTCGGGCCTGTTTGAGTTGACGATTGCGGTGAGTTCGAAGCGCACGGACATTGCGGCCGATGAGCTTATCGGTCGGAATCTTCACCATTCCGAACAATGTCCGGCAATTCGAGTTCTTGCGCCTTTCCTCAAGCCCGCGCTTATAGGCTAGGAACGACTCCGACTGCATGAAAAACAACGAAAACGCCGACAGGCCGATGTCAGACATCGAATAGGTTGCAGCCCCACCCTTCCGCTTGTCGGGAAACTCGGCGCAGACCTGAATGTAACCCGTCAAAAGACTGTCCAGAACGTCCATCAACAGCTTGAATCAGATTTTCTCCGATTTGGGAATCCCCGAAACATGCGCATTTAGAATTGCTGGCATTTGTGCAAGTGCATTGCATGCGACCGGCCAATCTGCAAGTCTTCTAACCCGCTCAGTATCTCCCGAAAGGCCCCATCATGCTGCACCGCCGCCTCGGCTCCTCCGGCCTCATGGTCCCCGCCCTGACGCTTGGCACCGGCACGTTTGGCGGGGGCAACGACTTCTTCAAGGCGTGGGGCGCGACGGATGTTAAGGAGGCTACGCGGCTGGTGGATGTGTGCCTTGAGGGCGGGCTGTCGATGTTTGACACGGCGGATGTTTATTCCGGCGGCATGGCGGAGGAGATATTGGGGGAGGCGGTGAAGGGGCGGCGCAATGAGGTGCTGATTTCGACCAAGGCGACGTTCGGGATGGGGCCGGGGCCGAACGAAGTGGGGTCGTCGCGGTTCTGGCTTTTGCAGGCGGTGGACGCTTCGCTGAAGCGGCTCAAGACGAATCATATTGATCTGTTCCAGCTGCACGGGTTTGACGCGGTGACGCCCATCGAGGAGGTCATGCGCACGCTGGACGATCTCGTGACTGCGGGAAAGATCCGTTATGTTGGCTGCTCGAATTTCTCCGGCTGGCATTTGATGAAGGCGCTGGCGGTGTCGGAGAAATACGGGCTGGTCAGGCATGTGGCGCATCAGGCCTATTATTCGCTGGTCGGACGCGACTATGAATGGGAATTGATGCCGCTCGGTCTGGATCAGGGCGTCGGCGCGGTGGTGTGGAGCCCGCTCGGCTGGGGGCGCCTGTCGGGAAAATATAGGCGGAGCCAGCCGATTGACGCCTCCGCCCGCGCGGTGAAAAACGGCGACGCCGCGCCGCAGGTGGCGGATGAACTGCTTTATTCAGTGATGGACGCGCTTGATGCCATTTCAGCGGAGACCGGCAAGAGCGTGGCGCAGTGCGCGCTGAACTGGGTCCTGTCGCGGCCGAGCGTGTCAACCGTCATTATCGGTGCGCGCAATGAGGCGCAGCTGAAGGAAAATCTTGGCGCTGTGGGCTGGAGCCTTTCGCCGGAGCAGATTGCCTTGCTGGATGCGGCGAGCGCGACGCCGTTCGCCTATCCCTATTGGCACCAGGCGGGGTTCGGGCAGCGCAATCCGTTTCCGGTCTAGACGCGCTTTCTCAACACAAACATCAGCGCAAGCGCGGCCAGCATCAGCGCGGCGCAGAGGACAAAACCGCTCCGTGTGCTGAACGCGCCGGACAGCGCGCCGAACAGGGCCGGGACGGCGGCGCGCGGCGCGCCGGTGATGAGAAGGGCGAAGCTCAGGCCAGCGGCGCGGTTGGACGGAATCTGCGCGGCGGCCATGTTGTAGATGCAGGGGCTGATAATCGCGGTGCCGAGGCCGACAAGGGCGAACGAGAAAACGCCGAAGGCGAACGAGGTCGAAAGGCCCAGGCTGACAAAGCCCAATATGGCAAGCGCGCTTGAAGCGGTCATCAGATTGAAGTCGCCAAATCTTTTGCGCAGCGCATCACCCGGAAACCTGACGAGCGCGTTGCACATGCCGTAGAAGGCCACACCAAGGCCGGAGATCGCGGCGAGCGCGTGCGCGGCTTCATCAAGCAGCTTGGCCGACCAATACATGGCCGACGTCTCGCAGGCGATCACCAGCCCGACGATGAGACCCATCAGGATCAGCGGCGCGGTGACGACGCTGGTTCCCAGCCGCTCGGTTCTTGTCTGCAAGGGCCTTGAGGGAGAATTGGCGAACATGGCGAACCAGGCGAGCGCGCATAGGAGGCAGGCGGCGAGCGCCGACATACCGGGTCCGAAGCGCGCCGTCAGTAAGCTTGACAGGATAGCAAACAACGCGATGCCGAGCGAGACGCAGCCATGAAATCCGGTGAAGACCGGCCGCTTCAGATCGTTTTCGACGGCGCTGCCTTCGGCGTTCATCGTCAGATCCGTCACGCCCAGAACCAGTCCGTGCGCCAGCATTGCGGCAACGAACAATGCAACAGTCTGCGCCAGCATCATGGCGGCAAGCGACAGAGACAGCAGCGGCAGGGCAGCGAGCAGCACATGCCTGCCGGCAAAGCGCCGCGACATGGCACCGCCAAGCGCCATGACCACGATGTTCGTCAGCGTCAGCCCGGTAAGGGCCAGCCCGAAGATTTCGCTGGTAATGCCCGTCTGCCTGA
>JANMMM010000130.1:0-6202 GCA_031373225.1 Phyllobacteriaceae bacterium | reverse complement strand
GGCGTCCTGCCGCTTGACGCGCAGGTCATGCTGGTGCGCTCCATTCAGGAGGGCGATGTTGAACCGGTCGGCGGGCGCAAGACGGTCAAGTTATACATCAGGCTGATTTCATAGACGAACCGGAACCTTCTGGATTTGGTGAAAGAAGGCCGTTTCCGTGAAGATCTTTACTACCGTTTGAATGTATTTCCGATCTTTGTGCCGCCGCTGCGTGACAGGAAAGACGATATTCCCGGACTTGCCCGGCACTTCATGACGCGCTTCGCAGCCGAAGAAGGCCGCAAAGGTCTTTCCTCCATGCATCCGCAGACATCCGCCATGCTGCAGGCTTTTCCTTGGCCCGGAAATGTGCGGCAGCTGGAAAATGCGGTGTTCCGCGCGGTGGTGCTGTGCGAGGCCAATGTGCTGATGCCGACGGATTTTCCACAGGTAATGACGCAGGTCAGCCCGTTGGACGCAGCCATTGCCGCAACCAAGACCAAGGACGCCGACGAGGCAGGAATAATGGCCCTGCCAGTGAGGGAACAAGCCGGCTGGGGCGCGGCGCTGGACGGATTGAATGGCGGCAGCTTTGCCTATTCAAACGGCATGCTGCGGCAGCTCGACAGTTCGGGCAATGTGCGTCAAATGATTGAAATGGAAGAAGAAATCATCCGATTCACTATTGCGCATTATAATGGCCAGATGAGCGAAGTCGCCCGCCGGCTCGGAATCGGGCGCTCAACGCTTTACCGTAAGCTCAAAGACTTCGGCATCGAGACGGAAGATGGCGGCAAGTTCACGGAGTCGGCGGCCTAAGCACAAATCGTGGCGTTATTGTCCGAAAACCTGGCGCTTGAGGATTAACCCTTCAATTAACGGTTCCTTGACCATCTGGGTATTATCGTTATTGAGTTGACCTGCTTGCCATGGTCTGACCGCAATTCTTGTGCAGAATTAGCGAGTTACCGGCAAAACGGCAACGGTCGCACAGGGATATGCGGTCAAAACGGGGTCACTATACCATTTGAAAGATCAGGTGTGAGGGCAGGTCTCAGTTTTATCGCCGGAGCGAGGAAGAGCGTGCAGCGGACTGTGCGCGCGCTTGTTTGCGTTTGTCTCGCCATCGCCGCCTTTACCGCTGCGCCCAGCGCCGCGCAGGCTGAAACCCGGTCGCTTAAAATTTATCATGTCCATACCGGCGAGCGCGTGGAAATCGTTTTCAAGCGCAACGGGCGCTACGTGCAGGACGGCGTTAACAAACTGAACCGCGCACTGCGCGACTGGCGGCGCAATGAGCCGACCAAGATGGATCCGCGCCTGTTCGATGTGATCTGGCAGGTCTACCAGAAGTCCGGCTCGCGCGGCTATATCAGCGTGGTTGGCGGCTACCGCTCGCCTGCGACCAATTCGATGCTGCGCAAGCGCTCGAAGGGCGTTGCCAAGGAAAGCCAGCATATGAAGGGCAAGGCGATGGATTTCTTCATCCCCGGCGTTTCATTGAAGAAGCTTCGTTATCTCGGTCTGCAGCAGCAGGCAGGCGGCGTCGGCTATTATCCGCGCTCCGGCTCGCCCTTCGTGCATATGGATGTTGGCAGCGTGCGCCACTGGCCGCGCATGAGCCGCAGCGAGCTGATGGCCGTGTTCCCGCGCGGAAACACCGTGCATGTGCCCTCCGATGGCAAGCCGCTCGCCGGCTATGCTTTGGCGCTCGCCTCGCAGAAGTCGCGCTTGCAGAATGGAAGCTCGGCGAAATTTGATAATTCGTCCAGCGGCTCGGCTGACGCGAAGCCTAGGATTTCCCTGTTTGCTGCGCTGTTCGGCGGCGGCGCGGATGAGGAAGAAGACACGGGTGATGGCGAAGTCGCTGTCGCCGCAGCAAAGACAAAGCCGGTCAAGCAGCCTGAAACGCTTGTTGCCGCAGCGCCGAGGCAGAAGCCGTTGCCGGTGAAGACGGCCGAAAAAGAAGTGCTTGTTGCGGCGCTGCCGCAGCGCACGTCGCCCGCGCCGCTTGCCATTGCGCGCCCATCGCAGGATTTGAAATCAGCCGAGCCGTTTGTTGAAACCGAAGCGCTGGCCTTTGCCGTGCCGGTGCCGTCAAAGCGGCCAAGGACAAACCCCGTTCTCGTGCAGCCGACGGCCGAAGCCGCCTTGGCGGCGCGGATGCAGCCTGAACAGGACGTCAAGGAACAAGAGGCGCTGGTGCAGATGGCGTCGGTTGATCCGAAGCAGGAAGCGGAAGCCATCCGCTCCGCCTTTGGCGCGAACGAGCCTGCCGCCTTTGAAACTGCGCAGATTCCGGCGGAAGAGCCGTTCATTAAAGGCAGGGTCCCGGTTCCCGCTGGCAAACCAGCCCAGCCTGCGCAGGAAGAGATATTGGTCGCCAGCGTTGCTGTTCCGCAGCCAAGGCCAGTGTTGAATGATGCCGTTGAGCCTATGGCCGCCGAGGCTGCGCCAGTGATGGAACAAGCCGCAATCGTTGAGGTCGCTCTGGCTTCGCCGCCAAGACCTGCGGCAAAGGCCGACGCGGTGCGTGAACTGTTGAAACAGCAGGACGGCATTGATCCGGAAATAGTCGCCGACACGGGCGTGAAAACAACCAACAAGGGTTCAAAGCCTAAGGCTGCTGATGCCAAGAAGGCCCGCAAACTGGTTGTTGTTCCTGTGACGGAAGACCTTGGCAAGTTCGCCTTAACGAAAGAGCCTGTCACAAAAAATGGCAACGAACTCGTTGCGCTGACACGCAATCAAGAGTCCGTTTGGACCGCGCCGACGGAAGTCTACGTCGCCGGTTTCTCGGCGGACGCGCCGCAGAATGTCAACACGTTCAGCGGCAAGGCCGTCAATTTCCTGAAAGTGGCGAAGTTCAAGAAGGCGAAGTGAGGCGGACCGCCTCACGATTAGAGCATGGGGCGCCAAAAAGGGATCACTTTGGCGGACGCATTCCCACTTGCCGTCATTCCGGGGCCGCAAAGCGGAACCCGGAATCCAGAGATGGGATGCTGGCAAGCGGGCTGAAATGGGCAGTTTGGCTGGCTTGAAGCCGGTCAGCGCAGGAGCGAAACTTCGCTCTTCGCCACTCTGGATCCCGGGTTCCGCTTCGCGGGCCCGGAATGACGGATTTGGGTCGGCGACCGCCTGAGCGATTCAATTTGAACAACCGGTGCGCTAGACATCACCATTTTGCCAGCTTCGCCGCGCCTTTAGACAGCGCCTCTATCTTTGCCCAGTCCCCCGCTTCCACAGCCGCTTTCGGCGCGACCCATGAACCGCCGACGCAGACGACGTTTGTCAGGCTGAGGTAATCCTTGGCGTTGTTTTCGGTGATGCCGCCGGTTGGGCAGAACATCGCGCCTGATATCGGCGAAGACAGCGATTTCAGGAACCCCGCGCCACCGGCCTGCTCGGCCGGGAAGAATTTCAGCACGGAGTAGCCATTGTCCAGCATGGCCATGACTTCGCTTGGCGTGATGGCCCCGGGGAGAAGCGGCACGGCGCTGGAGGCGGCGGCTTTGCGCAGGTCAGCAGTGCAGCCGGGGCTGACGATGAATTTCGAACCAGCCTTCTCCGCTTCTTCGAAGTGGCCGGGATTGAGGATTGTGCCTGCGCCAACAATGCATTCCTCAACCTCGCCCGCGACGCGGCGGATGGCTTCCAGCGCCGCGCCGGTGCGCATGGTGATCTCGATGGCGGGCAGGCCGCCTTTGGCGAGCGCGCGGGCGAGCGGGACGGCGTGCTTCGCATCGTCGATCAGGAGAACGGGAATGACAGGCTGGCCTTTGAGGACTTTGAGAAGCTCATCGGTTTTCTGCATGGAACGCCCTTTCTTAAATCGATTTAGGAAAATTCAGTAAGACAAGCTCGCGACACTTGTCCACTGCAATCTTTCACGATTTGCGCCAACCGAAAAGGCCTGCAATGAAATGGAAGAAGGCCAGCAGCCAGTTTGGCTCCGCGCTCGGCATTTCAGCGGATTTTCGCAAGGCGGCCCAGGTTTTGGGTCCCGCGATGCCGTCGGCGGCGAGACCGGCGCTCTTTTGAAAGGCAATGAGCGCGGCGCGCGTGGCAGCGTCGAAGATGCCTGTCGGCGCGGCTTGGAAACCTTTAGCGCTCAGGGCATTTTGCAGCGCCTTGACCGTATCATCGACCGATCCGGAGTTGGATGCCGCCATGTGCCGCGCATAGGCGATGGCGAGCTTGCTGTCATAAGCGAAGCGGCGGTATCCGGGGCCGTTATATCTGCGCGCGAAGGCGGCCCAGTCGCGAGCGTTGAGCAGCGGGATCAGGCCATTCTTTTCAAGGAACAGGATGAGCAGGCGGATTTGCCCCGCCGCGCCGGAACGCGCCAGCTCTGTCATTTCTTCAACAGAGGCAAACCCCAGCGCCTTCCAGTGCGCGCCCATAATCTGGCCGATGCCCCAGGAAACGCTTTCGAGCGCTGCGGGCCGGGAGAAGGCGGCGGCGCGGTCCAGCAAGTTCCAGCGCTCCTCTTGGCCGCGCGGGTTCGGCACCTTCCCTGCAATGGGCGAGGAAATGCCAGCCTCGCGCGCGATGCCGCGCTGATCATCACTGAGCCGCCGGTCGAAATAGTGGCACTCGAAGCGGATCAGCGGCTCGTCGCGGCCATTGACGCGGGCGAAGAACTTGCCGGCGCTTTCGACTTCGACAACGGCGAGGAGAGCGGCGGGATTAATCTTGGCGGCGCAGGCCGCCTGGGTGATTTCTTCTGTGATATCAGCTGTGAACATGGCAAATCCTTTCGCCGCCATTGTCGCGCGCTTTTGAGGGGCGGGGATAAAACCGGGGGTTTATGCGGCAAAATAGTTTTCACCTTGCACACTGATGCCAGGCAAAACGCTGATAATGCTGCGGAAATTTCCGGCCTTGCCTTGGCCTTCGGCTTTTGCTCTATCCCCCAAAAATGACCCATGCTCCTGCAACCCAGTCCTTCAAAGTCGCGGCGCTTTACCGCTTCGCGCGGCTTGCGCGCTATCGCGAATTGAAGTCGCCGCTGGCGGAATTCTGCTGCGCGCGCGGCATCCGGGGCACGCTTATTCTGGCAAATGAGGGGATCAACGGCACGGTGGCGGGGACGGATGAAGCCGTTGCGGAACTGATTGCCTATCTGAACTCATGGCCTGAATTTGCCGAAGCCGAGATCAAATATTCGACCGCCGAAAAAATGCCTTTCTACCGGATGAAAGTGCGCCTGAAGCGCGAAATTGTCACAATGGGCGTGCCGGACATTGATCCGCTGCTGGCGGCAGGGACCTATGTCGAGGCGAAGGACTGGAATGGGCTGATCGCCGACAAGGACACGATTCTGATCGACACGCGCAACGATTACGAAGTGAAGATCGGCACGTTTAGGGGAGCCATTGACCCCGGCACCAAGGCCTTCACCGAATTCCCCGCCTGGATCGCGGCGAACCGGGAGAGGCTTGAGGGCAAAAATATCGCGATGTTCTGCACCGGCGGCATCCGCTGTGAAAAGGCCACGGCCTATGTCAAAGGGCTGGGGGTGGAGAATGTGTTTCACCTCAAAGGCGGCATTCTGAAATATCTGCAAGATGTGCCCGCCGATGAAAGCCGCTGGGAGGGCGAGTGTTTTGTGTTCGACGAGCGCGTCTCGGTCGGCCACGGCCTCATCGAAGGCGAGGCGGAGCTGTGCCGCGCCTGCCGCTCGCCTTTGACGGCGGAGGCCAAGCAGACGGCGCATTATGAAGCCGGCGTTTCCTGCCCGGCCTGTTTCGACAAGCGCACAGAGGCGGACCGGGCGCGGTATGGCGAGCGGCAGAAGCAGATAAGGCTGGCGCTGGCGCGCGGCGAGCGGCACATTGGGAAATGATCCAGGCCTGTTTTGATTGTAATCTTCCTGCCGCATTCCTAACTGATTGTTCCGCAGCCGTTGTGGCGCGACCGATTCTGGAGGCACTGATGTTTGACCCTAAAAAGATGCTCGACGACCTGCTTGGCGCCAATGTTCCGGGAGCGGGCGGCACCGTGCGCGACAAGCTGGGTCAGGCGGGGCAGATGGCGAAGGACAATCCGCTGGCCGCCGGCGCGCTGGCCGCAGTGCTGCTCGGCACCGGCACGGGGCGCGGGGTGTCCGGCTCGGCGCTGCGCCTCGGCGGCCTCGCGGCCATTGCTTCGCTCGGCTATAAGGCCTACCAGAATTACAAGATCGGCGACGCGCCAGTTGCGCCGGCTGGCGAGCCGGACC
>JANMMM010000236.1:0-8713 GCA_031373225.1 Phyllobacteriaceae bacterium | reverse complement strand
CTTGCAAAATATGGCTCCCCATCCTGCGAAGCTCGAAGAGCGAAGCAGGACAAAGCCATTCCTATGCGTCCGCTTCGCCGCCGTCGCTCAAATCCACCCCCCATCCAATGTAAACTCCTGCCCCGAACAGAACCATGAATCGTCCGCGCTGAGGAACATCACCAGATTGGCGACATCCTCCGGCTGGATCAGGCCGCGCATGGCCTGGTGTTCGTCGAGGGTCTTCTGCCCAGCCGCGTCGAACCAGAGCTCCTTCTGGCGCGGCGTCATGATCCAGCCGGGATACACAGTGTTGAGGCGGATATTGCTTTTGCCGAGCTCCATGATGAAGGAGCGGGTGAGGCCGTGGATTGCGGCTTTGGCAGTTGTGTAAGCGGGGAGGGAGCCCATTTTCAGCTTCCACGACGTTGAAGAGAAATTGATGATCGAACCGGCCTGTTTTTCGATCATATCGGGCGCGACGGCTTGAATGGCGAAGAACATGTGGCGGAGATTCACCGCCATGCGCTCGTCCCAGTACTGCGGCGTCACGTCCCGCCAATCGTGGCGCTGGTCGTGGGCGGCGTTGTTGACGAGAATGTCCGCTGGGCCGATTGCGTTGCGTAGCGAGGACAGCGCGGTCTTCAGCGCCTCGATGTCGCGCAGGTCGCAAGCTTCGAAGCGCGCCTTGACGCCAAGTTCTGCGGCGAGCTCTTTCCCGGCTGCTTCATCTATGTCGAGAATGCCGACCGATGCGCCCTGCGCGGCGAAGGCGCGGGAGACGGATTCGCCGATTCCGCCCGCGCCTCCTGTGACGTAAGCGGTTTTTCCCTTGAGGCTCGGATAGGCGGCGGGCTGCATCGGCTCATTTTCCAATCGATTGAAATCTGTTTTTTGACCGGATGGTCGGATTTTCGATTGTTATCCTCTTGCCAAGGCAAATCAAACAGAATGAGATAGAACCAGTCCGGGGCCTGCCGCTCCGCGCGATGTAAAAAGCAAAAAGGGCACTCATCATGGGAACATTGTCAAAACTTCTCGCCGCCACCGCGCTCGCAAGCGTTTTGTCGTCGGCGGCTTTCGCCAAGACGCTGGTCTATTGCTCGGAAGCCTCGCCGGCGAACTTTGATCCGGGCATCACGACGGGCGGCAATGATTTCGATGCGTCCTCGCGCACCATCTATTCGCGCCTTGTCGAATTCACCCATGGCGGCACGACATTGGAGCCGGGGCTTGCCGACAAGTGGGAGATATCGGCGGACGGCAAGGAATACACATTCCACCTGCATCCGGGCACCAAGTTTCACACGACTTCGTTCTTCACGCCGACGCGCGACCTGAACGCCGATGATGTGATCTTCTCGTTCGAGCGGCAGTATAAGGCGGACAATAAGTGGTTCACCTATATGCCGAACATCACCTGGGATTATTACCAGGGCATGGACATGCCGAAATATGTGGCGGGCGTAACGAAAGTCGACGATCTGACGGTGAAGATCACGCTGACCGAGCCGAACGCGCCGATGCTGGCCAATCTTGGCATGGATTTCGCCTCGATCATGTCAAAGGAATATGCCGACAAACTGGAAGCGGCGGGCACGCTGGAGAAGCTGTCGACCGAGCCGGTCGGCACCGGGCCGTTCCAGTTTGTCGACTATCAGCTGGACTCTGTCATCCGCTATGCGGCTCATCCCGATTATTTCAAGGGCAAGCAGAAGCTCGACGAGCTGATTTTCGCGATCACGCCGGACGCTTCGGCGCGGATGCAGAAGGTGCTGGCGGGCGAATGCGATGTGATGCCCTATCCGAACCCGGCGGACATTGCGGCGCTGAAGGCGAATCCGGATGTGGTCGTGATGGAGCAGGCGGGCCTTAACGTCGGCTACATGTCCTACAACACGACGCAGGCGCCGTTCGACAAGGCCGAGGTGCGCAAGGCGCTGAATATGGCGATCAACAAGAAGTCGCTGATTGAATCGCTTTTTTCCGGCGGCGGCGCGATGGAGGCGGTCAATCTCATTCCACCGACCATGTGGTCATATAACAAGAGCGTCGCGGACGACGCCTATGATCCGGAAGCGGCGAAAGCGGTTTTGGCGGCCAATGGCGTCACGGCGATTGACCTCTGGTCGTCCGACAAATTCCGTCCGTATAATCCAAGCTTCCAGCGCTCGGCCGAATTGATCCAGCAGGATTGGGCCAAGGTCGGCGTGACGGCGACGATCAAGACGCTGGAATGGACCGAATACCGCAAGGAAGGCAAAAAAGCCGACCGGCCCGGCGCGTTCCAGATTGGCTGGACCGGCGATAATGGCGATCCGGACAATTTCTTCGCCACCCTGTTCTCCTGCTCGGCGGTCGGCGTGTCGAACTATTCGAGCTGGTGCAACAAGGAGTTCGAGGACCTGATCCAGAAGGCGAAAGTCACCAGCGACATCGCCGAGCGGACGAAGCTCTATGAAGAGGCGCAGGTGATTTTCAAGCGCGAGGCGCCAGCCTTTACGCTTGGCCACACCCAGGTCTATTCCGTGACGAACAAGAAGGTGACCGGATTTATGATGGATCCGCTGGGGATTCACCGCTTTGACGGGGTGGACAAGACGGAGTAGTGATGTTCGGGCGGCGTCTAATTGACGCCGCCGTCTCACCTTTTCCCGAGAAAACGCGCGCTCCCCCACTGAACAATGAAGCGTTGGCTGGTTGCATTCGACTAGCTGAAGGCTTCCCCGAACAAGGATTCGAGCGAAGTGGATGAAACCGTCGAAATCCTCAACACGATCAAGGGCGGGCCAATCCTAATTGATTGGCTTCGGACAGAAGAAGGCCGCTTTCGAAATTTTGGTGATGACGAGATCATCGCTTTGG
Source organism: Phyllobacteriaceae bacterium (assembly GCA_031373225.1). Classification (GTDB taxonomy): domain Bacteria; phylum Pseudomonadota; class Alphaproteobacteria; order Rhizobiales; family Rhizobiaceae; genus JANOYJ01. Next base: position 5,869 of record JANMMM010000236.1, on the reverse strand, counting down.
AGCTTAACCGCAATAGGGCAAAACAGCTGCAGCTTGAAAGCCGCCGATGGGTTGGAGGTAACGAACAGCAAGCCCGCATAACCTTCATCCTTACGGACTTTATCGACATTCATCTCGACGGGTTCTTGCACCAGAATGTCATTGGCGGGCTGAGCATCACTGCATGTCCGCCCTTTGATCCGCATCCCTCGCTGCGGGGAATAGGTGGATGCCTGCCCGATCACCAAATCCGGCTGGAGCCGTGCGCTGGCGCATTTGGCACAATCAACGCCACGATCTCGGAGATTATTCTCGAAGAAATTCACGGCTAAAACATGCTCCGATACATTCTCAATAAGCTGCTTCTGGTATTGCCCACATTGCTCGGCATCACGCTCTGCGCGTTCGCCTTTGTGCGGCTGCTGCCGGGTGATCCGATCCTTGCCATGGCGGGCGAGCATGGGGTGACGCCGGAGCGGTATGAGATTCTGAAAGAGCAGTTCGGCTATAATCTGCCGATCTGGCAGCAATATCTGAAATATGTCGGCGAACTGCTGCAGGGCGATTTCGGCGTCTCCATCGCCACCAAGCGGCCGGTCATCACTGAGTTTTCCATTCTGTTTCCAGCGACCGTTGAACTGTCGATTTTCGCCATGCTGCTCGCCATCCTCATTGGCGTGCCTGCGGGCATTCTGGCCGCCGTGAAGCGCGGCTCTTGGCTCGACCAGACGACGATGGGCGTGGCGCTGACCGGCTATTCGATGCCGATCTTCTGGTGGGGACTGCTGCTGATCATTTTCTTCTCCGGCTATCTCGGCTGGACGCCGGTGTCGGGGCGCATCGCGCTGCAGCATTTCATCAAGCCGGTGACGGGGTTTCTCCTGATCGACACGCTGCTCCTCGGCAAATGGGACGCCTTCGTTTCGGCGCTGCGCTACCTCATCCTGCCCTCAATCGCGCTCGGCACCATTCCGCTCGCCATCATCGCGCGGCAGACGCGCTCGGCGATGCTGGAAGTCTTGGGCGACGATTATGTGCGCACGGCGCGGGCCAAAGGCCTGTCGCCGTTCCGCGTGGTGGGGGTGCATGCGCTGCGCAACGCGCTGATTCCGGTGGTGACGACGATTGGTTTGCAGGTCAGTTCGCTCATAGCCGGCGCGATCCTGACGGAGACGATTTTCTCGTGGCCGGGCGTCGGAAAATGGATGGTGGATTCAATTTTCAAGCGCGATTATGTCGCCGTGCAGAGTGGGCTGCTGCTGATTGCGCTGATCGTCATGGTGGTCAATCTTCTGATCGATCTTCTCTATGCGGTCATCAATCCGCGCATCAGGGCGCAATGACATGAGCGACGCCGCGCCAACCATCATCGACACATCGCGGCGCGCGGCGTTCGCTGAATTCTGGCATTATTTCTCGGTCAACCGTGGCGCGGTGATCGGGCTTTGGGTGTTTGGCACACTGGTGCTCATTGCCATTTTCGCGCCGCTCTTGGCACCGCATCTGCCAGATCAGCAATACCGCGACTCCTTCCTGGTTCCCCCCATCTGGAACGAGGGCGGCAAGTCCGGCTTCATACTCGGCACCGATCCGGTCGGCCGCGACATTCTTTCGAGGCTCATTCACGGGGCGCGGTTCTCGCTGCTGATGGGCCTGATGGTGGTGGTGCTGGCGCTGACCAGCGGCGTCGCGCTCGGGCTTCTGGCCGGTTATTTCCGCGGCTGGGTGGACACGCTCATCATGCGGGTGATGGACATTATCCTCGCCTTTCCCTCGCTCTTGCTGGCGCTGGTGATGGTGGCGATCTTGGGGCCGGGATTGGTCAACGCCATGCTCTCCATCGCGCTGGTCTACCAGCCGCATTTCGCCCGGCTGACGCGGGCGGCGGTGATGGGGGAGAAGGGCAGGGAATATGTGATCTCGGCCAAGGTCGCGGGGGCGGGGCATGGACGGCTGATGCTGAAAACCATCCTGCCCAACTGCACCGGGCCTCTCATTGTGCAGGCGACGCTGAGCTTTTCCAACGCCATCCTCGACGCAGCCGCGCTCGGCTTTCTCGGCCTTGGCGCGCAGCCGCCGACACCGGAATGGGGCACGATGCTGGCGAACGCGCGCGAATTCATCCTGCGCGCGCCCTGGGTGGTGACATATCCGGGGCTGGTGATTTTGGTGACTGTGCTGGCGATCAATCTGATCGGGGACGGGCTGAGGGATGCGCTTGATCCGAAATTGAAGCGGAGCTGACGGGATGAACACCTGGATCGGTCCGGCTCTGATCGCGGCGGTGATTTCATCGCTGGTGACGGCTGTCGGCTGGCTGGTCAACTACCGGACATCGCTCGGCCTTGAGAAGGAGCGGCGGCTGGAAAGGGTGAGGGATTTTCAGATAGCGCTGCGGGCTGAGATCAGGAGCGAGGTGCATCATCTGAAGGAAGTGGATTTTGCAGCCAATCTCGCGAAAATCGAAACACGTTACGCGAAAAGCAAGGACTATTCGGTGCTCGTCACAAGCTTGGTCCGGCATGTTGTCTTCGACACACTTGTGAAGGAAATATATGTGCTGCCAGAAGCCGTGATAGATCCGCTTATTCTCTATGCGCGGCAGCGCCAGATCGTTGACCAGTTTGCAGCCGATATGCGGCTTGATTCATTCAGGCACACGCCTCAGGCGCAGCAGCTGGAAATGTACAGAAAATACCTTGACCTCATGTCCCACATGCTGCGGCTTGCTCAGGAGGCCGTCGCCGCACTCGATTCAGCGCTGGGCAAGAAAAGTGAGATCAATAACCGGGGTCCGGGCCCGTAGGTCCGTTTATTGGCTTTGTCGCAGGATATGTCGGTTTGTCAGCCATTTGACAGCTCCAAGTCACATGGCATCGATATAAGTGATTGAAGGAAACATTACAACAATGACCCTTCTCGACATTCAAAACCTCACCGTCGAATTCGCCACCCGCACAGGCCCGTTCCGCGCGGTGTACGGGATCAGCCTTTCCGTCGAAGCGGGCGAGGTGCTGGCGATTGTCGGGGAATCGGGGTCTGGCAAGTCGGTGTCGATGCTCGCGGTGATGGGGCTTTTGCCATGGACGGCGAAGGTGACGGCGGACCGGATGGAGTTTGACGGGCGCAGCATTCTCGACCTTGAGCCGGAGGCGCGGCGGGCGATCATCGGCAAAGACATGGCGATGATTTTCCAGGAGCCGATGGCGAGCCTCAATCCGTGTTTCACCGTCGGCTTCCAGATCGAGGAGGTGCTGGAGCAGCATATGGGGATGGACAGGGCGGCGCGGCGGGCACGGGCGGTCGGGCTGCTCGGGGATGTCGGACTTGCCGACGCGACAAACAAGCTGACCTGCTACCCGCACCAGCTTTCCGGCGGCCAGTGCCAGCGGGTGATGATCGCCATGGCCATCGCCTGCAATCCAAAACTTCTGATCGCCGACGAGCCGACGACGGCGCTGGATGTGACCATTCAAAAGCAGATACTCGACCTTTTGATAAAGCTGCAGGCCGAACATGGGATGGGACTGATTATCATCACGCACAATATGGGTGTGGTGGCCGAGACGGCGGACCGGGTGATCGTGCAGTATAAGGGGCGCAAGATGGAGGAGGCGGATGTGCTGTCCCTGTTTGAGACGCCGAAGAGCAATTACACCCGCGCGCTGCTGTCCGCCCTGCCGGAAAACTCAAAGGGCGGGCGGCTGCCGACCATCGCGGATTTCGCCGGTGCGGGCGGGTTTGTGGCGGAGGCGGCGCGATGAACGAGATTGTGCTCGAAGCGCGCGACCTGAAGCGCGATTACCACTTGAGCGGCGGCTGGCTTGGCAAGGGCCGCACCGTCCACGCGGTGAAAGGCGTCAGCTTCAAGGTTGAGCGCGGCAGGACGCTGGCGATTGTCGGGGAGAGCGGCTGCGGCAAGTCGACATTGGCGCGGATGATCACGATGATCGAAGCGCCGACTTCGGGCGAACTGCTGATCGAAGGAAAATCCGTGGACATCGGCAAATCGCCGCTGACGCCACAGATGCGGCAAAAAGTGCAAATCGTTTTTCAGAACCCCTACGGCTCGCTCAACCCGCGCCAGAAGATCGGCGATGTTCTGGCCGAGCCGCTGGTTATCAACACCAAGATTCCGGAAGACGAGCGGCGGGAGAGGGCAATGGCGATGCTGAAAAAAGTCGGCCTCGCGCCGGAGCATTTCAACCGCTATCCGCACATGTTCTCCGGCGGCCAGCGCCAGCGCATCGCCATCGCGCGGGCGCTGATGCTGAACCCGAGCCTCCTTGTGCTGGACGAGCCGGTCTCGGCGCTCGATCTGTCGGTGCAGGCGCAGGTGCTCAACCTGCTGCAGGACCTGCAGGACGAGTTTCAGTTGACGTATGTTTTCATCAGCCACGACCTGTCCGTCGTGCGGCATATCGCCGACAATGTGATGGTGATGTATTTCGGCGAGGCGGTGGAATATGGCGCGCGGGAAGCGGTGTTTTCCGATCCGCAGCACAGCTACACGAAGACGCTGTTCGCCGCGACGCCGCGGGCCGATGTGGGGAGCATCAGGGCGCGGCTGGCGCGGAAGAAAGCGGCGTAAAATCAATCCTTGACCGCGCCCCGCAGCGTCGCAGGTGCGCGCGCGGGACTGGACTGGAAAGTTAACAGCTGGCTACGTCTGGCCGCTGCGCCAATCGGAGCGGTTATCCACGACAAGCAGAACTTCGATCCGGTCATCCCTGATCTGATACACAAAGCCAAACGGCGTTTGCGGAACCGGAAACTCGCGGGCGCCGGAAACAACTTCAGACTCGTGACCGGCGCGCGGGTTGGATTTCAGCAGGGTCTGAACCGCAAGAAAGCGGCGGTCGGCCAAGGCTTTGCCTTCCGGGAACACGCTGGTGTAATAGCGGTGAAACCAGCGCAGGCCGGGCTTTGCGGATGCGAGATAGACAAGCCTCATTCGCCTGCGCGCACAAACACATCGGGCCCCGGCTCGGGCAGCTCATTGTCCGTGCCAAGCGACAGGAACCATGCGGTCATCGCCTTTTCGGAGATGAATTCGCCCTTCTCCGCCTCTTCCATCGCGGCTTCTATCGCCCGCCGCTTCGCCTCGGTGTCGTGCCGCAGCGACTCAATGGCCTTGTTGGCAAGAAATCCCGCCGACCGGTCCTGACGGCGGGCCTCGTCCTCCAGCCAGTTTTTCAGGTCCGGCTCAAGGCGCAGTGTGAAGCGGGCGGATGGCATTGGAAGCTCCTGGCGGACATTGTCGGCTTTTGTCTGACAGTTTGGCATGGATTTGATTCGAAGGGAAGCGGATTGCAAGATTGTAGGTGTTCACGCCCCAACCTGCACCGTCAAATGCCCCGCCTGACTGCGCTGGGCGGGCTTGACGCGGACTTGGACGTCCTGGCCGAGGATGGTCAGAAACTCCATCAGACGGCCGACGGACACGGCGACCGGCTTCAAACCAATGAGCGCGCAGACCTGCGGCTGGGTGGTGCGCAGGAGCTTGGCGGCGTCGGCCTGTGTTGCGCCGCGTGCTTTCAGCAGGCGGTGAACCTGCAGGGTGAGTTCGGCCTTCAACAGCTCCTGTCCGGCATTGGGCAGGCCAAGGTCGGCGAAGACGTTGCCGCTGCTTTGTTCGACAGGCTCGCTCCTTTTCTGCACTGCCCCTCCGTCGCACCCAAGTCCCTGAATTAAGCTTGTCTCAACAGAGGGGTGCAGTCCACCAGCGCCCAAACGAATTGAGGAGACAGTGCGCCCAATTGCGCAGACACCTGCTGTCAGTTGCCAACTTCGGCGCAGGCAATTGGCCGCACAGTCACCGCAATTCTGTCGGCGGCGCCACGCCGCTTTCCATAAATGGAAAAAGAGCAGCACATGAAAATCAGCGCGG
>JANMMM010000175.1:0-20568 GCA_031373225.1 Phyllobacteriaceae bacterium | reverse complement strand
CTTCTCCAGATGATTATTTTGCCATGCAGTCTTCATATCAATACCTTATTTTCTCGGAGCTTTATCAGAATACGGCGTTGATTGATTCTGAGATAAATAATCTTAAATCGAACGAAATATATGCGATGGCAAGTTCTCTATTCATGATAGGTGAATTTAACAATGTTGAAAAATACTATAAGCTTGCCCTTGAAAAGGCGAAGTTAGAAAATAGCGATAGAATTATTCCAGTTATTTTGCGAGAATTTGGAAATGCTTATTTTTATGACTCACCGATGCATTCAGTCGAAAAGGGCAGAATTTCGTATAATACCAGCCTTCGGAACGCCTGACTCTCGCTGATTGCGCGCTGCGCTTTGTTTTGATTCACTTCTCCTCGTTCAAATTGATTCGGGAGATGGCGATGAGCGCGGCGATTTTGGTTCGGGACGGGTTTGACGCTGTGGGATTGCGGGTTCTGGCGGGCAAGACCAAGGATGCCAGCCAGGCGCGGCGGCTTCTGGCGATTGCGGCGGTTTGCGAGTGCATGGACCGCGATGCGGCGGCGCGGATCGGCGGGATGGATCCCTGATCAGGTCCGGGACCAGACGCTGCGCGACTGGGTGCATCGCTTCAACGCGGAAGGCCCTAATGGACTTGTCAGCCGCAAACCGTCCGGAAGGCCGCCGAAACTGTCTTTGGAACAGAAGGCGGAGTTGCGGGCGCTGGTCGAGGCGGGGCCTGATCCGCAGATTGACGGGGTTGTCCGCTGGCGCTGTGTGGATTTGAAACGTGTGCTTGGCGAGCGTTTCGCGGTCGATCTGTCAGAGGTGAGCCTCGGACGCATTCTCAAGAAGCTTGGCTATTCGCACATCAGCGCAAGGCCGCGGCACCCGGCGCAGGATGGTGAGGCAATTGCGGCTTTTAAAAAAACTTTCCCGCCATATGCGCTGTGGCAGTAAAGCAGCTTGCGCCGCAAACGCCCATCGAGGTCTGGTTCCAGGACGAGATGCGGGTCGGGCAGAAGAACAGCCTTGTCTATCAATGGGCCAAAAAGGGATCAAGGCCGCGCCAGCCCAAGGACCAGCGTTATGAAAACGCCTATCTGTTCGGCGCGGTCTGCCCGGGCCGCGACACCGGGGCCGCCCTCATCATGCCCTATGCCGACACCGAGGCCATGCAGAAGCATCTGGGCGAAATCAGCCGCGCCGTCGCGCCCGGCGCCCATGCGCTCATCATTCTCGACCAGGCCGGATGGCACACAACGGGAAAGCTCAAACTGCCGGATAATCTGACGCTGGTTCCGCTGCCGCCCGCCTGTCCGGAGCTCAACGCCGCCGAAAACATCTGGCAATATCTGCGCCAGACATACCTCTCAAACCGCATCTTCCCAACTTACGCCGACATACTTGACGCCTGTCAGGACGCGTGGCGCAAGCTTCTCGCCAAAACCGGCCGCATCGCCTCCATCGCCACGCGAAAATGGGCCAACGTCGGTCAATCTTTATGAAGGCTGGTATGACACATTGGTTGACGTTTCGCATTCTGGCACAATGTTTGACCAGAAGCGGACTTTTGTGCAGTCCAAGCACGTCATGCGACCGCTCATGAGGCCAGACGAAATCGGCTCGATGGACGAAACCCGCTGTATCGTTAAGATCCGCAACCAGCAGCCAATTCTGGGTCTGAGAAATTTTTATTACGCCGACAAGGAACCCGCTGCGAGAGCGTGGCTGCCGATAAATATATCGAAGCGCCAGCTGCCAGCTCCTGACGCCAGAAACCCCCACAGTGGGGCGACTTCCGTCTCAGCAACACAGCCCGGCCTACCTTGCATTGAGGCAAAGCCACCAATAAAACCGGGATTGAGATTTTCACAATTGTCCAAGCCGGCTGCCAAATCAGGGGTTCAGACGGGGTCAGGAAATGCACAATTCGGACACCCAATCGGCAAGCCAGACTTCGACAATATGGCGAGCGCCATCAACTTGGACAAGAACGCCGAAAACATCGACATCGAAGACATCCGCGCCCTGCTTTCTCAGGGTGAAGCGGGCAATACAATTGCCGCACTTATCGCTTCTGATATTGAACTCATTCTTTCAGAATGACTCGCACCCACAGCTTGTGCTCTTTGTCTAGGATTTTGACGCTGGGTTTGCCAGCTTTCAAACTCCCCTTTAGCTTATGCATCATTTCGCACAGACTTTCAGATTCAAAAACTTCTTCGCCGAAATTTTCATTTGGACTTAGGCGAGCTTTTGAACCTGCCAGTAAACGCAAATCCAATCGTCTGACGGCTGTTTGGCAAAAATCTTGGTGTTGCGGAAATTATCGGTTTGACCGGCAAGATGGATGACGCTTGTCACGGCCGCAAGGTCCGGACGGCCGATGCTTTCGATCACGTCAACGGTGTGGCCCTCACTGAACTCACGCTCGGCCGGGATACCCCCTTGTATGAACTCGATCATTTCAATCCTGTTCTGAGTGACGCAATTGGCGCGCCGGATGGAGAAGTTTGCGGCGAGCCGCCTTTGCAGAAACACAAGCCAGTCTTCGCCGTCCGCACCTGCCGACTTCCGCGCTTCGGCGTCGAAGGTCTGGCGGTTCAGTAGTTCCAAGGCTTCGGCAGTGTTGCTCATCGAAACGCTCCTTTCAGCCTCATGGACCATTCATTTCAGTCCGGGTCATTTCGCATCTGACACGGCAGTCCGTCTCAGCGCCCCCGTAAAGCAGCAGCAGCGGCGCGTAGCTGTGCAGCGGGCCGCGGGGTGGGAGCGCGGCCGGCGCATCGGCAACCTCGGGCCAGTCAACGTCGCCTGTGGCGACACGGGCAGGGATCAGCCAATAGTCGCCGGCGCGGTAAGTGGCCCCAGGCTCAATTTTGGCAAACCTGATGTTGATGCCGTCTTCCAGCGCTTTCGGTTTGTCTTCTTCAAGTTTCACGCAGCCGCCATCTTCCGCTTTTGCGGAATGATCCCAGCGGCGCAGCAGCGGATGCAGATTCTCATTGAAGGCGGGGGGCTGGCCGTCCGCAAACGCGAGTGTGACGCGATTGTTATCCTTGTCGATTTCTTCCACTTTCGCCATCACGCCAGCGCTTAGGCTGTCATTGACATACTCAACCCATCCTCCCTCCGACAACGACGAAATCTTGTCTCTCCCCAAGCGGGCAAGCTCAAAAGTTTTGTCCTTGCCATGACCCAGAACAGGGTAGACCAAGGAGCCGTTGTCGCGTGACCACTTGTAGGCCGCGCCTCCGCCTGCCTCGCCGCCTTTGTGGATTTCCACCCGGTAGAGCTGATTTTCGATGCCGCGGTATTGATGATCGGGCGAAATGACGCAAAGCTCGTCCGGCTGCGGTTTGCCGTCGGTGAAGGCGCTCATCAAACCACCACCCGTCGGCTTCATATTGAGGATGTCATCCTTCTTTAGTTCCCGCCCGACGCGCACCTTCCACATTATCTTGCCGCGCCCGCATGTGTCGGGTCCGCCCAGCGCAACTTCAACCAGACCGCCGTCCTGTTCAGGCGCAACATAGTCTTCCCAAACATCAAGATAGGCCAGCCATTGCGGACCGGCGGCTGTTAGGATGTCCTCATCCCCGACTTCCCGCTCCGCCGGATTTTCGACCATGTAGCCGTTGACGTAGTAGCGCCCAGCGCCGATTTTGTATTTTCCGTCCACTTTGGATATTTTGAAACCCGGCTCCTTGCCCGGCCCGCCATGCGGCCCGAACAAGTCCCGCGCCAGCAGCCTGACGGCTTCCTGCATGAGCGCCGCCTGCTCATTCCAGTCGGAATCCAGAAGCACGCGGCCCTGCTGCATGTAGACGCCGGAATAACCCTTGCGCCGGTTGTCGCGCAGCCTTGAAAAATCGCCTTTCATCACGTCCTCCTAACTCGCAAACAGAATGCCGGGGCTCATGTCGGCCGGTGTGTACTCAAACAGCCGCGCGGCTAAAATTGCCTCGCGCTGAGGCTGGAACAGATCATGGAAGGCCCCCATTTCAGACGCGTCGTCAGCGCCCTTTTTAATTTCGGCGGCGCATGACAAAGCCAGCTGGCCATAGGCGGGCTGGCCATAGCGCAGACTGCTGAACTGAGGCCTCATCCGGCTTGCAGCCAGCTTTTCCGCTTCGTCAGCGGCTTTGCGCATGGCCTCGTCCGGCTGACAGCGGTGGCGGCGCGGCGTGCGCGAACCCGGCGGCACGAAACTGTGACGCACACATCCGATCTGCCGCCTTCCAACCCGGACAACGCCTGTGAAGATGCTGTTCTCCGCCAGCGTGACGGCATGCGCGGCGACCGTGCCGATGATGGTGCACCGTCGGATATCCAGAGCCGCGAAGGCCAGAGGAAGATTTGGCGCGCAGATTGCGGGCCGCGACTCATGGGTGGCGTCGACAATGCTGTCGCTGACTGTCACTTGCACTGGATCACGCGTGCGTTCGTCCGCGGTGACATGGATGGCGCCGATGATGCTGTGCTCCACCACGAGCCGCGCGGCGCTGTCGAACAGGGCTATGCTGGCCTCGTGCGGCGCCATCGGCGCGCAGCCGCAGTCAAGCCACCAGCCAGGAACCAGCGTGCAATGGCGGATGACGACATCGCAGAGATCGCTTTCGAAGCATGGATTGTCTGTGGTCTCATCCGGCCCGCAGATTCGCAGCCCGCGCCCTGCCACCATTATGCCGTCGAGCTTGAAACGGCTGGCGCGCTTGCCTCTGATCGAAAACCCGTCGGGCCGCTCAACCGAATGGTCGAGCAGCCGGATCATCGGACGCTTTCCGCTGGCGGCGCGGATCTGCAGATACTCCCCTTCGCCCAGTTCAATGGCCAGCTGCTCGGTGTAAGCGGCGCTGTCCTGAATCTCGATCACGGCAGCCCGGAGTCTTTTCCTGCCGGCGAGCCATTCAGCATGTTCATGGCTCTCTTCAGCTGGTTCATCGCCCATCATGTCAATGTCGCTCTGCCATTTCGCCAGAGCGGCGTTTATGGAGGAATGAATGTCTGCGCCGCCCCGATCCTGAGTCAAAGGGTGCTGGCTGACCGGGTAGTAAGCATAAGACCCGGCAAGCGGCTGCGACAGGCGGCGCGGATATTCGCCGCCGCCCATGTCGGCGCTGAAGCCGTAGCGGTAGTCCACATAGACGCCTTGAGGCGGCAGCTGGCGAGAGGGAAACACGATGCGGCCAAGCACCGGATCAATTGCAATTAGTCCGGCCGGCGGACGGGCCTTCCAACCTGAAAGGTCAGCGACAGAAATGCACTTGGCCGGAATTGACTGCTCCGCCGCAAACCCCTGCCACCCGGGCGCGTAGATCGCAAAGCTCTTTCCGGCGCCATAGTGAGTTTTGGACACTTCGTTCGAATATGGCCGTTTTTTGCTGCGCTTTTCCAGCGCGCGCCGCCGGATCGGCACGGGTAAACTGATCTCGTCCGCAATGGCGGCGGGGCTGGTTTCCGGTTCGGCGCGGCTGAACAGCGGCGCGTCGTTGCCCAGTGCGCTGAAGCTGAAACAATGCCGGGCCAGCGCTTCCTGGCAATAAGCGGGTCCATGCGTGACGGAATAACTTTTCACTCTCCAAACGAAGACCCCGACGCTCTGGATGTTGAAGCGCCCTTGCGTGCGCTCCGAATTGATGCGCCGAACATCGACGCTGTGGGCCAGTCGGTCGAAAGGCGTTCCCAAAAGATCAAGCGCGCCGGCATCACGCAAGCTGGCGGCAAATCCGCGCTGCATTTTCAGGTGGCTGATGTTTTGGGAGCGGCCGAGCAACGTATAGAACTCCAAGGCCCGGGCCGGCCATCCCGCCGCCTTGTTGGAGAGCAGTTCCAACAGCGCCAGCGAGCCTTTTTGGCGTCGGTAGGCCAAAGTGTTGGCGGCCTCGGCGCGCGGCGTGAGAATTTTGGCAAGTGTCCCTGACCCGTCCGCCGCCAAGCCCGCCTCCGCCACCGGACGGTGGCCCGTCAGCGCCGCAAGGTATGGAACGACCCAGTCCTCACAGGTTTCAATGAACCAGTTGTCATAGAGCTGACCTATATTGTCCTCGATCGCGGCAAACTGTTCACCTGCCACCCGCAGCAGCGCGCGCAGCGGATAGCCCTGCTCAGCGTCACGAATCCGGTGAACCACAGGAAGCAGCTCATAGAGGCGGTTCACATTGCCTGTCATGACTTGATCTCCTGAAGGATCAGCGTGTCGGGTATGCCCGGGTCAAGATAGGCAAGACCGGCGGCTGTGATGCCCCAGGCGCTTGGGTCGTAACAGGCGATGCCCGCGCTGATCTTGTTTTTGAGGCCGGGCGATGAGGCGGCGTTAGAGGTGAACGCCATTTCAACCTGCTTGTCGTTCAACGCGTCGAACACATCAATGTCCACATAGTCCACGCCTTCGATGGTTTGGACAGCGGCCACAACCGCGCTTCGGAATATTGTCCCGCCCAGCTCCATGCGCTCAAACCCGAATCTTTCCAGAAGCTGCGCGCGGATCGCGGGTTCAACAAATTCCCATCGGAAATCAGCCGCGAGTTTCACATTTGCGGAGATTATGACCGCCCAGCGTCTGCGGGCGGCCAGGTGAACGCGCACATCGTCATCGCCGTGGAGCGTGAGCGCCCGCCTGAGATTGCGGAACAGGTCCGATCCGGCCTCAACCGGATCATCGCCATCGCCAGCGATGGTCACCTGCAGCACGGCGCCCCGCTGCGGGTCGCTGATCTGTCTCGCAACGGCCTTGCCCACACCGCCGAAGGTGCGGGCGAAATCCGCATAATCCTCCACTGAAACAAGCCGGTCAAAAGCAGTCACGGAAGCCGGTGCGTTGCCGCGTATCGCGGAGATGCTCTCCCGGTCGGCCCCGCCCGACGCGCGGACCGGATTGATGACTTCCTTCACCCCGAGCGGCCGCGATGCCAGCAGCGAAATCTGCTTCGCCTTGACATTGCCGTTTCTGCCAATTCCGCTCCGGTATGTGGCCCGGATATTTTCGCGCCCGGTCGGCAGCCGCAGACCGCGCCTCCCATCGCCGAACATGACCGACGTGCGGCCCTCGTCGTCGGTGCTGGCGACAAACCTCCGCGCGCTGTCGTTTTCGCCTGCAAGGCCCGGCGTCTCGCGCCATGCGGCGCCGTTGACCAGCACCTCCAGCGTCGACTGCGTGCCGGAAGCCGTCGGAGCCGAAACATGGGTAAGTGGAAGCTGTTTCAGCTCAAAGCTTTGAAATGGTTCCGCCGCATTGCCGCTGCCCAGAGTTTCGACCCTGGTTTCCCCATGCGTCGCCTTCACCACGTTTGCATTTATGGTGACCGTGTCGCGCTTGTAGCAGTAGGCGAGGCCGGATTTTGACTCGCCTTCAGCGCCAATCGACTGCGCCTCCAGCGTGATCTTGCTGTGATAGGTTTCACCGGCGGCGGCGGTGCAGCCATCAGGCGCCACATATTGTTCCACACTTTTCAGCATCACCAGTTCTGACGCGATTATTCCGCGGATCGAATTTCCAGCGCCATCCTTAATGTCCGTCCTTTCACCGCTCACGATGAGCCACTGCCCCGCCTCGAGACCGTCGTAAAGGCCGTTGAGTTCGAAACTGTCGCCGCAGATGGCTTCTCCATTCGGACGCTCAGCGAGATCGAGTTTTTCCCCGCCTGCAAAAACGCGGACTTGGCGGACGGGAGCGAAAACACGAACGTCCGCAAGCCAAGGCCGGTTGAGGCGGTCCTTCGCAGCAGTCCAGTTGATTTTCACAGTTTTGCCGCTCAGGCCGTACGCCGCAATTGAACCCTTAACAGCTGAGGCCGGACTGATGACCGACACACCGGTGTTTTCTGTTTCGATGACGACTTCGCCGTCGTTTGAAATGTCATATTCGTTGTCGAGGTAAAGCGTCATTGGCCCGTGATGAACCGGGAGCTGTGGCAGCGAAGCGTCGGCCGCCAATTCTTTAAGACCTGTTTGGTTATCTTGGCCCTGGAGGTCAACAGCCGCGGAAGAGTTCCACGGATCATTGATATCCCATTCCTTCATAACCGGCTTTCTGGTTGCGCGTTCGAGGTGGTCGAACCGCAGCGGCGCGTTGTGACCGAATGGGCGGGCTTCCACCCGCATGGCATAGGCTTCAATCCCCACCGGTATTGCCGGCGCGAGATTGTTCCATGCGGTGTAAAGCGTTGCAGCTAGCTCAGGCTGGAGATGTGTCAGAAGGCGAGCAATGGTCTCCTGTCCAGGCTTGAAAGCATCCTTCGCGTTCCGGGCCAGCTCCTTCGAGCCGGCCGGCGCCACTGAGGCGGACTTGGCAAGTGAGGAGATGCCAGCTGAAAATGCGCTGATCTCTTTCTCACAGTCTTGTGTGGCGGCGTCTCCCTGCACTTCCGCCGGCAAGGCAGCCGCGGCGGCTTCCGCCCCTTGATGTCCATCCAATTCATCGGCAATCTTCGGCGCATTGCCTGCAGGCAAGAGCGTCAGTTCGACCCGAGTGTGTTTCTCTGTCTCGAAGGCCTCCAGCGACTGGACGCGGGCAACGCGCCACGTCGCCCTATCAACACTGATTTTCAGCAGCAGCCTGTCCCCGGATTTGAGGCGCGTCGCCGTGCCCTTGAGATAGAGCTCTGGGCTGCGGACTCCATCGCCGCGTATTGAAACCCCGTTCTGCGGCATGGTTAAACGCGGCCTGATGGCGTTCCATTTCTCCCGCGCCGTGAATGCTTCGGACGTTTCAAACGCCTGCATGTCCTCGCCCGGACCGGGGATCGTGTTGGCTTTCGACCCTTTGGGAATATCCGCCTTAACCGATCCCTTCTCCAGCGTGTAGGCGAGATAGGCGCTGGCCGAGACTCCTGGGCGCGGCACATATCCGATCAGGCGCGAAAGCTCCAGCAGCGAACGCCGCTCGGTTGCCGTTTCAAGATAACCTTCATTGGCGATGCGCTCCTGATAAAAGCACAGGACATCGCCCACAACCGCACAGGCGTCGAGGAAAGCAATGCTGAAATCAGAGGCTTCGCGTGTGCGCAGGCGATGCAGCTCTGGAAATGCGGAAGACGACAGTCGGGACAGCATCGCCTTGTGGAATGCGCCATGCGCGCCAAGCCGATAGTCGAGCTTGCTCAGACCTGGGCGGTTTGACAGACCCGCGGGCGCCACATGGACGCCGCCGCCGCAACAGCTGCAAGACTGTGTCATCGTCCGCCCCGCAAGGTTAGAGTGTATCGGCCATGTTCTGGAAAGTCAGGGTCGTTGGCGAGCTGCGCGATTTCCTCAGCGCCCAGCTTCAAAATGCCGGAGCCGATCACCGCCGGGTCGGGAAATCCAAGCCGCTCCAGCTTTGTGACATTCACCGCCTGAACGCCCTCAACCGACTGCACCGCCGCGACAATGGACGAGAGCCTGACGCCGCCCCCAAAAACCAGATTGTCGGGATTGAAATAGCCGCTGGCGGAAGCGGATGCGAATGTCCTGCGCAGCGCCCGCAGAACATCGGCTCTCGCGTGGTGAGGCTGGACACAGACTTCGATCTCCAGGTCGAGCGGGACATAGCGGGCGGCGCCCGCCGACAGGTCGTGGCCCATGCGGCGGTGGACGAAAAGCTGACGCTCCACTTCCGCGACAAGGTCAGGCGGCGGCGCTTCGCTGCGCAGCGGATCAATGGAAACACAGGCCTCGCGCCAGCTTCCGGTCCAACGCAGGCTGGCAGCTGCCCCTTGAAGTTTGGAATTGCGCGCGGCGATTTCGGCATAATCTTGCGCCGTGACCGCGCGCTGCCTGCGGCTCTTGAGCAGACCCGGCGCGATGACCCGGGCTTCTTCTGCTGACTGGGGCCCGGTTCCCCCCATCGCGGCAAGTGGGTTGCGCGGTCTGACGGTCACGCCGTTGAGCTTCAGGTTCTGAAAAACGATATAGTTGATCGTGTCGTGGCCGACATTACCGCTTTCACAATTGCCAACGCGGTATTCAGCCGCAAACTCTGTTCCGACATCAGGCTTTCGCCCGAAGACGCCATCGCCGAAGCGCAGGCTTGCCAGACCCTCGTCGCTGCATTCGGCAACAAACGTCCGGCTCTCGGCATCGCTGTCCAAAAGGCTCACCACAGGAGCCCAGATCGCGCCACCGGGTTTTTCGGTGAGACTAAACTGCGGCGCAGCGCGGCCATTGTCCCGGACAAAAATGCGCTTGACGGGTCCATTCTGTGAAACTGGATCGGAGAAGACCAGCGGCCCATGCTTCAGTTGAGGCGCAAACTTTTTGGAAGTGACTGAAGATTCGATGACCGAACCCTCGCAGGCGCACTCCGCCAGCACCAGGTCTTCACCGACAGGCCCCAAGTCTTCGCAGACGGTTTCACCGTGCGTGACAAGGATCACGTTGCCCCTCGCCACGGTTATATTATGTAAATGATCGCATTCGGGAGGCCCTCTGCGCGTCGAAAGGCACAGGGGGAATGGCAGCGCGTCTTCTGAAGCCCACTCAACCTCGAGCACCAGCCTGCTTAAGAGTTTGTCCTCTGACGTTGAACAGCCGGTCAGCCGCACAGCATGGCGGCGGCCAGGGTCCGCATCAGAGCCGGAGCCGCTGACGGTTCCCAGAACTTCCTCAAAAATTAGAATGTCGCCGGGCAGCAGCTTGAGCGCCCGCTGGACGTTCTCTTCTGAGCGCGCGCCCTCATCCAGCAAAGTCGCCTGTGTCGCGCCCTTGGCAAGGCAGCACTCCTCGTCTCCCCACGTATATATCTGGATCTCGCTATGGGCGGCATAGAAATTTGCCCGCTCGCAGGGAAGGGTCCTGTCCGGCTCGAAAACCTCAAAAGCGCCAGCGGTCTCAGCGGCCAGCTGCGCTGCGTCAGCGATGCCGCCGCCGTCCGCCTCGATGCCTTCGAACCCTGTCACAAAATAGAAGGAACCGGGATCTTCAATTGTGATATCGGACGAGACCCAAACCGTCACCAGCGCCCGCGCGTTGAGGCCGTCATGCAGATTATAGTCGATCAGCCGCAGATGCCGGCGAATTGATGTGCGCAGCCTTGCCGTCTCCAAATAGGCCTCGCCCGCCACGGCATCCTGATAGTAGCTCAGGTGATCGGCGGCGTAGGCGAGTATTTCGACCAGCGTGACGCCAAGGTCTGGCGCGTGGCGCTCGCGCCAATCCGGCATCGTCACTGACAGCCGATCAAAGATGAGCTGGCGGAAACTGGCATAATCCCTGGCAAGGTAGTTGATGTCGGGTGCCGCAAATATTTCAGGCGGACAGTCGGCGGACACCTTGCAGTCGAGTTCGGAAGCGCAATCCAGCTTGAAAAAAAACTCGACGCAGGCATAGCGCGGATCAAATCCGTCAAGCGGCCTGCCGCTGCGTTTCACCAGACAGAGCCTGTAGGTGGAAAAATCGCCCGGCTTGTCAATTGTCACCCGCAGGCAGTCGTCCAAGTCGCCGTCATGGGCAGGCTCATGCCGGACATCGGTGACACGGATGTCCGTGACGCGGCGTCCGCCTTCGATGCGGACGTTGGCGGGACGGACGCGCTCCGGCACGGAGCCGAAAAAATGTACGCACAGCGACCTCTGGTCAGCCGACACTTCAACAAAGTCGATGCCGTTCCAGTCGCAATTGTTGAAAAGCTTCCGCCTCCGGGCTGGCAGCGCGCATGTCAGCGACGCTTCACTCATGGCGCGCTCCTGATCAGGGTTTCGTCGCGCACCTCGCCGGTGCGGCGGATTGCGTAGGAAAGGTCCACCGTCAGTTTTGCGTCTTCGCTGATAACGTCCAGCCTGCGCACTTCAATCAGGTCGCCCAAAAAACGGTCGAGCGCGGCCTGCATGGTGAATTGCAGCGCGGCGGCGATCTCCGGGCTGTTGGGCGCGAACACAAGCTGCAGGATGCCGCTGCCGAAATCCGGCCGGTTGACCCGCTCGCCCGGGTTGGTGAAGAGCAGCTGTTCGACCATATCGCGGATGTGACCGGCGTCGTCTATTGAGGCGGTGCGGCCGCGTGTGTCAAAATGGTAAGGGAAGTCAATATTCATGGCACCCTCACATTGCCGAAACGCGGGGCTGAATGACGGAGATCAGCAGGGGCGTTCCCGTCGGCACACATACCGCCTGGCTGTCCTGAAGCAGCACAGGCTGGCCAAGCGAGGTCACCCGCGTCGCGAATGTCACCCATTGCGCCGTCGCGCAGGGCGGCGAGCCGGGCGCCATTGCCGGAAATGTGCAGCCCGCGACCGTGTAGGCGTTTGCGGCGGTCACGATGGCCTGGCCCGACACAGTGACGCGCGGATTGGCCGCCGCCGGCTGGGCCATGCCCGCATGGACACAGTTCACCACGGCTCCCATATGCAGCACAAATCCTGGCATGACCCTTACTCCTTATGTTACTTTCAGCGCGCCCTTGTTGATATCGGTGATGCCCGAAACATCGACGGTCGCTGCAGTTAGTTCGATCTTCGGCGCGGTCATTGAAATGCCGCTCTGGCTGATTACAAGCGTTGACGCGCCGGAGCGGATCATGATGCCGCCGGCGGGACCCGGAACATCGCTGATGACAATCATGTTCTGCCCGGCTGTCTGCAGGACGATGCTGGGTGAGACAGGAAGGCCGGCCTTGGCTTGACTTGGAATATCCGCCGATGACCCCCAGCGGCAGCCGACCCAGATCGGATAATCCGGATCGCCATGTTCGAACTCGACCCAGACGCCCGCGCCGATAGGCGGCACCATGTAAACGCCCATCGGCGGTCCGGTCGGCCCCGCCAGCGGCGCGCAGGGCTCAGCCCAGGTCGAGGGCACCAGCGACAGCACATCGGGCACCATGCAGGACAGGCGACCGCGCTGCTCCGGATCAATATTGTTGACCACCGTGCCGCGGTATTTGCCCCAGAACTTTTCCCCGTTCATACCAGCACCCTCGGCGTGTTGGAGATCAGCCCGTCGCGCGACAGCGTGAAATTCTGCTTGTACTCGCCGCGCTTCAGCGCGTGAGTGACGCTCTCGACATAATACATGCCGTCATATGCCAGCCCCGCCCCGCGCACCCCGACCAGCATCCGCGCATGCAGCACATGGCCGTAGCGCATGACATCAAGCGAGCCGGAGCCGGAGATGGCGGCGGAATTGTTCATGAGATAGCCAAGGATTCCCTTGGCCGCTTGCGCCGGATCAAGTGCGGCGGCGTCGCTCGCCAGTTCTATCTTTGCTGGCGGCGTTAGCCGAAGCCCGAGCGGGGGCTTGAACACGCTGATATTTGGAACCGGAATTGGAATTGGTATTCTTCGGGTAATGGGATCAAAAATTGTGTAGAGCCGCACTTTCTTGGCTGTGCCGTCAAGTGAGAAGCTGAGCGTCTCAACATTCGAATGGGCATCCATATTGATGGTGAGAGCAGCTTGAGGCACCGGCAGATTCAAATCTGGTCCGAAGTATGCCGTGCTCTGCAATGGCAACGGACCGGGGCGGATGAAGAACACATAGCCGCATTTCTGCGCCACTTGCTTGATGTAAGCCCTGTCAGTCATTTTGGGCTGCGTTTCCCACCGTTCGGTCGGCGAAGAAATCTGTGATATAATCGGCGGAATGACGAGCGGCACAATTCCAAGAAAGCCGTATTTCGCAATTATTGTGTTAATCTTCGCAACATCCGGCATTGCTGGATAGGGAATCACCAAATCCACAACATCCATTGCCAGACTCAAATCCTCGCCCGTAATCGTCAGCGTCGACTGTCCGGGCTCATTGGAGGGCTGCAGTTCCTGGCGCGTCACCATTCCGTCCATCAGAACATGCGGGAAGCCGCTGACGGTGGCGATGATGACGATTCGGGTGGTGATTGGATCGAAATAGCCGGCGGGCAGAAGCGTGGTTAAAAGAATGGATTTCTTGCTGACGGCGAAGGACAGCTGGAAGCCGGAGCGGTCCTTGTCATGGTTGACGCTGACGCTGGTCAGCGCCTCGATCACTTCACGTGGCGCCGGGACCGGAAGCGCCGGGCCGATCATCAGCGTGAGGTGAACTCCTTTAAGCATGGGGCGTCCCCGGTATTCCTTCGGGCAAAGTGATGCGCAGCCGCCGCCCGATGGTTTCGGTCAGCGCGTCGGGCCGCATGGCGCGGTTGGCGTCGCAGATGCGCCAGAACTGTTCGGGATCGTCGAGATACAGCGCGGTGATATTGTCGAGCCGCTCGCCCTGGCGCACGAGATGCTCCTGCAACAGAGCGAACCGTTCCGGCGGCGGCACGAAGCGGCGGCGCAGATAAATGACCTTTCCGACGCCCTTCACGTCAAGCTCCGCAGTCTCTACTGGGGCGTAGCGGCTTGTCGGCGGGAAGTATGGGTTCATCATGATATCCCCGAAATGCCGAGCGAGGAGAAGGCGCCCGCCGGGCTGCGCGCCGCCAGCTGTTCCTTGCCCTGCAGATAGGTCATGAACAGATTGCCGCCTCTGTGGGCGAAGCCGACATCATTGACCGACAGAACGCGTAAGCCAAGACTTACTTTAGCGCGGATCGGGTTGAGATTGGCGTCGAACGCCTCCTCATTGATGCTGAACTCGGTGACGCGCACCGGCAGCACCCGCGTCTTGCTCCACACAAACAGCGTCAGCGGCGATTCCGCCGGCGAGATCTCCAGCGTGCCCGCCTGCGCCAGGCTGTTGGCCAATTGCAAATCCGAGGCGCGCGGATAGACCAGCGTCTCCAGCGCCGCCAGCTGCGGAAAAATCCCGAGCTGCGCCGTTGTCGGATTCTGCTCAGGATGCTCCAGCTGGTCCGTCGCGTCGATCTCGGCGTCAAGCTTGATCGTCTCGTTCGGCGGCCCCTTCAGCCGGAAAGCCTCCATCCGGTCCCCCTCGCCCCCCGTTGCCTGCACCTGCAAGGTGCGCGACAAAGTGTCGGGATTATATTGGAGCGTGATAATCCGCCGCACGGCGGAGGAGGCGGGATCGATGAGAACGATGCCGCCTTTGAGCAGGAGGGGGGAGTTGGGGAAGGAGGTCATGGTGCACCCACTCTAAACAAATTTGAATCGATCCAAGTCAAATATAAATGAGTATAAGGAAATATCAAAACAAAATAAATAGAAATACATAAATATCTCTGCCACACAAATTTAGAAAGTACTCGAACTGAATTCGAGATACTTCGGATGAAATAATTAGTATTGAATCCGTCCACCGCATTTTTCCTACTTGAGTGAGAATTCACTAATTTAATAGATTGAATAGAACGAATGTCCTTCACTTAGAAGGAACACGTCCAAGCGTCTGAACTAATTAGATCCATTGAATACTCCGAATAGATTGTTTGCATAGCATCGACGCTAACGGAATCTGAATACAATTTGAATCTAAGACCGTTACCTGATGAAAGAACGAGCCAACTTCCCGGAACAATACTGGAAACTATGTGCGGTGCATCTTCACCAAACACAGGTTCAGCATCGGATAGCTGACAAATCAAAAGTGGCATGTTGAGCGTCACATTCTCCGTGGGTAAAATTGATAGGCAGCGCAGATTCCATTCCGACGTATGACGAGGCACTAGATGGCTATGCTCGCTGACGGTCGGGCAAACGCTATCGTCTAACGAGAGGTAGACGTGGACCCACAGGCCATTAATTTCCCAGTGCCCGCGATACCCAAATTGCTCACGAATGCGGTCCTCGATGTGCACTTGAGGGCCATCATTGTAAGATGAATTGCGCCAACCACGACACGCGGTTGCAGATCCAGTCGGATCAAGACTTAACACGAAAGAGGAATTCATGTCCTCACGAACTACTTGCATCGCGTGCCTAGCATTAGTTGTCTTTTGGATTGCGTTTGAAAAACGACCAGGTACAAACTGGCTCGAAGCGAAGCCTGATCCGACATCAATTTCGTGATTCAAAATTGATTGCAAAACTGCAGGAATAGAATTTCCAAAATTTGTTACTGAGAAGCTTGCTTCGAAAGTAGGAATATTCACTTTCAATATTTTATTATACTCATTCATCGTACTAATCCTTCTTACATTCAACATTTCGTTAGATAATCAGCAATAAGTCAAAATATACTGGCGTACAATTGAAATATCTTGACGACGATGACCTTACGCTGAACAATAATATCATGGGAACGCACTCGGGGGGCGAATTCGGAGATAGTCTGTAAAGTTGCTACCGCCAGATGCTTGCGCCATTCTTGCCACAACCAACTCATCACGATTAACTGTGCCTGTGATACTGCCCAACTTCGTTCGAATTACTAATCTAATCAACAGATCGCGCTCGACATTGACGCTTGCACTAGCAGCCGCAATTTCAGAAGCTGTAGCATTGGCTGATTCGAACGCCAGAGCAGCTGATTCGGTCTGTGGGGTGTGGTTCATGCCTTTGGACAGCTTGCGGATTAAACCTTCGGACAAAGATATATCGATTAGGGTCACAGGCCTGATTGATGCGGCACCTGTTGGGCTAATGCTTGACAAGCGGGTATGAATTGTCAACGATTCAACGTTGGACCAAAACGGCAATGTATTGGAAAAGCGAGATCGTGCGGCGGCACCTGTGAAGTTTGCTGCGAGATCAAGCGTGTTCCATTCAGAAGGGGTGCGGTACAACCGCACGTACAGTGTGTGCAAGTTCAGGCCAGCTGCCCACGCTGACCGGAATACCTCTGAAGCACCGCGCACCGCCTGTTCTCGCGGAGTCAACGCCGGTGCCGTCACACCGCCGATTGAGGTCCCAGCAGGAACAAATATCTGTCCGGAAAATGCGTGGCTCGCCCCAAGGATTCGACGTGGCACCACTTCAAAATGAGCGGCGTTAGTTAGCTTTACTGTTTCAGGCAACACGGTGAACGATGGTTGGCCTATGTACCCGAAATCTCTAACATTACTGTTTCCGGCATGCATGCTCTCATGAATCATAATGATGATCGACTCAATGACAGTTGGATTATCGATCGTTGTTGGGTGTAGTAATATCTGAGTAGAATTGGACAGGCCGCCCAGACCCACTTCGTCGTTAAAGCCGGACCGATCTGTGACGATGCTGCTGGCTGCGTGGAGTCGATTCAACTGTGCGACAGCGTTAGAATATTTCAACTTTGCGGCGGCAACGTTGGACGTTCCGAATATTTGCCCAATATCAACATCATTTGCGCCACCCGAAATTGTTGCAAAGACGCTATTCGCATTGTTGACTAAAGATGCTATATTTGCGGCGTCGGTCGTGCCCGTTCGTGCTCCAGTGTTAATCAGCAGCGGGTCCCCTAATTCAGCGTCAGGAGCAGCCGTTCGGATAGCATCAGCGAAGCTTGAGAGCTGTACCCGCGTAGCTGAACTGAGTCTGATCAAAAGGTTTTCCTCAGATGTCCAGTTTATGCCAAACGTCGCCGCCGCAGTTGCGACCGTTGTCTGCTGCGCTACAGTCAATCCGGCCAAAGCACGACTGAGTACTCGAGCCAATCCGGTCCTACCACGGGCCAAACTCACGCCGCGTCTGGCTAACGCATCGTTTAGACCAGCACTAGATGGGACACGTCTACGCCTGATCGCAGGTTCTAATCTCTCACTGCCCTGCTGCGCCACATGCGCCAGCTCATGCGCGATCAGCCGCTGCCCCGCTTGCGACCCCGGCGCATACTCGCCCGCGCCAAACACCACATCGCTCCCAACCGTGTACGCCCGCGCATTCACCTCCCGCGCCGACCGCTCCGCCAGCCCGCCCTGATGCACGCGCACGCCGGAGAAGTCGCGGCCGAACCGCGCCTCCATGTCCTGCCTCAGCGGCGCGTCCAGCGCCCGGCCCGATCCCGCCAGCGTCCGTGTCACGCTGTCTGGGACCTCGCCCTCAAAATCTCCGCCCGCACTGCCCATACACTGGATGCTTGGCGGGGCGTGGATGACCGCGCCGCCTGCGGGGCTGCGCATCACCTGCTCGGCAATCCGTTCCGCCTCATGCTCCAGCGGATCATTCGCCGCGCCGATGCGCAGCTTGCGCTGCATTTTGTTTTTCTTACCCGCACATTCGGCACATTCACCGCCTGAGGCCGTGTGATTGCCGCAGCTGCATTTGCGCTGGAGGAGGCGGGGGGCTGGGGTAAAGTCGGGTTGGGCTTGAGCGAGGGCTTTGTTCATTGCCTGATCCCCTCAAACACCGACGTTGCGATCTGCCGTCCGGCGCGCTGTGGCGAGGCGCCTGTCAGAGTGATGGCCGGGGCGCGCGCGGCGGGGACTGATTGTGAGCCGGCGAAATTTCCGTCCGCCATCAGGCGCGTCAGTTCCCGCTCAACGGCGCGCTGCACGGCAGGGCCGTCGCGGCGCTCCAGCGGCAGGCCATCCAGCACGAGTTTTTCGATATGGAGATTGATCCTCATGCCTGTCCTCCCACGGCTTCGAGCAGCCTGAAATCCGCTTCGTTCACCGGCTTTTCCAGTTTGCGGAATTCGGCGCGGGCGGCTTCGAAAATCAGCTGCATGGTGACCGGGCCGCCTGAATTTGCGGCGAGGAAGGCGGCGTTGAGGGCGACATTGGTGATGCTGCCGCCGGTGAGGTTGAGCCTGGCGAGGCGGGCGGCGTCCAGATCCTGCACCGGCGTTTGCGGCGGGAAGGCTTTCTCCCACATCAGCAGGCGCTCCGCCGCGCCCGGATGCGGGAAATTGACGATGAAGCGCAGCCGCCGCAGGAAGGCCTGATCGAGCGATTTCTTCATGTTGCTGGCAAGAATGGCAAGGCCCCGGTAGGATTCGATGCGCTGCAAAAGATAATTGATCTCGATATTGGCGTAGCGGTCATGGCTGTCCTTGACCTCCGAGCGCGCGCCAAACAGCGCGTCGGCCTCGTCGAAGAACAGCACCGCGCCGCCATCCTCCGCCGCGTCGAAAACTTTGCGCAAATTCTTCTCAGTCTCGCCGATATACTTGCTGACAACGCCCGACAGGTCGATCCGGTAAAGGATGAGGCCGAGGTCGCGGGCGATCACCTCCGCCGCCATGGTCTTGCCGGTGCCGCTGTCGCCCGCGAACAGCACGCTGATGCCAAGGCCCCTGTTCATCCGGGCGCGGAAGCCCCAATCATCATAGACTTCCGCCCGGCCCCGCACCTGCGCGGCGATCTGGCGCAAAAGGTCATGCTCCTGTCTGGGCAGGACCAGATCGTCCCAGCCGGCCTTGGCGTCGATGGTCTGGCCGAGCCGGTCCAGCGCCGGACGCAGCCGGGCAAGACAATCGCGCCACAGCCGGGTTTCAAGCGTCGCGGCCGGCTGGCCCTTGGCGGCGGCGGCAAGGCTTTGAATATCGGCGAGGCTGAGGCTGAACTGCCCGGCCAGCCGCGCGGGCAGGCCAGTGGGCGCGGCCTCGCCCAAAACGGCCTGCCATGCTTCCAATTGCTCGGCGGCCAGAGGTTTGGCGATGTCGGACACCACGGTTTCAAATCCCGGTTCCGGCCATGCGTCGCGCGTGTCGAGAAAGATGATTCCTTGGCTGCGCGACAGCAAGCGCGCCACGGCTTTGGCAACAGGACTGTCCCGCTCCACCGCGCCGAACTCGACATACAGCGCCATAGGCATAAGCGCGGTCTCGCGCTGCCAGAGGCGCAGAAAGGTCTCAAGGTCAGCCCCGGCCTGCGGCAGGCTGTCGGCGCTGATCCGGTAAAGAGTGAGGCGCAGCCTGTCCGCCACGGCAAGCGCCACGGCGCGTTTCGACGGCGCGTCAATGCCCGCGAGCTGGCACACAGCAAGCGCGCCGCCAGCCCGGAGCCTTGCCTCGATCTCCCCGGCAATGGCGGCATGCGAGGGCGGCAGTTCCGGCCCGCCGCCGTCCATTGCGTCGAGCAGCGGCGACAGCCGGTCGTCCAGATAGTTGAGGCCCTTGATGAAATTGATGATACGCTCATCCGCCTTGATGGCGCTCATGGTCAAGGGCTGCGCGCCGGGCTGGCTGATTTCAATGAGCCGCCAATAGCGCAGCGACCGCTCCGGCGACATGGCGTCCCATGCTGGCTCGTCAAACAGGCTGAAGGCGAGGCCGAAGCTGGCATGGGCTTTTGCCGGCTCGCCCATGGCCTGCGCAAACAAGGCGGCGATGCCGCTGTCAAACTCGGTCGCCGCGCTCAAAAACAGCACACGCGTCTCAAATTCGCTGAGCCGGAGCGCATGTGAAAGCGACGCTAGCGCAGGCGGGGCAAGAGAGACTGGCGCCGGCGCGTCCCTGCCTGCCCGGACACCGCGCCGCGCATTTGGTTTTTCCTTAGCCGCCAGAGGGTCAAATTCGTCAAGGTCCGGCCGGATGAACAGAAATGGCGGAAGCGGCTTTTTCCGCCGTGACGCGGGCGCTGACCGCTGGGCCAGCAGCTGGCGCAGCCAGACAAGCGCGGCGGAAAGATACGCGTTGTTTGCCGTCAGCCAGCGTTCCTGCGGTGTCATTGCACGGTCACCTTCTGGGTTGGGTCGAAGGATGGCAGCCCGTCCGCCGGATCAGCGACAACCGGAATGCTGTCCACGCCATCGACGCGCAGACGCACGACAAAGGTCTGCTTCTCGGTTTCGGCGAGGTCAAAGACATGCGCTGACGGCTGCGTTGTGTCGGCGGGGTGGGATTGCGAAACCGGCGCAATCTGACGGCTGCCG
>JANMMM010000166.1:0-29948 GCA_031373225.1 Phyllobacteriaceae bacterium | reverse complement strand
AGCCTGCGACCGACATTTCAATATTGTCGAGAATGAACTTATCGGCAATGTGCGGTCCAATGATCGACACGCCAAGCCGCTCTTTGAGTTCCATTGCCCCGCCGGCATGGTCGAGATGGCCATGGGTGATCCAGATGGCTTCAATCTTGATCCTGTTCGCCGCCAGCGCCGCAGCGATCTTGTCCACATCGCCGCCCGGATCAACGACGACGCCCTGCCGCGTTTCGGCGTCAAACAGAATGGTGCAGTTTTGCTGGAAAAGCGTCACCGGAACAATGACGGCGCTGAGCTGGCCCATTGTGCAATCCTCAAAATGAAACGGGCGGGATGCGACCCGCCCGCTCAATAAAATCAAACCGAAGAATTACTTCTTCATGGCATTCATGACGAGGCTGGCGATTGCGGTCAAAACGCCGCCGCCAATGCCGCCGGACAGTACCTGGCTGATGATGCTGCTGACATCGAGACCGCCGCCTGCCGCCGCGCCCAAGAGCGGGCCTAGGATGCCGCCGAGCGCCGCGTTGCCGCCAACGCCGCCGACCGCGCCTGCAATCAGCTTCGGCAGAAGCGTCATGCCGGCCGACTTGACCAGATTGCCGACAATGCCGCCGCCGGCCGCGCCGGAAATGGCCTGAATGATGAGAGGAATGATGGTTTCCATATGTTCAAATCCCGATTTGTTACCCCGAACGACTTTTAGTCGCGGGCGAAATGAAGCCGCTAATGCAACGAATGTCAAATGCGTTTAACAATTCGTCAACCATACGGCGACGCATTCAATCGTTTCGACAGCGGCTTAAGCGTCGTTTTCCGCTCAATTTAGCCAATATCAGGCCTTTGGCTGCACTTCTGCGGTATAATCCTGCAAAAGCGTCATCGAGATATTTCCAGGCTTAAACCTGTGCGGGCCGACCTCGGATACCGGAGTGACCTCCGCGCCGGTGCCGCAGATGAAACATTCATTAAACGAATCAAGCTCGTCCGGCATGATGCGGCGTTCGACGACTTCCATGCCGCGCCGCTTCGCCAATTCGATCACGGTCCGGCGGGTGATGCCGTTGAGGAAACAGTCCGCGATCGGCGTGTGCACCGCACCGTCGCGTGTGAAGAAAATGTTCGCGCCGGTGCATTCGGCCACCCGGCCCTGCCAGTCCAGCATCATCGCGTCGGCATAGCCCCTGCGCTCCGCCCGGTGCTTGGAGATCGTGCAGATCATGTAGAGCCCGGCAGCCTTGCTGTTAAATGGCGCGGTGATTGGGTCAGGCCGGCGGTATTCAGCGATGTCGAGGCGGATGCCTTTCATCTTTTGCGCGACGTCAAACATCGAAGGCCAATCCCAGACGGCGACGGCGACATGGATTTTGGCGTGCTGAGCCGCAACCGCCATCATCTCGCTGCCTCTGAAGGCGACAGGCCGGACATAGCAGTTTTGAAAACCGTTTGCCTTGATAACTGCGTCTTTGGCCTCCAAAAGCGCATCGACACTGTAGGGAATTTCGAAATCCAACAGCTCGGCCGACTTGTGAAAACGCTCGGAATGTTCCCGCGATTTGAAAATGACGCCGCCATAGGCGCGCTCACCTTCAAACACCGAGGAGCCGTAATGCAAGCCGTGCGTCAGCACATGGGTCTTTGCCTCGCGCGCCGGAATCAAGCTGCCGTTCATCCAGATGAATCCGTCGAGCTGATCAAAAGGTATGGAAGCCATCTTCTATCTCCGGGGCTGAGCCGCCGCTTGAGTTGGAACAATCCGCCGCCATCGTCTGATCTGCCGCTGCGACAGGCAGAAACCGCCGCTTAGCTTTGCGTTCCGTCAAAATATGGCCAAGACTGAGATTGAAATTTACAGGCAGCAAAAAATAAGTCAATAGTGCTGACATAATTTGGAGAAATGCGTATGGCGGTCTCGCAGGATGCGGTCATCCCGGCCTCCGGCGCGGAGGAGGCCGGCAACAGCGGCCATACCAGGCTGATCGAGTTGCTGTTCTTCGCCTACCGCGATTTCACCGGCGACGCCGACGCTTTGCTGCTCGAATACGGTTTCGGCCGCGCCCATCACCGCGTCCTGCATTTCGTCAACCGCAAGCCCGGCCTGAATGTCGCCGAATTGCTGGATATACTGAAAATCACCAAACAGAGCCTGGCGCGCGTGCTGAAAGAACTGATCGACACAGGCTATGTCTTTCAGGTTCACGGCGCAAAGGACCGCCGTCAGCGTGAACTTCATTTGAGCCAGAAGGGCCGGGATTTGACACTTTCGCTGACCCGTCTGCAAATTGGGCGCATTTCGCGCGCACTGGAGGAAGTCGGTCAGGAAAGCCGGCAGGTCATCGAGGATTTTTTGAAAGCAATGGTTGACCAGGAGCTGCGGGGGCAGATCAATGCCAATAATGGAGCAGACCATGGCTGACGCCGCCACAGAACGCAACCAGCCCGACGATGACGCAGCGCATCTTTTGGTGGTTGACGACGACACCCGCATCCGCAGCCTTCTGTCACAATATCTGACCGAGCGCGGCTTCCGCGTCACGGTCGCTGCCAACGCCTCTGAGGCGCGGCGCAAATTGTTGGGGCTGGATTTCGATCTGCTTGTGCTCGACGTGATGATGGCTGGAGAAAGCGGCGTCGAATTGACCAAATCGCTGCGTGAAACCAAGGATGTGCCGATCCTGATGCTGACAGCTTTGTCAGAGACCGACATGCGCATCAGGGGCCTTGAGGCAGGGGCCGACGATTACATTTCCAAACCCTTTGATCCGCGTGAGTTGATTCTGCGCATCAACAGCATTTTGCGGCGTGGTGGCGCGCCCGCCAAACCGAAACTGGAACAGATAATTTTCGGCGGCTTTTCCTTCAACATCGTCAAGCGCGAGCTGAAAAAGGGCGCGGAAGTGATACGCCTCACCGACCGCGAACAGGAGATCATGTCGGCATTCGCCCAGAAGCCCGGCGAAACTGTGCCGCGTTATGAGCTGGTCGGCGCGGAATCGGAAATCGGCGAGCGCACGATTGATGTGCAGATTAACCGGCTTCGGCGAAAAATCGAATTTGACCCGGCAAACCCGGTTTACCTGCAAACCGTGCGTGGAATAGGCTATAAGCTTTCCATCGAATAACTTCCGGGGCCAGTCGCCAGCCGTGTCACTGTCAAGCAGGGAAAGCGCAAGGCGGCTGCGGCGGCTGCAAAAGGCGGTGCGGCTTTACAGCGGCCAGCTTTCGCCCATTCGGCGCATGGCGAACTGGGTTTCGCGCCACATGCCAAAGCGCCTCTATGCGCGCTCGCTGCTCATCATCATCGTGCCGATGGTCGTTCTGCAGTCCGTCGTCGCTTTCGTTTTCATGGAGCGGCATTGGCAGACCGTGACCCAGCGCCTCTCAACTGCGGTCGTACGCGATATTTCCGCCATAATTGGGATTATCGAAACCTATCCGCAGGACAGGGATTTCGAATCGGTCACAAAAATCGCCGAAGAAAAAATGGCGCTCAATATTTCGATTCTGCCCGCCGAGCCCCTGCCTACCCCCGGAGCCAAGCCGTTCTTTTCGATACTGGACAACATCCTGACTGAAGAACTGACCAAACAGGTCAACCGCCCGTTCTGGATTGACACGGTGGGCGATTCCAATCTGGTCGAAATCAGGGTGCAGCTGGGTAACAAGGTCCTGCGCGTCTTCGCCCGCCGCAGCCAGGCCTATGCGTCCAACACCCATATTTTTCTCTTGTGGATGGTCGGGACTTCGCTCGTCCTGCTCGCCATCTCGATTCTGTTCCTGCGCAACCAGATCAGACCGATCCAGCAGTTGGCGACGGCTGCGGAGAGTTTTGGCAAGGGCCGGCCGATGCCCCGCGACTTCCGCCCACGCGGCGCCGAGGAAGTCCGCCGCGCGGGACTTGCTTTCATTCAGATGCGCGAACGCATCGAGCGGCAGATCGAGCAGCGCACCGCCATGCTCTCCGGTGTCAGCCACGATCTGCGCACCATCCTCACGCGCTTCAAACTGCAGCTGGCACTCGCCTCTCCCAAGCTCAACACCCGGGCTTTGGAGCAGGATGTCAGCGACATGCAGCAGATGCTGGAAGGCTATTTGGCGTTTGCGCGCGGCGAAGGCGACGAAGTGACCGGGGAGCTCGATCTCGAGGCGTTGCTGGACAAGCTCGCCTCGGAGGCGAAAATGCGCGGCAAGCGCTTCGATTTTTCAATGACGGGCAAGCCGCTCGTCTACGTCAAACCCAGCGCCTTCACCCGCCTCGTCACCAACCTGGCGTCCAACGCCTTCCGCCATGCCGAAACCGTCACAGTCACCGCCACCCACGTAAAGGGCTGGCTCACGCTGCGGGTCGACGACGATGGTCCGGGCATCCCGAAGGAAAGCCGTGAGGAAGTGTTCCGCCCTTTCGTGCGCCTCGACGAAGCCCGCAACCAAGATGAAAGCGGCACCGGCCTTGGCCTCTCCATCGCCCGCGACATCGCCAACGCCCACGGCGGCACAATCAAGCTCGCCAAGAGCCCGCTCGGCGGGCTGAGAGCGGAGGTGAAACTGCCGGCGTGAGCCGGGCTGCCGGAGCAGAATCCTTCATCCTTGAACAGGCTGCCAAGGATCAAGGGCAGAACGTCACGTACTGAAATCATCATGGTCCGATGCCAGAACTTCAACGACAATGATTGGAGACTCCCTTGCCGTCATTTTCCCTCATCGCCCGGCTCGGCGCTTTTGTCACTTTGATTCTGTTCTTTGCCTTTGCGTTCGTGCCTATTTTGCCCTTCTCGATTTTCGGTGTTGATATGACGCCCGAAGGACAGCTGATGGGGCGGCGCATGTCGGCGCTGTTCCTGGGGATAGGCGTAATTCTGGTCCTGTCGCACGGCGCCGAAAACTCGCCGCTGCGCCAGTCAATCAGCGCCGGGCTCTCGGTTTCAATGACTGCGCTGGCGCTGTTCGGCCTTTGGGACTTTGTTCATGGTGCGGTAGGTTTGGGAGTATGGGCCGCAATCCCGGTGGAAGCGTATTTTGCCGCAGCATTCGGACTCCACGCCCGCGGCGCCGGCATCCCATAATTCTAAAACAGCCGTCCCCCGTCTGGCACCCTGTGCTCCGGCCCGCACAGCACGACCTCGCCCGCCTCGTCCGGGAAGCCCAGCGTCAGCACTTCTGACATGAACGGCCCGATCTGGCGCGGCGGGAAGTTGATGACGGCCATCACCTGGCTGCCGATGAGCGCTTCCGGGGCGTAGTGTTTGGTGATCTGCGCCGACGAGCGCTTGACGCCAATCTGCGGGCCGAAATCAATGCGCAGCTTGAACGCCGGCTTGCGCGCCTCGGGGAACGGCTCTGCGGCCACAATGGTCCCGGCGCGGATGTCGACCTTGATGAAATCGGCGAAGCTGATTGTTTCAGAAGCGACTTGGCTCATGGAACTCAAGCCGTCCCGACAGTTTCAAACAAAACATTGTCCAGCGCCTCGCGAGCCGGAACGCCGGACCAAATGACATATTGGAACGCGGGAAAATAGTTTTCACAGGACTTGATCGCATTGTCGAGAATGGCCTCGATCTGCCGGTCGGTCGGCTCGACGCCGCCGGTCAGAACCAGCGTCTGCCGGTACATGATAATTCCTTCGCTCTGCCAGAAGTCAAAATGGCCAAGCAGCATCTGCTCATTGATCGCGGCGAGAAGCTTGGTCAGCTCGTTCCAGCGCGACTCGCCGACCTTGACTTCCCACGCGCAGGAAAGATGCAGCGCCTCATGATCGGCGAGCCAGGAAAAGGCGATGTTATATTCGGCCCACTTGCCGACAAAGCCCATGGCGACCTCATCGTCGCCCGCCCGCTCAAAGGTCCAGTCATTGGCGTGCGCGACGCCCTCAATCACATCCATCGGATGCGCCTCGCGCTGCGCGTCTGGGGAGAGAAGTGCCATGCAAATATCCTGCTATGCCCGCAAAAGAAACTTTCGCGCCTGAAAAATACTCTGAACCGGTTAATACGCCATGCGGCTCCGCAGGCCGCAAATCGGTAACAAGCTGACTTAACGGAAGGGAGTTCCGAATCAATCAGCAATTTCAGTCTATTGATTGAAAACCTCAGCGCCA
The DNA here is from genome assembly GCA_031373225.1 of Phyllobacteriaceae bacterium. Taxonomy (GTDB): domain Bacteria; phylum Pseudomonadota; class Alphaproteobacteria; order Rhizobiales; family Rhizobiaceae; genus JANOYJ01. The sequence goes on along the minus strand of JANMMM010000166.1, from coordinate 23,857 downwards.
GCCTCATCAGCCGGGACAGCGAAAATGCATGTGGAGTAATCACTTTATCCACATGGGCGACGCAAGCCTAAGCGATTCAAACGACTCGCAATTTCGCGCTTTTGCAATAAGTGAAACGAGCTGTGGATTATTTCTGGGCGGCGGCGGCTTTCGCCGGCTTTTTCGGCGCGGCCTTTACTCTCGGCGCGGAAATGCCAAGCTGCGCCTCCAGCGCGTCGATGCGTTTGGAGAGCGTTTCATTCTCCTCCCGCGCCTTCTGTGCCATCGCCATGACCGCGTCGAACTCCTCGCGCTGCACCAGATCCATCGAATTGAGGAACCGCTCGCCTTGTGCCCTGAACGCGCCCTCGACTTCGCGCTTGACGCCCTGTGCCGCACCTGCGGCATCGGTCATCAACTTTGCAAGCTCATCAAGTATGCGGTTTGAATTCTGCGCCATGTCCGGCTCCTGTCTGTTGTTTCAGACAGGTAGTCGCGGCGGACCTTCATTGCAAGAAGCCGCGCGCATTGACCCGCCGGGCCCGAAAGTGCATCAAGCGCGAAGCGCGCCAAATCAATGCGGAGTCATGCCTTGACGGCCAGTTTTCAATCAACCCTGCTTGCCATCACCTTTCCCGGCATTGACCCGGTGATTATCAATCTCGGGCCCCTGTCGCTGCATTGGTACGGCCTCGGCTATGTCGCCGGCATCATGTTCGCCTGGTGGTACGGCAAGCGGCTTGTCGGCAACATGCGCCTCTGGCGCGACAATGTGCCGCCGATGGCCGAGCCCGACCTCGACGACTTTGTCTTATGGGCGGCGCTGGGCATCGTTCTGGGTGGACGCATCGGGCATATATTGTTCTACGACTTCGCCAGATACGCTGCTGATCCCTTGTCAATCTTCTATGTGTGGAACGGCGGCATGTCTTTCCATGGCGGCTTTCTCGGCATGGTCATCGCCATGATCCTTTTCGCCCGCCGCAGGGCAATCAACGTCTGGTCGCTGTTCGATGTCATCGCCTGCGCGGCACCAGTGGGCTTGGGGTTGGTTCGGCTGGCAAATTTCATCAATTCTGAACTCTGGGGCCGAGTCACCGATGTGTCATGGGGCGTGATATTCCCGAATGGCGGCCCGCTGCCCCGCCACCCGAGCCAGATTTATGAGGCGGCGCTGGAGGGGCTGGCGCTGTTTATCGCGATGCGCATCCTGAGCGATTCTGTGTTCAAGCTCCGGACTCCCGGTTTCATCGCAGGCGCGTTCGTCGCTCTATACGGCCTTTTCCGTATTCTGGTCGAAACAGTCCGCGAACCGGACAGCCAAGTCGGCTATCTTGCGGGCGGCTGGCTGACAATGGGCATGCTCCTGTCGCTGCCGATGATCGCAGCAGGACTCTGGGCGATGCTGCGGGCAAAATGACGCCGCTGGAGAGGCGAATACGCGAGGAAATCCGCCGGGACGGACCAATTTCCGTTGAGCGCTACACGGCGCTCTGCCTGTTCGACCCGGACTATGGATATTACACCACCCGCCAGCCGTTCGGTGTCGAGGGCGACTTCACCACCTCACCGGAGATCAGCCAGATGTTCGGCGAAATGCTTGCCGCATGGTGGGTTTCCGCGCGCCAGACCATGAACCTTCCGGACTTGGCGTTGGTTGAACTCGGGCCTGGACGCGGCACGCTGATGCAGGACATGCTGCGCACGATCAGCAAGCTGGACAACGGCGCGTTGCCCGACGCGCATCTGGTCGAGGCAAGCCCCTCCCTGACGCTCGTGCAAAAGGAAAAGCTCAAGGGAGATGATGCCAGAATATCTTGGCATGCCAGCCCCGAAAACTTGCCTGCCTGTCCGCTCGGAATTGTCGCCAACGAACTTTTTGATGCCATCCCCACCGCTCAATTTGTGAAAACTGAGCAAGGGTGGATCGAAAGAACTGTCCGGATTGGTCTTGCAGATCAGCTCGAGTTTGGCATTGGCGCCAGTCGGTTAAACGAGCGCAACCTGCCCTTCGGGCACGCCGCGCAGCCTCCGGGACAAATATATGAACAAGCCCCCGAGCGTCTGAAAATACTTAAGGTCCTTGCGCATCAGATTAAGCGTCACAAAGGTTTTGCGCTCGTCATTGACTATGGCCATGCAGACTCAGGATTTGGCAACACGCTGCAGGCGGTGAAAAGGCAGAAATACGCCGGCGCATTTGATTCTCCGGGAGAGGCGGACCTCACAAGCCACGTCGATTTTGCATCGCTTGCGTCCATTGCGCGCGCTGAGGGGCTGTGTGTCCAAGAGACTATGTACCAGGGTGATTTCCTCAAAGGCTGCGGAATTGAGGCGCGGGCGCAAATGCTGAAATCAGGCGCAGCGGCCAGCACGGCGGACACAATTGATTCAGCTCTTCACCGCCTGACAGATGCGTCACAGATGGGTAGCCTTTTCAAGGTCTTATGCATCAAAAGCGCACCTGTTGACCTGCCGCCGCTTAAAATACCGCATTGACACTGCGTCCCGCCTGAACCACTTTCCGCGCGATTTGCCAGCAGGGTCCGAACATGCTGAACGGCGAAACTCCTGAACCGAAAACCCACACGCTGCTTGACAGCGCTGGCGTCCGGCATGGGTTTTTCACCCGACAAGGCGGCGTCTCCTCCGGTCTTTATCGGGGGCTCAATGTCGGGTCTGGATCGCAGGACGCGCCGGAAGCCGTCGCTGAAAACCGCAGGCGCGCCGCAAAATTCATGAACCCGCGCGCTGAAGCCATTGTCACACCATGGCAGGTGCATTCGCCAGACGCCGTCGTCGTCGACAAGCCGTTTCAGGGTGAAAAGCCCAAAGCGGACGGCATTGTCACGGCGACACCGGGCCTCGTCATCGGCGTGGTCACGGCTGATTGCGGGCCAATTCTGTTCTCCGATCCAAAAGCCGGGGTGATCGGCGCGGCCCATGCGGGCTGGAAAGGCGCGATCGGCGGCGTCCTTGAAAACACGATTGCGGCCATGGAAAAAACCGGAGCTCGGCGCGCGGACATCCGGGCCGTGCTGGGACCATCGATCAGCCAGCGCAATTATGAAGTCGGGCCGGAATATGTGTCAACGTTCACCACGCAGGATTCAAGCTTCAAGCGTTTCTTCATCCCAAGCCCAAAGCCGGATCATTCGATGTTCGACTTGCGCGCATTCTCTTTGCACAGGCTGGAGGCGGCGGGCGTCGAATGCGCAATGACGGATGACTGCACCTATGCGGATGAAGATAACTTCTACTCCTACCGGCGCGCCACGCACCGCAAGGAGGCCGACTATGGCCGCCAGCTTTCGGCAATTTCCATAAGGAGCGCGTAATGGCCCTGCATTTTGCCCGTGAGGAATTCGATGCGCGCATGGCGCAGCTCCGCGCCGCCATGTCGACACAAAAGCTCGACGCCGTGCTGCTGTTCGCGCAGGAGAGCATGTATTGGCTCACCGGATATGACACATTCGGATTCTGTTTTTTCCAGAGCCTGATCGTCAAAGCCGACGGCTCGATGGTGTTGTTAACGCGCTCGGCGGACCTTCGGCAGGCCAAGCACACGTCGATCATTGACAATATCGTTGTCTGGACCGACCGCGACAATGCCAACGCGGCGCTCGACTTGCGCAATCTGATGAATGATCTCGGCCTGTTGGGCATGCGCGTCGGCGTTGAATATGACACGCACGGCCTGACGGCCGGGAATGGCCGAAGGCTTGACCAGCAGCTGACGACTTTTTGTTCCCTCATCGATTTTTCGGGCCAGATCGACGCTATGCGCTCGGTCAAAAGCGCCGCCGAAATTGAAAAAGTCCGGCGCGCCGGCGAGCTGGCGGATGCAGCGCTGGACGCAGCCCTGCCGCTGATCAAGGGCGGCGCGGACGAGGGCCGGATTCTCGCCGCCATGCACAGCGCCATTTTTGAAGGCGGCGGCGATTATCCGGGCAACGAGTTTATCATCGGATCGGGCAAGGACGCCCTACTCTGCCGCTACAAGGCGGGACGGCGCGCGCTCGACGAAAACGACCAGCTGACGCTGGAATGGGCGGGCGTCCATCATCACTACCATGCCGCTATGATGCGCACGATTGTCATCGGCAGGCCGCAACCGCGGCATCCGGAGCTGCACAACGCCTCGCAGGCCGCGCTGACTGCGTGCGAGCTTGCGATGATTCCCGGCAACACATTTGGCGACGTGTTTGCAGCGCACTCAAAGGTCATGGATGAAGCAGGGCTTGGACGCCACCGGCTGAATGCCTGCGGCTATTCGCTTGGCGCGCGCTTCACTCCGTCCTGGATGGACATGCCGATGTTTTATGCGGGCAATCCTGTGAAGATCGTCCCCAACATGGTGCTGTTCGCCCATATGATCATCATGGATTCGGAAAGCGAAACCGCCATTTGCCTTGGCCGCACATCGCTGACCCGCGAAGGGCCCTCCGAACCTTTGTCCCGCCACTCTCTGGACTTAATTGTCCGTTGAAACTAACAAAGGGACGTTTGTGACAATGAGACAATAAACGAGGCTCGGGAGGCCCGCACAAATGAACTTGGGGAAATTGCCGCCACTTTTGCTTGCGGGCCTTGTGCTCGCCGGGTGCAATAGCACCGAATCTGCGCTTGATATCGGCGGCGGCAGGGCCAACTCCGCGCCCATCGCGGCTGTCACTCCGGATGTCGCAGCTCCGTCCGCGCCCGCCTCGCCCGCTTCGCAGGCTGCGGCGCTCACTTCCACCCGGATGCAGTTTGCGCCGATGATCGGCGCACCGGTCGCGCAGGTGACCGCGCTGTCACGGCGGCTGACCTTGCGGGCTAAGGAAAAGAACCTCGCCATCTTCCCCGCCAGTGAAAAGAATGTGACGCACATTCTCAAAGGCTATTTCTCGCTGCTGAACGAGGGCGGCAAGCTGACCGTGCTTTATGTTTTTGACGTCATCGATCCGTCCGGCAACCGCCTGCACCGCATCAGCGGGCAGGAATCAGCCGGCGCCGCCGCGGCAGCCGCATCCTGGGAATCAGTGCCCGCCTCGCTCATGGAGAAAATCGCCGACCGCACCATGGACCAGTTTGCCGGCTGGCGGGCCAACAGCGGCGCCTGAACCAGCAAATCTCCATTGGAAAGCGCAAGCCATGGCGTTGTCCAAAGCTTGAATCTTTTGGCCCCGCCCGCTAAACGCCCAACAGCGGCCAATCCGGAACCTCAGGCATGAAAATCTTCGCGGGCAATTCCAACCGGGTTTTGGCCGAGCAGGTGGCGAAATATCTCAACATCCCGCTCGGCAAGGCCAGCGTCCGCCGTTTCGCCGATCAGGAAATCTTCCTCGAAATTCAGGAGAATGTCCGCGGCGAAGATGTCTTCGTCCTCCAGTCCACCTCTTATCCGGTCAATGATCATCTGATGGAAATGCTGATCATGATCGACGCGCTGCGCCGCTCCTCGGCCCGCCGCATCACCGCCGTGATCCCCTACTTTGGCTATGCCAGGCAGGACCGCAAACCCGGCCCGCGCACGCCGATCTCCGCCAAACTCGTCGCCAACCTCATCACCGAGGCGGGTGCCAACCGCGTCCTGACGCTCGACCTGCACGCCGGTCAGATTCAGGGTTTCTTCGATATCCCGACCGACAACCTCTATTCCGTTCCGGTTATGGCGCGCGACGTGAAGGCGCATTATGACGTCTCCAATGTCGTCGTCGTCTCGCCCGATGTCGGCGGCGTCGTGCGCGCCCGCTCGCTCGCCAAACGCCTCGGCGGCCAACTTGCCATCGTCGACAAGCGCCGTGAGAAGGCTGGCGAATCTGAAGTGATGAACGTCATCGGCGACGTGAAGGGCAAGGACTGCCTGCTGTTCGACGACATTGTCGATTCCGGCGGCACGCTCTGCAACGCCGCTGAGGCCCTGCTGGAAACCGGCGCGCTCAGCGTCACCGCCTACATCACCCACGGCGTCCTCTCCGGCGGCGCCGTGGCGCGCATCGCCGCGTCCAAGTTGAAAGAGCTGGTCATCACCGACAGCATCCAGGCCACGGCGGCCGTCGAAGCCGCCCCCAACATCCGCCTCGTGCCGATCGCGGACCTCTTGGGCGAGGCGATTTCACGGACGGCGTCGGAAGAGTCGGTGTCGAGCCTGTTTGACTGAGCGGGCGGGACGCCTGCGCCGAAGGAGGGGCGGCTCCTGAGATGGAGACAATCCGACATCTTCAATGACGCAGGCCCCCACATTCAGCGGCGCCGCCGCGCATAAGCGCCTTCAGCGGGGCTATGCGGCTTTTCGCACCTCACTTAAACCGAGCTGGTCGCAGATCTTTCGCCAAGCCGTGTCTGCATCGGCTGACGACGAGCTGACACGATAGCGGTTCTCGCCGATAATAAGGAGGTGCGCCCACATTGGCCGAGCATTGCGGCGGACCTCAGACGCAAATGTCGGACCCGCAGGCAAATCGCCGCGCTCGCAATTGAGAACATGCCAGTCGATTGCTGCGAGCCTTTCCGACATCAGTTCGAAATCCATGGCGTTCTCCTTGCAGTGCAGGAAGGCGCGCGCGAACAACGCGATTCCAACCCCACGCAATGCAATGTCACCACCCCCGATGTCGCGGAGCGAACCGGTCGTGACCTCTGGGTTAGGGTCGCTGCGAGCTTTGTCCAGCGCCTTTAACTGCGGTAAATAGCGGACCAACGCCGCGAAGAACTCTTCGGCACCTTCAGTCTTTTGCCCTTCAGACCAGTCAGGATTTTTATGGTGGTCCACCACATGGCTGACGAACATCCTAACCGCCGACATAGACCAAATCATTCGGGACTTTGAGGATAGATTTACGTTTGCCGCCGTCGCATCTACGTAGGCAGTAAGAAAAGAGTTGCGCGACACGATCTCACTGCTTCGTTGATTGCGGAGATTTCGCACATCAAAGGTGGTCACCATCGATTTTGGAATTGCCTTAGCCTTGCCACAGTCGGCAAAGTCTTGATGGCTGTCGCTACGGCTGCTGTCGAAAACGATCTTCACATCAACTGCATTGCGCCTAAGCGCCTCTTTTTGATCCTCGGAAACCTTTGGGCTGTTTAGGATGTCCACGATCTGGCCGCGACGGTGCGCGCCATCCGTGGTGTCTAGTTTGGCTCCCTGCGGAAGGAGCAATATGGCGGGCCAAGCGTTCGTGCCATCGTCACTGTTCGTAAAGAGGATGATCGTCGCGACTGGAGAATCGTCATCAAGCGCGACTCCGTAGTTAAACGTGAAAGCAGGCAAGATGAACTTGTCCCCAGTACAGGCGGTGCTCATTAGATAGTTGCGAACCGCTTTCGCGTGCGCGAGCTCCTGCGGGCGATTGGAATGCTCTTGAACCTCGATGAGGCCCGCTTTCTTTTTCGAGCGATCAGTCTTGCTGACCTCCGCCATCTTTTGCACAGGCATGGCGGTGGTGAATTGCAGCCGCGAGCCTTGAACGAATGCCGTTCCAAAAAAAGTCTCTCCAGCGTAGCCCATCATTGAGCGACGGCCGATTTCCGACATGAGAGACTCAAAATTCTCTGTCGTTTCGACCTTTACGTGGCGGGGGATGTTGATATCAGCGAGGGCGGGGACTATAGTGCTCATTGCGATGACTCCTAGTGTTTTCGCATTCAATAGAGCCGCTTCTGGGTCGTTTCCAGAGGCGGCTTTTGCCTATTCGTCTATATTTCGTAGGAAAGCAAACACAATTTTAAATGATTTCGAAGAAAACTTATCGAAATAGCACTTTTTCACAGGAATTTGGTTGAAGCTGCTTTTTAGAGCCGCCGAAGTCGTTCGCGCTCGCGAACCTACGCTATCGCTTCATCCCAGAGAAAAACTGCGGCGGCGCAGCTCAAGCCGCGCTCAGGAGCGCCACCCATGCACTACGCTGCTCATCATTTCAGGCGGGCCCCAAGTCGGAAAAGTGGAGCATATCTTGAGACGCCTGCTCGCCGTTTGCGCTGTCTAGGTTACGGCACATACAACGTCCGCCCCGTTTTGACTTCGGCCTTGGATGGGACGGCCAGACAGACTGCCCCAGAATAATCCGTTTCAAACCAGTTCGAGAGCGATCCAGCCCTTGAATGTCTATCCAAGCGCCTTCCGCAGACTCCCGCTGCTCGCCGCCAGCATCGCCTCAGCCTCCGCCACACTCCGCCCCATCGCCACCAGCACCGCCAGTTTAATCCGCCCGCCGCCCGCGTCCAGCGCCGCCGCCGCCTCCGCCTCGCCGCATCCGGCCAGCCCCGCCACCATTGTTGCAGCCCGCTTCCGAAGCTTGGCGTTCGACAGCTGCATGTCAACCATCAGGCCTTTGTAGACACGCCCTAACCGGATCATGATGGCGGTGGAAATCAGGTTAAGCGCCGCCTTTTGCGCCGTCCCGGCTTTCATCCGGGTCGACCCGGCCAGCACTTCGCTGCCGGTGTCGAGCAGCACGGGAAACTCCGCCGCCTCAAGCAGCGGCGCGCCGGAATTGTTGGCGAGGCCGATGGTCAGCGCGCCGCGTCGGCGCGCTTCCGCAATGGCCGCGAGCGTGAAGGGCGTAGCGCCGCTGGCGGCCACGCCGATCACAACGTCATGCGGGCCGACAGAAGCCATCTGCGCCGCGCCGTCCGCCGCATCGTCCTCCGCGCCCTCAACGCTGTTGAGCAAAGCCGCCTCGCCGCCAGCCATGGCGAACACCAGCCGCTCCTGAGGCCACCCGAATGTCGGCCCGAGCTCCGCCCCGTCCTGCGCCGCGATGCGCCCCGAGGTTCCCGCCCCCGCATAGATCAGCCTTCCCGCGTCGCCGAGCCGCTCCGCCGCCGCGTCCGCAGCGAGCGTGATCTGCGGCAGCGCCGCCCGCATAGCGGCGACCGCCGCCATCTGCCCCTCCCACATCGCCTCCACCGCGCTCAGCGTCGGCCAGGCGTCGAGATCGGCAAAGCGGGGATCGGCGGATTCTGTGGACATGCGGCTTCACGGGCATTGTTGCGGACCGCAAATGACGTGAGTCGCGCGCGCCGCGCAATGGGTCAGGCAAATCCCGTCAGCTTCAGCGCAATGCCCGCCGCCGCCGCGCCGCCAAGCACGAGAAACAGATTGGCGTGATATTTCAACAGCGCAATGCCCGCAGCCAGCGCAATCGCCAGCGCCGCCCAATTCAACTGCCCAAGGGAGAACTGCGGCAGGTGCAATGGACCCATCCGGGCCTCGCCAATATCGCCGAAAAGAACATGCAGCCCGAACCAGAGCGCCAAATTGGCAATGACGCCGACCACTGCCGCCGTGACCGCGCTGAGCGCCGCTGAGATCCACTTCACCCTGCCCGCCGCCTCGATGAACGGCGCGCCGGCGAAAATCCACAGGAAGCAGGGAACGAAGGTGAACCACAGCGCCGTCACGCCGCCCAGCACGCCGCCGGTGAAGGCATCATACCCCGAAAGCCGCGAGCCGCCGACAAAGGCGACGAATACCAGCACTAGAATCAGCGGCCCCGGCGTTGTCTCCGCCAGCCCCAGCCCGGTCACCATCTCCCCCGGCTTCAGCCAGCCATAGACTTCAACCGCCTGCTGCCCGGCATAGACCAGCACCGCATAGGCCCCGCCAAAGGTGACCACGGCGGCCTTTGAGAAGAACAGGGCGGCGTCTTTGAAGAACCCGTTGCCGGGATTGATCCAAAACAACAGCGCCAGCGGAATGAGCCAGACCGCCAGCCAAACTGATGTTGTCGCAAGGGTTGACGAAACAGTCACACGCCTGCCGGTGAGCGGCGCAACGTTCGCCGCCTCCGCCGGATTCATCAAATATCGGACAATCCCCGCCAGCGCCGCTAAAAGCACGACCAACGGAAATGGCAGCTTGAGCAACGCAATCGCCACAAACGCCAGCGCCGCAATCATGTAGGCAAACCGGCTCTTCAGCGCCCGTTTCGACACGCGAAGCAGCGCCTCCAGCACCAGCGCCAGCACCGCCGCCGACAGGCCGAACAGAAGCCCGGACATCCATGTCTGATCGCCGAGAAACAGATAGGCCGAAGACAGCGCCAGCAGCACCAGCGCGCCCGGCAGAACAAAAAGCAGCCCTGCCATCAGGCCGCCCTTCACCCCATGCAGCAGCCAGCCGGCATAGGTGGCAAGCTGCATCGCCTCCGGGCCGGGCAGCAGCATGCAGAAGTTCAAGGCGTTGAGATATTGTTTCTCCCCAAGCCACTTTTTTTCATCGACCAATATCCTGTGCATCAGGGCGATCTGCCCGGCGGGTCCGCCAAATGACAGAAGGCCAATCTTGCCAAATGTCCGCGCGGCTTCGGAAAATGAAGGCGCGCTCATGGCTTCGGCATCGCCGCCGGCCAGTTATGCGTCTCCCCCTGCCCATCCCGCGCCCAGGCAAACAGCGCATCGTAAACAGCCATGCCGGCCTCTAATTGCTCGAGGTCATTTTGATACATGCGCGACAGGCCGAGCGAAACCGCCAGCAGCCCCGCCGCTTCCGGCGCAAGGTCCAGCCGCGCCGTGTCCGCCCCGCGCACGATCCGCGCCACAGTGTCCAAGGCGGCGGACTTCAGCCCATATTCGGCGATCATCGTGTCAAAAGTGCAGACCCCGCCCCGGTGGCTCCAGAAAACACCGTCAATGTCATAAGGCGTGCCTCCGACTTCCTCAGCAATGTCCTTCACCCACTCCGCCGCGACGAAATGGAAAACGGCGAACGGATCGATAAACCGCCGGATCAGCCAAGGGCAGGCGATGCGGTCAATCTTCGGCGGCTCGCGCGTCACCCAGACGCTGGGCGCGCCCGCGCTTCCCATTGGCAGCGCATCGCCCTTCTTCACCAATAGCCCGCCCGCCGCCGCGAACGCCTCAATGCCGCCCTCAAGCATCCGCACCTTCGCGCCCGCCTGCCGCAGCTTGGCCGCAGCGATCTCGCTGACATTATGGCCGTGCACGCAATAGACGATGACTTCCCCGCCGCCCGCCAACCTTTCAGCGCTCATGTGGTCGTGCCAGACCGCGCCCGCGATACGAGTCGGCGCGGACTTGAACGCCGCCTCGCGCCGCACATCGACGACCAGCGGGCAATCCGCAGTGCCGATCAGCGCGTTCAACTCGTTCGCGGAAATTCGGTTCGGTCCCACCATTAAAGCCTCCAGACTCGGCGGTTGCTCCGCGCAGCCGCCTGACTGGGTTCTTGGGCACAATGCCTGACCGGGAGACCCGTGAAACCCCGATACCCGATATTTGAGGCTGGCTGGCGCGGCGGGTCAAGCGCTGTCTAGTGTAGAGGGCGATTTTGTCCAGACTATCCCGCCTGTTCCTCCAGCGCCCGCCTCAGCCGCCGGATCATCTTCGCGCGCCCCGGCTCGTCGGCAAGCTTGCCCATTTCATCATTGATATCCATCAGCAGCTTCGAAAGATCATTGTGCCAATCCAGACGCGCCACTTTCTCCGGGGCAAGACTGCGCGGCGCCTGATGATTGATCTGGCTTGCGCCCGGGGGCGAAAGCTCGAAGGCGTCGTCAAGCTGCGGAATGATGATCTGCTCCGGCGGACACAGCGCGGCAAGGCGGGTGCGAAGGCCATTCAACCCCTCGTCCTCGCCATGCGTCAAAAACACATTGCGCGATACCGGCAGCCGCTCCTTCACCCATGCCACAAGCTCGCCCGCGTCCGCATGGCCGGAATAAAGGTCAATCTGGCGGACGCGTGCCGCAACCTTGATCTCCTCGCCCTGAATCCGCACACCCGTCGCGCCCTCTAACAGAATGCGCCCCAGCGTCCCCTGCGCCTGAAACCCCGCCATCATCACCGTCGCGTTCCTGCGCCACAGATAGGATTTCAAGTGATGCCGGATGCGCCCGGCGTCGCACATGCCGCTGGCGGCGATGACGATGAAAAACCCGCCGAGCCGGTCGATCGCCTTGCTCTGCTCCACAGTTTCAGTGAAGCGGATGTTGCGCGAGTTCAACGCCGCGAGCAGCGCCGGCCCTTCATCAAGCTCCTTTGCATGGCGCTCGAAAACTTCGCTTGCGCGCATCGCCAATGGGGAATCTATGAATTTCTGACAGGACGACATCTCCTTCGCCTCCATCAGATAGTGGAAGTCCACGGGCAGCTCCTGCGTCCGCTCAACGGCGAAGGACGGAATGATCAGCGGCCCGCCCGCCTTCACCGCCCCCCGCACTTCGCCAGCGAGAATTTCCCGCCGCCCCTTGTCCGTGATGGTCCCCCGCTCGCGGTCGCCATAGGTGGATTCGCAGATCAGATAATCAACGCCGCCGGGCCCTTCGGGATCGGATTGCAGCAGCTTCTGGTCAGGTCCCACGTCGCCGGAGAAAAGCATCCTAAGCGGCTTTCCGCCGTCCATCGCCACTTCCAGTTCCACCGATGCTGAACCCAGTAAATGGCCCGCGTTCCAGAAGCGGGCGCGGACGCCCTCTGCCACATTGATCCATTCACGATAGCCGTGCGGACGGAACAGCTTCATGCAGGCGGCAGCGTCCGCCTGCGTGTAAATCGGCGTCACTTCGGGCCGCCCGCGCTTGACATTGCGGCGGTTCAGCTGCCCGACCTCAAATTCTTGAATATGCGCCGCATCCGGCAGCATGACGGAACACAGGTCAATCGTCGCAGGCGTCGCATGGATCGGTCCCGAATAGCCGTGCTTCACCAGCTTCGGCAGGAGGCCGCTGTGATCGATATGCGCGTGCGTCAGAATAACCGCGTCAACGTCCGCCGGCTTGAATGTAAACGGCCCATAATTCAGTTCGCGTTCGGTTTTGGAGCCTTGGAACAGACCGCAGTCGATCAGAATGCGCGCGCCGCCCGTCTCGATTTCATAACAGGACCCGGTGACGGTGTGCGCCGCGCCGTGGAAGCGTAGGATCGGATGGGTCATATGGACCTCCATGGGGCGTCGGAACGCCTGTATGGAGCCTTGTCATGCAAGCCCGGTCAAGCGGTTTGTGAATGCGATCCCCCAGCTCAAAGTCAAAGCCCGCCAAGCAGCTGAACCGGACTATGCGGCCGCGTCGCTCGGACGCACTTCCTCCAAGATTCGAGACCCGCTTTCATTTTCCGCCACAGCCAACTCAAACGCCGTCTGAAGATTGAGCCAAAACCGGGCGCTGTTACCGAAGAAACGCGCCAGCCGCAGCGCTGTGTCAGGTGAAATCCCGCGCTTGCCGTTCAATATGTCAGTGATGCGGCCGGAAGGCAGCCGCAGAGACAGAGCCAGACGGTTTGCGGACAGGTCGCGGGCCGTCAATTCGCGCTTTAGAATGCGTCCGGGGTGAACAGCGATCATGATATGTATCCTTCAATGATAATCAACAATTTCAACTTCCCATGCATCGCCCGCCTCAAACCTGAAACAGATGCGCCAAGGTCCATTCACGGTCATGGCCCATTGCTCGCGCCGGCTCCCTGAAAGCTTGTGCAGCCCCAGCGATTTCAGCGGACTGAGGTCCGCCAGCGATGATGCCGCGTCCAGCGCCGCGAGCAGTTCAATCGCCCATTCTTCATCAAGACCTGAGAACTTGCTCTTGCCCTCTTCAGAAAAACGCCTTGTGGCGCTGTTCGCCCAAGTCTTTATCATCGTGACGGCATACTATGCTAAGCGTAGTATGTAAATCATCAAATTAGCCGCCCTTGCATCCCTGCGCCCCTTCCGCTATACGCCGCCGGTCCGTGCAGACACCCTTGGAGGCAGCGCGGATGGAAGCCGCCCTCGGGCGCTTCTGGCGCGGCCAAAACCCCGCCACTCCATAACATCAGAAAGGTCTTGCCATGAGCAAAGCATACGAGCTCAAGGCCGAGGCGCGCGACCGGGCAGGTAAGGGGTCCTCCCGGGCAATTCGCCGCAGCGGCAGAGTGCCGGCCGTCATCTATGGTGACAGGCAGGCTCCAGTTTCAATATCCCTCGACTACAAGGATCTGTTCTACAAGATCCATGGCGGCGGCTTTTTGCACACCGTCGCCACGCTTGACGTTTCCGGCGAGAAAATCCGGGTTCTGCCCAAGGATTACCAGCTTCACCCGGTCAACGACAAGCCGATGCATGTGGACTTCCTGCGCGTCTCGGCCAATTCCCGCGTCGTGGTGTCGATCCCGGTGCATTTCATTAATCAGGAAACCTCACCCGGCATCAAGCGCGGCGGCATCCTGAATATTGTGCGCCACGAAATCGAATTCACCTGCCCGGTCGATTCCATTCCGGACTTTATCACGGTGGATCTGGCCGGCGTTGACATCGGTCATTCCGTCCACATCTCGGCGGTGAAGCTGCCTGAGGGTCTGAAGCCAACCATCGACCGCGACTTCACCGTGGCGACCATCGTGTCGCCGGGCGGCGCGATTGAAGAGGCGGCAACCGAGGCGGCCCCTGCCGCCGCAGCGCCGTCAGCGTAACATTCGGGGGCCGGACCCATGCCGCTCATTGCAGGCCTTGGCAATCCCGGCGCCCAATACGCAAAGAACCGGCACAATATCGGTTTCATGGCGGCGGACGAAATCGTCCGCCGCCATAATTTTTCACCTTGGCAGAAAAAGTTCTCCGCGCTGGTGTCCGAAGGCATGCTGGACGGCGAAAAGACCATTGTCCTCAAGCCCCAGACTTTCATGAACAATTCCGGCCAGGCTGTCGGCGCGGCGCTGAAATTTTACAAGATTGAACTGAAAGATCTCGTGGTCATCTATGACGAGCTCGACCTCTTCCCCGGCAAGCTGCGCGTTAAAACCGCCGGCGGCTCCGGCGGCCATAACGGCATCAAAAGCATCGACGCGCACTGCGGCAAGGACTACCGGCGCGTGCGCCTCGGCATCGGTCATCCCGGCGCAAAGGAGCTGGTGCTGAACTATGTGCTCGGCGATTTTTCCAAAGCCGATCATCAATGGCTCGATCCCATGCTCGACGCCATCGCCGACGCCTCCCCGCTGCTCGCCAAATCCGATGACGCTGGCTTCATGAACAAGGTTGCCGTAAGTCTGGGCCAAGGCGACCAGCGCAAGGCGGAGCCGCCAAAAGCCGAAAGCCACATCCGCCAAGCCCGCCCCCACGCCGTGCCGAAACTGCCTGTGACCGGGCCGATGGCGGCGATGCTGAGGAAACTGTTCGGCAAGGAGTAGTCCGATGGATGCTTCGGCGATCAAAGACAATGACGTCATATACTACGCCGCCGTCAGCCTCGACGGCTTCATCGCCGGCAAGGACGGCGATGTGACATGGCTCGATGGCTTCTTCATTCCCGAGCTCGGCTTC
Organism: Phyllobacteriaceae bacterium; assembly: GCA_031373225.1. Taxonomy (GTDB): domain Bacteria; phylum Pseudomonadota; class Alphaproteobacteria; order Rhizobiales; family Rhizobiaceae; genus JANOYJ01. Next base: position 8,634 of record JANMMM010000166.1, on the reverse strand, counting down.
CACGATTTCATCAAGCGCGTCGGCGGCGTCATTATGGGGCGCAGGACGTTCGACAAAATCGCTGCGTTTGGCAAATGGCCCTATGGTGAATTGAGAGGCACGGTCGCTTCGCACCGGGATGTGGACGGAGCGTTCGGGCGGGTGGAGCAAGCCGAAGGCGCGGCAGCCGACGTCTTCGCCGCCGCCAAAGCTTTTTCCCCCGGCCCGCACTGGCTCGTCGGCGGCGCTGATTTGGCGACGCAGTTTCTGGAGGCTGGGCTGCTCACGCGGATAGATCTGTTTGTGATCCCGATCCTGCTCGGCGACGGCATTGATGCTTTTGTAAACAAGCAGAAGGCAAGTCTGGAGTTGATTGACAGCCAGACCTATCCGAAAGGAATTGTGCGGCTGAGCTACCAGCCGCAGACTGCTTGAAATTTCCCGCTGACACGATTACACTGAAACACGGACTTCGTGTTTTCGTGAGGCTGCGATGAAAAATGTGACGATTTCGATGGACGATGATCTCTACAAGGAAACCCGGGTCAAGGCGGCGCAAAACGGCATGAGCATGTCGCGATATCTTGCCCGCGCAGCTGACAATTTGAACACGAAGACTGAAACAGACCAGCGGCAAGTGAGGCGCAGCCGTCAGCTTGAGGCGCTAGAGCAGATTTTGGCGGGGCCACGATGGGACGTGACCGAAAACGGGCGCATGCCGACGTCAGATGAGCGCAATGCCCGCCAGTAAAGTCTTCATCGACACCAATGTCATTCTCTATATGCATGACAACCGGAACAGGGCGAAAGAAGCTGCCGCCATCGAATGGGTGCGGCGGCTGGCGGTGCAGGATGCTGCGACAGTAAGTTTGCAAAGTCTGAATGAAGCGTCGAATGCATTTCTGAAGAAGCGGTGGTTTTCCACGCCCGACGAAGCCTTTGAGGTTGTTGACAGGCTCTCCGAATTTGGCGACACGCCGGTTGGCTGGACCGAAATCCACATCGCCCGAAAATTACACTCATCGCTCGGGTATTCCTGGTGGGACTGCCTGCTCCTCGCCTGCGCCCTTGAACTTGGCTGTAGCCATTTCCTCTCCGAGGATTTACAGGACGGCCAGCAAATTGGCGGTCTGATGATCGTCAATCCATTCTTACACGCGCCTGAAACAATTCTCGGGCCGTCACAGGGCTGAATTTCCATGGGTTTCAAATGCGGCATCGTCGGCTTGCCAAATGTCGGCAAGTCCACCCTCTTCAACGCGCTCACCAAGACGGCGGCCGCGCAGGCGGCCAACTACCCTTTTTGCACAATCGAGCCGAACACCGGCGAGGTCGGCGTGCCGGACCCGCGTCTGGACATCATCGCCAAGATCGGCAAATCCGCGAACATCGTGCCTACCCGCATCACCTTCGTCGACATAGCCGGCCTTGTGCGTGGCGCGTCGAAGGGCGAGGGCCTCGGCAACCAGTTCCTTGCCAATATCCGCGAGGTGGACGCCATCGTCCATGTGCTGCGATGTTTTGAGGATGATGACATCACTCATGTCGAAGGCCGCATTGATCCGGTGGCCGACGCCGAGACCGTGGAAACCGAGCTGATGCTCGCCGATCTTGAAAGCCTTGAGCGCCGCATCGTGCAGTTCCGCAAGCGCGCCCAATTGAAGGACAAGGAAGCGCTGACCGTGCTGCCGGTCATGGAGGCGGTGCTGACGCTCCTTCAGGAGGGCAAGCCCGCGCGCCTGCTCCTGAAGAAGCTGCCGCCTGAAGACATCATCGTTCTGCAAGGCCTTAACCTGCTCACCTCGCATCCTGTTCTCTATGTCTGCAACGTCATCGAATCCGAAGCCGCCGTGGGCAATGCCCACACCATCGCCGTCGCCAAAATGGCGCAGGAGCAGGGCGCGGGCTGCGTTGTCATATCCGCCGCCATCGAAGCGGAAGTGGCGCAGCTGCCCGACGCCGACGCAAAGGAGTTTCTCTCCGACCTCGGCCTTGAAGAGCCGGGTCTCGACAAGCTCATCCACGAGGGCTACCGGCTTCTTGGCCTCATCACCTATTTCACCGTCGGCCCGAAAGAAGCCCGCGCCTGGACGGTTTACAAGGGGGCCAAAGCCCCTCAGGCGGCGGGCGTCATCCACACCGATTTCGAACGCGGCTTCATCCGCGCCCAAACGATTGCCTACGATGATTTCGTTGTCCTCGGTGGCGAAGTTCCTGCCAAGGAGGCGGGCAAGGCGCGCGACGAGGGCAAGGAATATGTCGTGCAGGATGGGGACGTGATGCTGTTCAAGTTCAACACTTGAGCGGACAAACCCTGCTACCCGGTCAAATTGCAGCGAATCAGCGCGCGTGTTAACCGTTCGCCTGTGAACAACGCCTCCACGGGGACACATCATGGCGACCAAAGCTCCCGCAGCCAAAAAATCAGCTGCCGCTTCCGTATCAGACAAGAAAATCCGCGAAATCGCGCACAGCCTCTGGGTTGAGGCCGGCAAGCCTGAGGGCCAGGCAGAAGACCATTGGTTCAAGGCCATTGAGATGGCGGCAAAGGCGGCAGGCAAGAAGCCTGCAGCCAAACCAGCTGCTAAGGCCGCAGCAAAGCCGGCTGCCAAACCTGCGGCAAAAGCGGTTGCCAAGCCTGCTGCAAAGGCGGCGGCAAAAGCTCCTGCAAAGCCAGCGGTCAAAAAAGGCAAGTAACAAGATCAGGCAGATTTCGGTCTGAAAAATACGTCACGCTGCGGGAAACAGGCCGTACCCCGAGGCGTTGTATTGCTTTATCCCCAGGCAATGAACGGATTGCCATTCAGCGCCTGAACAAACGTGCCCGCCACAAGGGCAATCCAGACTGTCACGCCGGCAAACACAATGGCGCGCTCCCTGCCCTTCGCCCAGCGGTCCGCCATCAGCCCCAGCACGGGCAGCGCCTGCATGAGGTGCAGCGCGAAGAAATGCGGCACACGCAGATCGCCGCCTGTGCCGGACCAGCCCATCAGCGGAATGCCGTTTGCGTCATTGCGCACGCCGTTCATCCAGCGGCCCGTCTCGACAATGAAGCTGCTCGACAGGAAGCCCGCCGTGACAATGGTCGCTATCCCGCCCAGCGCCAGCCCCAGAACCGCGCCGCGCTTGAGACCAGAGCCAATATCCGCGCGCCCATTTCGCCAGATTTGGATGCCAACGACAATCGGCGCTATCGTCAAAATGAGCGCGCCAACTCCCATAATATTGTAGAGCGCCGCCTCAATCGGCGTGTCGGCGTTGAAATGCGAGGCGCGCCCGCGCGCTGACTGAAGCGCGATATAGCCGATTTCCGCCACGCACGAAGCGGCGGCAGCGTAAATCGTCCAGCGGACCAGCCGCGAGTCCCGCGCTTCCTTTTTAAGAAGTCCAAGCATCAGCGCCAGCGTAAGAAAATGCACGGCCAGAGACAGCTCGAACTTGAGCGGCTTGGTCCAGACATTGATGCCGTTCACGAGACGCCCGTCCATCAGATAGGCGGCTCCCGTCACCGGCAGCAGCGCCGCGCAGAACAGCATCGCCCCGAGCGCCAGGGCAGCAGCGGTCTGGTGCCGGGACATCTGCAAACCTGGAACTGAGCGCACGGGCTCAGTTGAAAAAGCAGCCAAAGTCATGATTGGGTCCTTTCAGGGATGGGGGCTGCGAGGGTCTTCCCCGCCTTTATGATGTGAAACAGCAGGAGGCCGAGCGGACCGAACAGGAACGTCGCGGCGAGCAGCGGCGCCTGGATGATGCGCGATATGCCCTGGCTGTCGGCCTCACGCGCAATCCACAACCCGACAAACAGGTCAAACGCGAGATAATGAATCCAGCCGGCCACCAACACCGGATCGCTCAAGAACAGCTGGCGCACCTCGGCAATGGAGCCAAACCCGCCGCCTTGCACCGTGAAAAAATACACGAAGACCAGCGCCGAATAGGCAAAGCTCAGCGCGGGAATCAGCGCCAGCAAAATCGCCATGTCTGTCTGCTTCCATCGCGGCAGGAAAATCAGACACACCCAGGCCAGGCCCGCTGCGCCGTTGGCGATATTGAAGATGCTTTCATATGTCATCAACATTCCAATCTTGTCACTGTCCAGATAAGGCAAACTAACGCGTATCTAGACGATGTCAAGATGCATTTTGACAGTGACAAGATGTGTGCTAAATCTACGCCACGATGACGAAAAAGGCTTACCATCACGGCAACCTGCGCAATGCGCTGATCGGCGCCGCGCTTGAAATTCTTGAGACAGACGGCGTCGAAGGTCTGACCCTTCGCGGCGTCGCGGCGCGCGCGGGCGTCTCGCATGCAGCCCCTGCCCACCATTTTCCCAACATCAAGTCCCTCCTCACCGCGCTTTGCACAATCGGCTTTCTGCGGTTTCACGATATGGTCGAAAAGTCATGCGCTGCGGCGCCAATGGACGGACCGTCGCAGCTGCGCGCGGCCAACGCCGGCTATCTGGCCTTCGCTGTGAGCCAGCCGGAACTTTTTCGGTTGATGTTCTCAACGCCGGCTTCGGACTGGACGGACGAAAACCTGTGTGCCGCATCGCTGCGCGCCCGCGCCCAGCTGGCCGCCATCTGCGCTCCCGCCGCAGACGCGCTTGGTCTCACAGCCCCGGACGACCGCGGGCGGCTGGAGCGGCTTGTCTGGTCCTGCGCGCATGGACATGCGCATCTTTTGATCGAGGGAAGGCTCTCTGCCCAAAGCCCTGAAAGCGGCAGCGGCATCATGGATATCGCGGCGCTGATCTTCAGCGCCAGGCCGCACGCCAAGCCATAGTCAGCGCGCAATGCTGCAATGCATTACCCTTGTTAACGCGCCTGCCGTCAACCAGCCCCTCAAAGGAAACACCCATGCAAGGCAAAAAATCAAACCTCAACGAACAGCAAGTCCGCGAGATCGCTTACACGCTCTGGCTCAATGAAGGCCGCCCCGAGGGCTCGGCTGAAATTCATTGGTTCCGCGCCGCTGAGCTTGCCGCCGCCAAGCCGGCCAAAGCCCCGGTCAAGAAAGCCGCTGTCAAACAGGCTGTCTGAATTCCCGGCGCATCCGCCTCGCTCTCCACATTCATTTTTGCGCGCGGTGACGCCCAAAAACCTCGCCGCGTTTGTTTGTTCCAAGCCGCGCCAGCGGTTCGCGGCCCAAAATGTCGCAAATCATATTGTCTATTCAAAGCCGCTGTGTTCACTTGGCGAAAAGCGCGGGTGAGCCTTCAATGCCAGAGATGAACGCGATTGATGTTCGCGGCGTATCCAAAGTCTTCGGATCAGGCGGCAAGGGCTTCGTCGCTGTTGACAATCTCACCGTCTCGATCCGTCAAAACGAGTTTTTCACGCTTCTCGGCCCTTCCGGCTGCGGCAAGACAACCCTGCTGCGTCTAATCGCGGGTTTCGAGTTTCCCACCTCCGGCGAAATCCTGCTCTCCGGCGAAAACATCGCCACCATGCCGCCGTTCAAGCGGCCGATCAACACAGTGTTCCAAAGCTACGCCCTGTTTCCGCACATGAGCGTTGCCGAAAATATCGGCTTTGGCCTTGAAATGCTGGGCAGGCCCAAGCCGGAGATTTCGGCGCGCGTCGCCGAGATGCTGAAGCTGGTGAAAATGGAGCCGCTGGCAGACCGCATGACCAGCCAGATATCCGGCGGCCAGCAGCAGCGCGTCGCCTTGGCAAGGGCGCTGGCGCCGCAGCCGAAAGTCCTGCTGCTCGACGAACCGCTGTCGGCGCTGGACTACAAGCTGCGCAAGGACATGCAGATCGAACTGAAGCGCCTGCAGGCCGAAACCGGCATCACCTTTATCTTCGTCACGCATGACCAGGAGGAGGCGCTGACCATGTCGGACCGGATCGCCGTCATGTCCTCCGGGAAAATTCTACAGGTCGGCACGCCGAGGGACATTTATGACCGGCCGGCGGTGCGCTTTGTCGCCAATTTTATTGGCGAGACAAATTTCCTGGAAGGAAGCATTGTCTCGTCGACAAGAGACTGCGCCATTGTCGTCATCGATGCGGGCGCGACCATCGTTGCAGGCATTGAACCCGGATCATCTCCGACCGGAAAGGTTACCGTTGTCGTGCGCCCGGAACATGCCGCAATCACCCATGCCTCCGAGAAAGCGACGCTAATGGGCAAGCTGGAGAACATCGTCTATTTTGGCACAGACACACATTATCATGTGGCCCTCGAGAATGGCGGCGTCTTCATAGTTCGCAAACAGAACAGCCGGGCAGGCGGGAATGAGTTCAAACTGGGCGCATCCGTCGGCGTGGCGTTTGAAGCAGACACGGCGCAGGTCTTGAAAGATTAATCGTGGCAGGCACCTTGTCCAAAGCGGCCGAAGCGGAACTCAATGCGGAGAGTGCGGCGGCGTCCCGGAACCGGATGCTCGCGGCGCCGGCCCTGTTCATCGTCAGCATTTTCGGCGTAGTCCCGCTGCTGATCATCCTCGTCTATTCATTCCTGAAAGCCGCGCCGTTTGGCGGCGTGGAGTGGACATTTTCCACAGACGGCTACCTGAACTTCCTTTTTCAGCGGGACATTTTTGACGACACCCTGCAGTTCACGCCGGATTTCCTGCTTATCTATCTCCGCTCATTTATCTATGCGCTGCTGACAACGTTCATTTGTCTGCTGCTCGGGTTTCCGACGGCCTATTTTATGGCGACACGGCCGCCGGGCCAACGAAACTGGTGGGTGCTGCTGATCACAATTCCCTTCTGGTCAAACCTTCTGGTGCGCACCCTCGCGATCATGTTTGTCATCCGCGATCAAGGCTTGATCAACAATGTCCTGATCGGGCTGAACCTCATCGATAAGCCGATCACCATGCTCTACACGAACTTCGCCATCATGCTGGGGCTGCTCTATTCATTTCTGCCGTTCATGGTTCTGCCTCTGTATGCGAGCCTTGAGAAGTTGGATTTCAGGCTGGTGGAAGCCGGACTCGATCTCTACGCCACCCGCCGTCAGGTGCTGTGGCACATCGTTATCCCGGCCACAAAACCCGGGATTGTCGCAGGCTGTCTTCTTGTGTTTGTGCCTGCGCTTGGCGCTTACGTGACGCCGCTCATTCTTGGCGGCGGACGGCATCTGATGATCGGCGACCTGATCGCCCAGCAGTTCGGCACCGGACGCAATTGGCCGCTGGGCTCGGCCCTTGCCCTGATCCTCATGGCGGTGGTTCTTGTCGGCCTGTATTTCCACGTCCGCGCCACGACGGGAAAGATGACGCATGGCTAAGCCCGGAAAGACGCTTGATATCAAGGAGCAGGCTGGTTTCCGGACCGTGGCGTTTGTATGTCTCTTCCTGCTCTACGCGCCTATCCTGATCCTGGTCTTATTCTCTTTCAACGCGGGTGAGTTCGCGATGCGCTGGGAAGGGGTCAGCGCCCACTGGTATGGCAAAGCGCTGTTTAACGAGGATTTTCACAGCGCCGCTAAAAACACGCTGATCATCTCGTCCGTGGCCACACTGGTTTCCACGGCCGCCGCGACGCTGGCGGCCATCGGCATGACCCGTGTGAAGCCATGGCGGGGCCTTGGCGCGGCGCTCATGGTCATCAACCTGCCGCTGATGGTGCCGGAGATTATCACAGCCGTTGCCACGCTCTCATTTTTTGCGTTGATCGCAGGTGCGTTTGGACTGAATTTTGGCATCGGCAACCTCATTCTCGCACACTCGGTGTTCTGCATTCCGTTCGCCTACATGCCGATCAGGGCGCGGCTGGAGGACATGGATCTGACGCTGGAGCAGGCGGCGGCGGACCTTTATGCGACGCCTTGGCAGGCGTTCAGACACGTGACGCTGCCGCTTCTCGCACCCGGCGTCATTTCGGGAGCCGCGCTCGCCTTCATCGTTTCGTTTGACGATTTCACAATCACCCAGCTTGTGGCCGGCCCCGGCCAGACGACCTTGCCGCTTTTCATCTGGAACCAGATCCGCCGGCCGATGACACCTGAGATCAACGCGATTTCGACCATTCTTCTCTTGGTCTCAATCGCCTTCATCTCAATTTCCTTTTTGATCGCGAGCCGGCGCAAATGAAATGCAAAATAACAAAACGGGAGAACTGACATGAAGAAAATATTGTTTCTAACGGCCTCAGCCGCCGCCCTGACGTTCGCGGCGGGTCCCGCATGGGCGGCCGGCGAATTGCACATTTACAATTGGGGCGACTACACCAGCCCCGATCTCATCACAAAATTCGAGAAGGCCTTCGACGTGAAAGTCACATTGGACACCTATGATTCCAATGAGACAATGCTGTCGAAAGTCCGCGCCGGCAATTCGGGCTACGACATTGTTGTGCCATCCGATTTCACCGTAAAGATTATGATAGCGGACGGGCTCTTGGAAAAGACCGAGCCGAGCGCCATGCCAAATTTCAAGAACATGGAGCCGCGCTACGTCAATGTCTACTGGGATGACGGAAGGCATTATTCTGTGCCCTGGCAGATCGGCATCACGACGCTGACCGTCGATACCGCCAAATACAAGGGCGACATCGACACATTGGCAATTCTGTTCAATCCGCCTGAGGAATTGAAGGGCCAGATCAACATGCTGGACGACATGAACTCGGTCATCTCCGCCGCACAGCGGTATCTTGGCATTCCCCGCTGCACGAGCGACAAGGCCGAGCTTAA
>JANMMM010000142.1:0-7122 GCA_031373225.1 Phyllobacteriaceae bacterium | reverse complement strand
CAGGGTGCCGATTGCGTAAGCCATTGTTTTATCTGTAGCAGACTCACCAAAGTAAAGCTACATAGATATTGCATGGACCCATGGGCGATGAACTGTGAGAGCTGCTATCACTATTGATAATTATCCAGTATCGATAGTGATATGGTTTGTGGTTGACCAAGTGCCGAACGGCTACTAATCTGCGCCGCATCAACACGTTCCAACTGCGGACCCCGCCCATGCCCACAAGCGTCAAAGTCGCCGAAGCCAAGACACATCTGTCCGAGCTGCTCGTCAAGGTGCAGCGCGGCGAGGAATTTGTCATCACCCGCGGCAGCGAGCCCGTGGCGCGTCTGGTGCCTATCGATGAACTTGCGCACCGGCGTTCGCTGATCAATGCAATCCGCGCCGAGCGCAGCCGTTACAAACCGGTCAGTCAGGCGGAGATTCGCGACTGGAAGCATGAGGACCACGCTCACTGATGGCCTTCGTCGTTGATGCCAGCATCGTGGCACCCTGGCTGCTGCCGGATGAAGCCACAGCCCTCACCGAACCGTTGCTTGACCGGGCCATTGTGGAACGGCCGCGCGCGCCCGATCTTCTCGCCCATGAAATCCGCAGCATCGTCGTGCGCGCCGTGCGCCGCAACCGAGTGGCACAAACAGATGCCGCCGGTCTTTTGCGCCGTTTTGAACAGATCGGCATCATCAATGCGGGTCCTGCGGATACTATTGAGGCGGCGCGGCTTGCCTTCAAACACGGACTTTCCGCTTACGACGCCGCCTATCTGTGGCTGGCGCTGTCGGAAGGATCTGAACTCGCAACACTGGACGGCATGCTGCGCAAGGCTGCTCTGGCGGAAGGTTTGAGGCTGCTGCCGCTTGAGGCGCCATGAAATGATCTCAGCCAGCAGCATTCTTATCCGTTACCAGTATAGCCAAGAGCTCCGCGTTTAGATGATCAATGCCCGGTGCCATCTGCGATCTCTCCACAGCCGCGATTTCTTCGTCGGAAAGCTCTGGCGTCAATTCGGCCCGCCGGTCCCTGCTGGCAAGGCGCACATAATCCTCATAGGCAATCAGCACAGTGCGCGGCCGGCCATTCTTGGTGATGATCACCGGCGCTCGAACCGCAGCATCCTGATAGACGCCAAAACTCTTGGACACAGTGGCTGCCGTCACAGTCGATGTCATGGAAAATCTCCTTTGTTGCGGAATATACGGGATTTACGGAGTTCATTCAAGCTCCCACCCGGCGTGCAAAGGACAGTCTAATGACTGACGCCGCGAACCCTTCAAAGCGAGACATCGAAAGCCAGCCCTCCCGCGCCGTAGAGCTGGACGCGCTCGACGCCATCCTGCCGTTCAACCGCCGTGAAAGACTGGCCGGAATCCTGACCGATGAGGATGTTGCAACACTCAAGCACCTCGCCAAGCAGGGGCTTGGCGCCAATACGATGCGGGCGCTCGCCTCGGACCTCGCCTATCTGGAAGCCTGGGCCTTCGCCGCCACGGGCAAACCGCTGCCATGGCCCGCGCCGGAGGCGCTGCTCATAAAGTTCGTGGCGCATCATCTCTGGGACAGGCATCAGCAAGAGATTGATCCGGCGCATGGCATGCCGCTGGAGGTGGCCGCAGGGCTCAGACAAAGCGGCCTGCTGCGAATGGAAGGACCACACGCCCCGGCCACAGTGCGCCGCCGGCTGTCGTCCTGGTCAACGCTGACGCAATGGCGCGGGCTGACCGGCACCTTCGATGCGCCGGGGCTGCGCGCGGCGGTCAAACTGGCTGTCCGGGCCTCCAGCCGGCCGCGCGGCCGCAAGAGCCAGAAGGCTGTGACAGCGGACGTCTTGCGCTCCATTTTGAATATCACAAGCAGCGAAAGACTGGTTGATGTCCGCGACCGCGCGCTTCTTTTGCTCGCCTTTGCCTCCGGCGGACGGCGGCGCAGTGAGGTGGCAGGGCTTCGGGTCGAGGACCTCATTGAGGACGAACCCGTGCGCTCTGATCCCGCCGATCCCAGCTCTTCGCTCCTGCCGTGCGTAACAATCAGGCTCGGCCGCACAAAGACGGCGGCGGCTGACAAGGATGAACGCGTCATTCTCATCGGAAAACCGGTGACCGCGCTCAAGAGCTGGCTCGAACGCGCCAACATCACTTCCGGACCGCTGTTTCGGGGCCTTGACCGCTGGGGACATGTCAGCCGCAAAGGACTTGATCCGCAATCGGTCAACCTGATCCTCAAAACCCGCATCAAAGCCACCGGTCTCGACCCCGCCGCCTACTCCGCGCATGGTCTGCGCTCCGGTTTTCTCACGGAAGCCGCCAACCGCGGGATTTCGCTGCCCGAAGCCATGCAGCAGTCGCGCCATAAATCCACCGCCCAAGCCGCGAGCTATTACAATGATGCTGAGAGGAAGCTGGGCCGGGCAGCCCGAATTATCATCTGAAGCGGTCATTTGCGCGCATGCAGGGCTTCCAGCATAGGCCAAACCGAGAATTTTCCGGCCCGCGCCTTTTCCGACAGCGACCGCAGATAGCCGCCGGGCGAGCGGATGTCTTCGGCCCGCTCAAGAATTGCCGCCACCACGATCGCCGCGCCGGTTTCGCCAAAGTCCGCCTGGGCCTTCCGCCAGGCGTCAGGCGATATGCCGAGCATGGAGCGCACTAGGCCTGCTGTGGCCGCCACATCATGCCAGGTCTTGATGCCGTCACGGGCATAGGTTTCGATCAGCGGACAGGCGGACAAAAGATAAGCGAGCGGAATCGCCGCCGTTCTGTCGCGCCGGATGGGGTCACCCCGTGTCTCCTCACCGTCAGTTTTCTCCCCTTCCCATGTTTTCACTTCGAGCGCGCCAACCTTCGGCTTCTTGGTATTTTCTTGGCTTTTTTCAAAATTAATATCTGTATTTGAATTCTGAATATGCCGCTCAAAATCTGTGTCATTGGCGCTCAATTCTTGATCTGTCAGACTGTCGAGCCATGTTTTTTCCACCTCCGCCTGAAGCCTTGAAAGCCCTGTGCGGCGCAATGACAGGGCCTCAATGGCGGCGTCACGCGGCAGACGCAGTGACAGAGCGACGAGCCGCTGAGCGAACCCTTCCCAGTCTCCGGCCCTGCCTTCCTCCTGCGCCGCCGATACAAGCTTCGCCACATCGCGCTGATGGATGGTAATTTCGCCTTTCAGAAGGCTCCTGGCGCGCATCTCCGCCTTGGCGGCGTCAGACGCCTCAAAGATCGTCGCCGCGCTCAGCGCCAGCGGCGCGAGGTCGAAGCCGAAGGCGCTTTCGACCTGCCCCGCATCGTCCCTGCGGCAGTAGCGCTTGCCATTGGGGCTGTCGCGGCGAAGGATGAGGTCGGCCTGCACGAGAGCCGCCAGATGCCGGCGGATCGTGGCAGGGGCCATGCCGTTGGCGCGGGCGGAAATTTCGGCGTTGGACGGAAACACGATCATCGCCCGCGAGGCGTCGAGCTCCTTGCCCGGCAGAACGCTCACCAGCGCCTCCAGGACAGCGATGGCGCGGTCTGACAGGCCAAAGCGCGCCCTTGCCTCGCCGAGCGCGCGGATGACCTTCCATTTGTCGGCGCGGCCTGTGTCATTGCCGCCCTCCCCTTGGAATTCAATCTCCCCGCGCCGGCGGCGCACGCGCTCCTGCAGGGAAAAAATGGCCGAGCGCATGGGTGCGCCGCCAAATGGCGTCGTTGCAAAATTCTCCGTCATCGTCACTTTCCTTGCTCAAAGGCAACAAAAGTCCGTGCCGGAACGTGCCCGACTCTTGACAAGATTCGTGGGAAGTGATTCTCTGCGATTGCTACATCTTAAGAGGGCTTCCTGAATGGTAACGTTCCGGGGGCCTTTTTATTTGCCGGTCTGGCTTCCTTTCGAATTTCAATTCTCACGCAACACACCCGCCCGCACTGGGCGGAAAACTTGAAATCTATCCGGATGTCCTGAACCCTGCCAGCAGCTTCGGCATCTCGGCGGCGAGGTACTCGGCAAAGCCCTGCCCTGCCGCATCCGGAATTTCGATGAGCGTCGCGTTCCCCTTGCGGCTCACATGTGCAATGACTTTGCCGGTGGCGCTCTTGACCTTCAGCGGCGGCGCATTCGCGGGAGCGCGCCGCGACACACGGTCAAAGATTCGCTGAAAACGCGCATTCGAATCCAGCGCCTCAAAGGAAGCCGAGCTGATTTCATCCCCAGCCTTCACCTGCGCCGTGTCCCCGGCCAAAAGCGCGGCCAGCGCCATCCAGCGCGGCCGCCCTGCCTTCGGCGCGGGGCCAATGGCACGGACAATCTCGAACGGCATGGCGTCGGCGACTTGCAGCAGCCGCGACATTTCGGTTTTGTCCACCGAAAGCGCCGCTTGTGCTGTGGCGCGGTCAAATCCGCGTTCCAGCAGCGATTTGGCAAAAAACGACCGTTCGATGAACGAAAGATCGCGCCGGTCGGCATTTTCCTTGCCCTGCGCCAGAACAAGCTCGCTGTCGCTCAAGGGGCGCACAATGGCATTGACGCTGAGGCCGAGCTTGGCCGCCGCCCTAATCCGCCGGTGGCCATAGGCGGCCTGATGCCAGCCCGCCCCGCGCTTGGCGGCGTCCGGATGTGGCCGCACGAGAACCGGCACCTGCTGGCCGCTCTGCCGAAGGCTTTCGACCAGCGCGGCAAAATCCTTGTCGCCGTCGTGGCCGGCGCTCAGCCGGTCAACGACGGGCGACGCGTCGATCTTGGCAGGATCAAGCGCCGCGATCTGAATTCCCGCTGCAAGCGCGCCGCGCAGCCGCCTGGCTTCCTCCAGCTCTTCCGACAGATCTCCAAGCGACAGTCCCATAGCCTTCACCGCGCCTGAGGCCGCCCGTTGGGGAAGCGCAACAGCCGGTTCGCCTGCGCCGGCGGCTTCTGCCTTTACCGGTTCAAAAAATGACTTTAGCTGCTCTTTGCGGCTCACCATCGCCGGCCTCCCGGCGGCAATTTGTGCGCAATGCGCCGATGCATTAAGAAAATCCCGCTCAAATCGCCCTCCCCCATGCTTTTTGGATCAGGCTTTCGATCTCGGAGTTGACAGCTGTCAACGCCTCGTTGGCGCGGTCATAAGTCGCGCGCGAAAAATTTTCCCGCGCCACTTCATACAGCGTCTGCTTGGTCAGGCCGGCATCTGAAATCGCCGTGGTCTTGACCATGGGTGCAGTCAGCACACGTTCGCCGAACTGGGCGCGCAGGAAACCCGAAACCTGTGTCTGCGGCCCGTCATTGGGCTCGTACCGCGTGATGAGATAACGCAGGAAATCGAAATTCAGCGAGCCTCCCGCTTCGCGCACCACCGACAAAAGGTCCGAGGTCATAAACAGAAACTGACTCATCGAGGCGACGTCCAGCATCTGCGGATGCACCGTGACAATGACGGACGTCGCCGCGCAGAGCGCGCCAAGCGTCAGGAAGCCGAGCTGCGGCGGACAGTCGATGACGATGACGTCATAATTAATTGCAACGGTTTTCAGCGCGCTCTGCACACGGGCAAAGAACAGGTCGCCGGGCGCTGCCCCCGCCTGCCCTGACTGGCGGTCCGCAAGATGGCGCGGCGTTGAATGTTCAAATTCCTGAAGCTCCAGGTTTCCTGGGACAAAGTCCAACCCGTCGAAATAGGTCTTGCGGATAATGCTGGAGAGGGCCACCCGCTCGCTGTCATAACGCAATGCGCCGTAGAGCGTGTCGTTTCCGGTCAGATCGAGCTCAGGCTGGTAGCCGAACAGGGCGGAAAGCGACGCTTGGGGGTCAAGATCCACCGCCAGCGTCCTGTAACCCTGCAAGGCCAAGTGCTGCGCCAGATGCGCCGTGGTCGTTGTTTTGCCCGATCCGCCTTTGAAATTTGTGATGGCGATCACCTGGCATTCCTCACCGGCGGCCGCGTCGCGCCCTTTCAGATAGGTCCGCGCCTTGGCGCCGCCCTGCCCGGCCAGATGGCGGCGCAAAGCGTTCACATCCGCCAGCGAATAGGACCGCCTGCCCCCGGCTCCGGTCTCCGGCTGCGGGCCTTCGCCGGAAATGGACAATTGGCGCAGATAACCGTCGGATACGCCAATCAGCCGCGCCGCCTCGCCGGACGAGAACGGTCGAAGCTGCTTTTGTGCGGAGGGCGGAAAAATACGGCTGCGCATAGCCGACAGCTGCGCCGACAGCGCCGCCGCATCGGCGGCGATCTGCTTGTCGGCCGACAAAGGCCGTGCCGCAGACGCGCCCTGAGCGCCAATTTTCAAATGTGATTCCAAACCGCGTCCGCTTGCTCTTGCATTGTCGTTTCCGCAGACAGACCCGGCGCGCCACAGAAGCCATGACGCAAAAGTCTGCCCGACACGTTGACGCCACAAGACTGATACTGACACAAGAATTAGCCAGTTACACTATTTGTGCCGCTCTACGCCTAATCCCGTAACAAGGATGATGAAGGAATCGAGTCGTGTCAACAAGAACAAGGTTAACGGAAATTAACCAAACGGAACACGCCGGCCGAAGCATGTTGACACTTGTCAACACTTGTCGCGCGCAGGGCGCGGCGCGGTAAAGGCAGTTGGCCAAATGCAATCCCTGATGTAGCAACAGGCAGGCCCTGATTCGGGATGCAAGGATTGGGCAGGGATAGACAGCGCGGCCATGGCGGTGACGACCGACAGGATTGAAGCGCTCGCGCCCGATCAGGCGTCACTTTCAGCCGCTTTGAAGATCAACAATCCGCATGGGCGCTGCTATTGAAATGGCGGCCGCTATGACTGGGTTCAGCGGTTCGACACGCAAAGCGCCGCGCGGCTCACACAGAGCCTGATGCTGGGGATAAGCAAGAGCCCTTTGCCTGATAGCGCGCCGCCACAGATGGGCAGGGCAGGGGAGCGCATCGGCGACGAGCAGGCCTTTATCAGCGATGCGGGCCGCCGCGCGCTCATCCGGCTTTTGGCGGTTAGAAAGCCGGCGGGTGGCGAGGAAATTCGCCGCGCCGCCATCTGCGCAGTGCGCTTGAGCGGCCTTGCCCTGCACCTGTTTGACTATGCAAGGCTGGAAGCTTCGCGCCGTGCGGCCGGAGCGTGAGCCGCCCGAGACCGCCTGTGACGGCCCGCCGGTGAGCGGGGAGAAGCTGGCGGAGGCGGGCAAACA
>JANMMM010000043.1:0-1614 GCA_031373225.1 Phyllobacteriaceae bacterium | reverse complement strand
AACCGCCGCGCCCAACTAACCCCGGTCACTGACCGGCGGGAAGACTTCATGAAAGGGAGGAATATTATGATACGCAGAGAGCTTTTGAAATACACGGTGGCGGCTTTGGCGCTGTCCATTGCCGCGCCGGCCTTCGCCGACGCCATGGCGGACGCGCAGGCGGTCGTTGATAAATATGCGGTGAAAGCCGACAAGTGGGATGGTCCCACGACCGGCCCGAAAGGCGCTGAGGGCAAGACCATTGTCGTGCTCGGCGGAGACATGAAGAACGGCGGCATCCTTGGCGTGACCAAGGGCGTCGAGGAAGCCGCCGCCGCGCTCGGCTGGACGGTCAAGACGCTGGACGGAGCAGGCTCCATCGGCGGCCGCACAGCGGCCTTCGGCCAGGCCATGGCCCTGAAGCCGGACGGGATCATCATCAACGGCTTTGACGCCGTTGAGCAGAAGCCCGCGATGGAAGCTGCGATGGCGGCGAAAATCCCGATGGTGTCATGGCACGCCGGTCCCGTCGTCGGACCCGTGGACGAAGTCGGCGTGATGGCCAATGTCGGCACGGACGCGATGGAAGTGTCGAAGTCCGCCGCCGACTGGGCGTTCATCGACGCCAAGGGCAAGCCCGGCGTCATCATCTTCACCGATTCCACCTATGCGATCGCCATCGCCAAGGCCGACCGGATGAAGAAGGAGATTGAGGATCTGGGCGGCACGGTGCTGGAATATGTCGACACGCCGATCGCCGAAACCTCGCAGCGCATGCCGCAGCTGACCACCTCGCTGCTGCAGAAATATGGAGACAAGTGGACGCACTCGCTGGCGATCAACGATCTGTATTTCGACTTCATGGGACCCTCGCTCGCCTCGGCGGGCAAGAAGGGCACCGATGCGCCGATCAATGTTTCCGCCGGCGACGGCTCAGAATCCGCCTATCAGCGCATCCGCTCCGGCCAGTTCCAGACCGTGACGGTGGCCGAGCCTTTGAACCTGCAGGGCTGGCAGCTGGTGGACGAGCTCAACCGCGGCATGGCGGGCGAGAAATGGTCCGGCTACCTGTCGCCGCTGCATGTTGTGACCTCCGCCAATGTCGAGTTCGACGGCGGGCCGAACAACGGGTTTGACCCGGGCAATGGATACCGCGACGAATACAAGAAGATCTGGGGCAAATAAGAAGCGTCAAGACTTCGGCGATTTCCACCTACCAGCGGCGTCCGCGCCGCTGGAGATTTTCCTGCGATTCTTTTCCGGACAGAAAATCATGATTATCCGCTACGCGCTGTTCGAAGGCAGCATCCACAAGGGCCGGGAAAAGGAATTCCGCGCCTTTGTCAAAGAACGCCTCGTTCCTTTGTGGACACAGTTTCCGGGCGCTGAAGAAGTGCGGGTGCTGGACGGGACAGACCGCGACGCGGGCGCGCCGGTCTATGCCATGGCGCTCGCCATCCGCTATCCCGACATGGATGCCTGCAACAGGGCGCTTGCATCTCCGGTGCGCGCGCAGAGCCGAGAGGTGACGGGCGCGCTGTTGAAGCTGTTCACCGGCAAGGTGCATCATCATGTGTTCGCGGCCAATGAGTATGCGCCGGCAGGCGCGCGCGTTCCCCTCCCCCATTGGGGGTG
>JANMMM010000040.1:0-1939 GCA_031373225.1 Phyllobacteriaceae bacterium | reverse complement strand
AATGACGGAAACAGGGCGAGTGGTAAGAAATATTGGCCTCTCGAGGGACTTCGAAAATCAGACAGGATGCGGTGCACCCGCCTTTCAACCGAACTATGGAGGCGGGTGAGCAGCGCCGAGGGTGCGGTATTGTCCCGCTACCGCCGCTCCACCGGCCTCACCAGCTTGGCCGGCCGACGCTCTTCGGCGGCCTTGAACAGGCTGAATGTCTGGTTCACATAATTCACCGCGCCGGAAATCATGTCGATGTAAGCGCGCAGTTCCGGCGTGTCCTGCGTTTCGACGACCTGAATGCCGCGCTCCTGCGGCGTGGTTTCAAACAGCACGTAAAACAGCGGTTCGCCGCGCTTCAGGATCAGCGGTTTTTGAATGTCATGCCATTCAAACGCCCATTGCAGCGGACGCGGCCAGATATTTACCGGGAAGCGGCCGCCGAATATCGTGCCGGGCATGGGTTCGCGCGAATAGTGCATGAACGGCGCGAGCTGGGTCAGATAGACAGGCTCGTCGGCGATAAAAATATAGGGCAGAACCAGCTGAATAGTCGGCCTGTCCTTGTAGCGCCACTCCACTTCGTCCACCAAATGCACGTGCTCGCGAAGCTTCTTCGGCCGGATGGGGCTCTGCTCGCCGAGCATATTGCGCAAAATGGGCTTGCCGTCCTTGTCGCGGGCAAACTGCAGATGCATGTCGAACGGACATTTGATTTCGAAATACCGGCTTTCCATGTTGATGACCGCCGGGCAGCGCGAGGCCGACTTGGCGTGCGTGCGGTTCATCTCCACCGAACGCACCCGCACCGGCGGATCAAATATGATCGACGCCTTCGGGTCCACAAGAAGCCAGCCGACGGTGACGGGCCCGGTTTCTGCCGCGCTGTTCGGCGCATTTTCGACACTCACGAGAATTTGCATACAATCCGCCACACTTGGTCTCTGAACTTACGCGGCATGATCGTTGAGAACAATTAATAAGGCAAGCAATTCGCTTAACGGCCGGTCGTCGAAGGGTGAACAGCGCTGCTCTCTGCAATCTGCCGTTACCGTCTTCTGCCGTTGCGGCATCAAAACTCCTGAAAAAATCACCGCAATATCCCAAAACTTGTTGCCGCCAAGCCACACTGTGGTCCGCATCAACAAGGATTCATGATGAACGTAAATTTCCTCATGATATCAAGAGCTTTTGTAAAAAAATTTAACTTGGGCTGAACCATTCTTGTCTTAATCCCGCCTGAAAGGAAAAATCGGGCCGCAATGAAGCCACTTTATTCGATTGCGCCGGGGGCAAGAACTGTTACGAGTTTGTGGAAATCGACTTGGTTCGGCAAAGATTCGAGGGAGGGCGTCATGGCTCGGGGCATTTTCAAAGTTATCACTGCGGCGCTGGCCGTTTCGGCGGCGGCGAGCGCGGCACATGCCGCTGGCTTTTCGCGCGGCACGGCCGACACAGACCTCATCTATGAAGACGGCAACTTTAACATTCGGGCGGGGGCCACAATTGTAAGCCCGACGCGAAAAAACACCAAGGCGCTCGCGCCGCTTGGCGGGACGCTCGTCGGAACAGACTACGCCGACACCTATGTCATTCCCACGGCGGCAATCAAGCTGAATGTCACGGATGACATGCGGTGTGTTGGGTCAGTCGCCCAGCCTTACGGCGGCGCGACCACCTATGCTGTGCCATTTGGAACATCCGCAAAGCTTCATGAATCCTTTGCCTCAACCGAAGCCGGTCTGACATGCGGCTACAAGATTGACTTGTCCAAGGGGCAGTTCTGGGTGCTGGGCGGGCTGTTCAATGAAAGCTTCAATTATGATCTGACAGCGGGTGGCGGCGCCATCAAGGTCAATCTGGGCGCAAGTGACTGGGGTTACCGGCTGGGGGCCGCCTACGCAATTCCAGAAATTGCCTTGCGCGCCAAGCTTATGTATCGCGCTGG
>JANMMM010000356.1:0-5088 GCA_031373225.1 Phyllobacteriaceae bacterium | reverse complement strand
TTCAGCTCAACAAACTTCATCACACGAAGTCCCTGCAACAGCTCCGTCCGTCTCATCCCCGGCCCTCCAAAGGCCGAAGCTTAAAACCGGACAGATGACGTGTTACATAAACCGGCCATATCGTGTGTTCCCGACAAACGGCCCGGATTGCGCCGCCCCGAAACTGATCGTATCCAAGACTGGCTTTGCAAATCAATTTATTCGCTTATGATGTGCGCGGTGCATGGGCTGGGGGAAGCCATGAAAATATTGATAGATGTTGCGGAGCTGGAACGCGGCGGGCAGATCGACGCGCAAATGGCGGCCATGCTGCGGGCCCATGCGGTGCGGGACACTGGTTCCACGGCGATCAACATATTGCTGGCGCTTGGGGCGATTTCCGTTGCGGCGGGCATTTTGGCGCTGCAGCCCTCGCCGACGCTCGGCGCTCTGATCGGCCTTGCCTTTGTCGGCCTCGGCTTTGCGGTCCGGCGCGGGTTCAACGCGCAATGGGGCAAGCTGGGCGCAATCTGGATGATTGTCGGCGCGCTGATATTGGCGGGCGCTGTGGGCGTCATCATCGACCGGCCGTTCGCCGGATCGCTGGCGGCGGGAGCGATATTGGCCGTGACCGGCGTTCTGGCGGGGAGCCGGCTCCTGATCGCCTTGACGCCGCTGGCGCTCGCCTCGGCCATTGGCGGCAGCACCGGCTACTGGCATGCGAGCTACATGATCGCCATCACCGAGCCGACACTGACGATTGTTCTGTTTTTTGTCCTTGGGATTGCCGCCTGGATGATTGCCAAGAGCCAGACCGGACTGTTCCACACGCTCTCTATAACTTTGGCCCGTATGTGCGTCATTCTGGTCAATTTCGGCTTCTGGGTCGGCTCGCTCTGGGGCGACACGCCCGGCAGGCTTTGGCGCGATCCAACGTCAACAGACTATCTCGCCAGCACGGCGGTCCAGCAAATTCCGCCTATTGTGTTCGTCATCGGCTGGGCAATTGCTCTGTTCGCGGCAGGCGCGTGGGGGGCGAATAACGGGCGCAGGTTCCTTGTCAACACCGTCGCCGTATTCGGCGGCATTCATTTCTTCACGCAATGGTTCGAATTTATCGGCTTCCACCCGGTGGCGGTGATTGTCGCGGGCGTGGGGATCGTGGCTTTTGGATTGGGGCTGTGGAAGTTTAATCAGCGTGTGCTGGCGGCAAGCGTGGCGTGAGGCGCGCGGAGCATTGAAAAGCGTGAGGTGACACTTTATACTTCATCTCATGAACTATGACCGCCTCACGCGTAAGAAGTAGGAACTGGACAGCTTTCGTCCCCTGCCGCCCGCGCTTGTGCGCAATCTTGACGACTGGTTCCGCGTCGAGCTTACCTTCACAAGCAATGCAATCGAAGGCAACACGCTGACGCGGGCCGAGACTGCTTTGGTGATCGAAAAGGGGCTGACCGTCGGCGGCAAGAGCCTGAGGGAGCATCTGGAGGCGGCGAACCATGCGAAGGCGCTGGATTTTGTCCATTCGCTTATCTCAAAGACGCCCTCAGAGCTAACTGCGAAGGACGTGCTTGCCATTCGCGACATGATCCTGAAAGGCAGTGATGACGACAATGCCGGGCGCTATCGAAGTGTCCCGGTGCGCATCGCCGGCTCGGCGGTCGTCATGCCCAATCCGCGCAAGGTTCCGGACCTGATGGACGCGTTTCAGGACTGGCTGACCGCGCCGCATGATCTTCACCCCGCCGCCTTCGCCGCCGAGGCACATTAACGGCTTGCGACGATCCATCCGTTCACCGACGGCAACGGCCGCACGGCGCGGCTGTTGATGAACCTTCTCCTGATGCAGCAGGGCTACCCGCCCGCCATCATCGGCAAACGCGACCGGCTCGCCTATATCAACGCGCTGGAAGCCGCGCAGCTGGGCGGGTCGAAAGATGCCTATGAAGCGCTGATCCTCAAGGCGGCGGACCGCTCGCTCGATATCTACCTGAAAGCGGCGCGCGGCGAGACGGCGCTTGGCGATCTGGATGGCGGACTGATGAAGATCGGTGAATTAGCGAAGGCGGCGGGCGAGAGCGTGGCGACGATACGGCACTGGACCAAGGCAGGGCTGCTGGAAGTGGCTGAGGTGACGGCTTCGGGGTATCAGCTGTTTGAGGCGGATATGGTGGGGCGGTGCGGGGAGATCAGGCGGATGCAGGGGGAGCGGCTGACGCTGGCGGAGATGCGGGGGCGGATATTGTAGCGAGAAACACGTTGGCGCTTTGGCTTTCCCTCACCTGCTTCGCTTCGCGAAACAGTCCTAACCCCGCGGGGGGGAGGGGAAATAGTGGACTCAGGTTCGCCACTCCCCCACGGGGAGAGGACAGTTTAGCGAAGCGAAACAGGTGAGGGAAAGTGAAGCCGCAAGCGCCTGCCTCACTCCCCCGCCACCAGCCCCGCCAGTCCCCGATTCTTCATAAGCTTATACACAATCGAATCCATCAGCGCCTGAAAGCTTGCATCGATGATGTTGTCCGACACGCCGACAGTCCACCAGCGCGCATCCGTTCCGTCCTTTGATTCGATCAGCACACGCGTGATGGCCTCCGTGCCGCCGTTGAGGATGCGGACTTTGTAGTCGGTGAGCTCGAGGTCTTTAATATCGTCCTGATATTTGCCAAGGTCCTTGCGCAGGGCGAGATCGAGCGCGTTGACCGGGCCGTGGCCTTCGGCGACGGAGATGGTTTCCGCGCCGTCGACATTGACCTTGACCACGGCTTCCGAGACGGTGCGCAAATTGCCGTTGGCGTCGAAGCGGCGCTCGACCTGGCAGCGGAAGCTATCGACGCGGAAGAAATCCGGCACGGTTCCCAATGTGCGGCGGGCGAGGAGCTCGAAGCTCGCGTCGGCGCCCTCATAGGCGTAGCCTTGGCTTTCCTGCTCCTTGACCAGCGCGACCAGCGTGTCGAGGCGCGGGTCGTCTTTGGAAACGTCAATGCCTCTGCGCGTTAATTCCGCGAGAAAATTCGACTTGCCGCCCTGATCCGAGACCATGACACGGCGGCGGTTACCGACTTTTTCCGGCGCGACATGCTCATAGGTCGCCGGGTCCTTCGCCAGCGCCGAGGCGTGGATGCCGGCTTTGGTGGCGAAGGCGGATGCGCCGACATAGGGCGCCTGCGCGTTGGGCGAGCGGTTGAGCAGCTCGTCAAAGGCGCGCGACAGGCGGGAGATGGCGGGCAATCCCTGTTCGCCGATGCCGGTTTCGAAGCGGTCGGCGTAGAGCGGCTTCAGCACAAGCGTCGGGATGATGGCGATGAGGTCGGCGTTGCCGCAGCGCTCGCCGATGCCGTTCAGCGTGCCCTGCACCTGCCGCACGCCAGCCAGCACGGCGGCGAGCGAGTTGGCCACCGCCTGGCCGGTGTCATTATGGGCGTGGATGCCAAGATTATCGCCGGGAATGCCGGCTTCAATGACTTCCCGCACGATGCGCGCCACCTCGAACGGCTGCGTACCGCCGTTGGTGTCGCACAGCACCACCCAGCGCGCGCCTGACTCAAACGCCGTTTTGGCGCAGGCGAGCGCGTATTCCGGATTGGCCTTGTAGCCGTCGAAGAAGTGCTCGCAGTCCACCAGCATTTCCTTGCCGCAGGCGGAGACGGTTTCGACCGAGTCCTTGATGTTTTCGAGATTTTCCTCGTTCGTCACGCCAAGCGCGACGCGCACATGATAATCCCAGCTTTTGGCGACGAGGCAGACCGAATCGGCCTTGGACTGGATGATCGCGGCGAGGCCGGGGTCGTTCGAGGCCGAAACGCCGGAGCGCTTGGTCATGCCGAAGGCGGTGAAGCGGGCGGAACCTGTCTGCTTCTTTGAGAAGAATTCCGTGTCCGTCGGGTTCGCCCCCGGATAGCCGCCTTCGACATAGTCGATGCCGAATTCGTCGAGCAGTTTGGCGATGGCCTGCTTGTCCTCAAGCGAAAAATCAACGCCCGGCGTCTGGTTTCCGTCGCGCAGCGTGGTGTCGAAGAGGTGGATGCGGGATTTGGTCATGTCGGGATTCTAACAAGGATGGTTGAAGATTGGGTTTCTGGCCGATGTTTGGCAGACTTCCCCCCTCCGCCGCGCAAGGGGGGAGACGGCTGCGAAGCAGCCAGAGGGGGGAAGTCTGGCGCCATCATTCAATCGTGATCCGGATGCTGATAGTTGCTGCGCTTTATCAGGGCGAGCCGCGCGCCATTGTCCGTCTCGCTCGCGCCGCTCACCTCCTGGTGCACGCCCGGCAGCGCGCCGAGCCACGTCATGCGCGCCTCAATGCCGCTTTCATGCGTCGGCGCAACGGCAGACGGATCGTCGAGCGAGCCGAGTGTGACGCTGAGATGATCTGAACCTAAAGGGTCATAGATCAGCGGCGTGCCGCACTTGGCGCAAAAGCCGCGCCGCACGGGTTCGGAGGACTGGAACCAGGAAATCTCGCCCCTCGCCTCAAAGCTCGCCCGCACCGCGCTGGCGAGCGGCATGAAATAACTGCCCGCCGCCTTCTGGCACATGCGGCAATGGCAGAGATGCGCGGTTTGCGGGTTAACGTCCGCCGAGTAACGCACATGGCCGCACTGACAGCCGCCGGAGAGGATTGTCATTTCTTCTCCTTCACCGGCCACTCCGCCGTGTCATGGTCCGGATGCTGACAGCTGACAAGCTCCGCCAAGAACGGCGCGTCCTTCATGTCCTCTTCGGTCCGCGCCGAGGGGAGCGCCGGGATATGGTCGGCAAAAGGGAGTTTTCCTTCAACGCCCCATTGGATGCGCGGGGCGATGTCCGACGGATCGTCGAATGCGCCAATTGTCAAAGCAAGGCCGTCCGGCGCGTCATAGGCGAGCGGCGTGCCGCATTTGGCGCAGAAGCCGCGGCGCGCAAAGTTCGACGACTGGAACCAGGACGGCGCGCCGCGCGTCCAATGCAGCGAGCCGTCTTTTATGGAGACGAGCGGGGCGTAGAAATTGCCCATCGCCTTCTGGCACATGCGGCAATGGCAGATTGAAGCGTCGCCGAGCGCGCCTTCCACCTTGAATCTCACCGCGCCGCACTGGCAGCCGCCGGTCTTTGCCTTTGTCACCGCTCATC
>JANMMM010000355.1:0-3439 GCA_031373225.1 Phyllobacteriaceae bacterium | reverse complement strand
GCTGACTTTTGTGCCAGCGAAGGGCTGTGGATGCATGTGGACGGCGCCTATGGCGGTCCGGCGGCGCTGACAGTGGAGGGGCGCAAGGCGCTGCATGGGATGAACCGAGCCGACTCGCTGACCATCGATCCGCACAAATGGATGTTTCAGCCCTATGAGATCGGCTGCGCGCTGATCCGCGACAGCGGTCATTTGAAAGACACGTTTAAAGTATCCGCCGAATATCTGAAAATCATGGAGCAGAGCGCCGAGCAGCCGAATTTCAGCGATTACGGCGTGCAGCTGACGCGCGGCTTCCGGGCGCTGAAACTGTGGATGTCACTGAAGGCGTTCGGCGTGGAGGCGTTCCGCGAGGCCATTGGGATCGGCATCAAGCGGGCTGAGGAAACCGAGGCAATGCTCATGAACAACGCCGCTTGGGAAATCATCACCCCGGCGCAGCTCGGAATCATCACATTCCGCTACACCGCCCCTGGAAAATCAGCGCCGGAGCTTGACCAGCTGAACTCGGATATGGCGCAGGAAATGATTGAATCCGGCTATGCCATGCTCAGCCCGACCATTATGTCCGGCAGGACGGTTCTGCGCATGTGCACGATCAACCCGCGCACCACGCAAGAGGATATTGCCGGGACAATTCATAGGCTTGAAATAATCGGCGCTGCGCTTCGCGCATAAGAAACTTTGTGAAGCGGGACAGGAGGGGCTATGCGGTCAATGAGGGGAAAGTGCCGCCGGTGGCACCCGACGGCATTTCTGGCTGAAACATGCGAGGTCAGTTGTTTGCGGTCAAAGGGTCGATGATCTGCCCGACCTCTGTGATCTTCGAAACAGGAATTCCGCTCAGGTTTGCGTGTTTCTTGATTTCCTCCTCGCTCTCGGCGAGGTAAATGCAGAATGTCTTCTCGGCAGCCACATAGGAATGCTGCCACTGGATTGCCGACCCGATGCTGGCGAGCGCCTTATTCGACGCCCGCGCCGCGCCGCACAGTTCGGTGACCGAAAAATCGCCGATGCCGGGAATGTCGCGTTCAATGACGAAGCGTTTCATGTTGTTTCATCCTTTTCGATACGGTTAGCGCCGGAATGGCATGTTCATGATGCGCTGCCTGGGGCTGGAATCCTAACTCAAATTTCTTTTGCTGAATAAAGATCAGCTTTAGCGGCAACGCTTGATCTTTTGGACAATAAAGACAATCTTTATCAAATGCCTGGGACCTCGCACCTCAAGTCATTGCAAGCGCTGGATATGGCGATCCGGGAAGGGTCGCTGAAAGCGGCGGCCGACCGCTTGGGAATAACGCCAGCGGCAGTAGGACAGCGCATTCGGGCGCTCGAAGAGTATCTGGGCGCCGATCTGCTGCTGCGCGGACGCTCGGGACTGACGCCAACACCGGAACTGGACCGGGCTCTGCCGGATTTGCGCCAGGCGTTCGACGCTTTGGAGCGGGTGACGGAGACACTCGATTTTCAGCGGGTCAGCGAGATACACATCGTTGCGGATGGCGATTGGGCCGGGCTTTGGCTGATGCCGCGCCTGGCCGGTTTTCAGGCCGCGCACCCCAACATATTGTTTTGTATTAACGGATCGGGCGACGTCCCGCTGCGGCTGGGCGCGCCGGACCTGCGCATTGTGTATGGCGAGGAAATGGGCGAGCCCTTGTACCGTGACCTAATCGTCCCGGTGACCGGGCCCGACAATGTGCGGCGCATCGCTGGCGGCGAACCGCTCATCCAGATGGAAGGAATGCCGCTGCTGCATCTGAAATCGCACTACGAAGGCAGCGCGCATCCCGGCTGGGTGGAGTGGTTTGCGGCTTTTGGTCACCGCGACAAGGGGACCGACAGGGGGGTGCGTTATGGGAATGCGAGGCTGGCGCTGGAGGCGGCGCGGCAGAATGTGGGCTTCTTGGTTTGCGGCCTGTCCATGATTCTGCCCGACCTTGAGGCAGGTTCAATTGTGCTGCCGTTTCCCTTGTCGGAGCACATCGCCGCGCCGCATCCTTACCGGTTGAGAACAAGGGCGGATTCCGTTCAGCGCCCGCAAATCCAACGGTTCATCAGCTGGCTGCGCGCCGAGTCTGACGACACAATTCGGAAGATCAGCGCGTTGACCGGCTGACAGACATGATGGTCAACAAGTTCGGCGGTTCACGCCCAACCGGGCGGCAACGATCCTTGTGCCTCTATCAGGGATATTGCCAAGACCGTGGCGCCTCTCAAGGCAATTGGCGGGAGATTTCTGGCGGCTCTTGAGGATATTGCGCTTTTCAATCGATACAAATTTACCGTCCCCGCCGCCAATCCTTGACCTTTCCCAAGCCCTTACGCATAAGCCGCGCCATATCGCCGATATTTGTGTTTTTACGAATCAAGCGCAGTGAACCGCCCGGTGAGGGGATCTTTCGGGCTTATCAGGGAATTGTCATGTCTTTCAGTCCACTCTTCTTCGTCATCGCCTGCGGACTTGTGTCCATCATTTACGCCATCTGGGCGACGCGGTCGGTGCTCGCGGCCGATCAGGGCAGCGCGCGCATGCAGGAAATCGCCGGCGCCATCCGCGAGGGGGCCAAGGCCTATCTCGCCCGGCAATACACCGCCATCGCCATCGTCGGCGTGCCGGTGTTCGCCATCATGTGGTATTTGCTTTCCTCCACATCGGCCATCGGCTTCCTGAACGGCGCGGTGCTCTCCGGTCTTGCCGGCTTCATCGGCATGCATGTGTCAGTGCGCGCCAATGTGCGCACGGCGCAGGCCGCGTCTAAATCGCTGGCGGGCGGGCTTGAGATCGCCTTCAAATCCGGCGCGATCACCGGCATGCTGGTGGCGGGATTGGCGCTGCTCGGCGTCGTCATGTATTATTGGTATCTGACGGAAATTGCCGGTTATTTCCCCGACGAGCGTCCGGTCATCGACGCGCTGGTCTCGCTCGGCTTCGGCGCTTCGCTGATTTCAATCTTCGCGCGTCTGGGCGGCGGCATTTTCACCAAGGGCGCGGATGTCGGCGGCGATCTGGTCGGCAAGGTGGAAGCTGGAATTCCCGAAGATGATCCACGCAACCCGGCCACCATCGCGGACAATGTCGGCGACAATGTCGGCGACTGCGCCGGCATGGCGGCCGATCTGTTCGAAACCTACGTTGTCTCCGTCGTCGCCACCATGGTGCTCGCGGCAATCTTCTTTGCCGGAACCGATGCGCTGGACGCCGTCATGGTCTATCCGCTGGTCATCTGTGGCGCCTGCATCATCACGTCGATCATCGGCTCGCTGTTCGTCAAGCTCGGCGCTAACGGCTCGATCATGGGCGCTCTTTATAAAGGCCTGATCGTCACCGGGCTTCTGTCGGTCATCGGCATCGGCGGCGCGACCTCCATGACGGTCGGCTGGGGCGATATCGGCATTGTGGACGGCCAGACAATCACCGGCTGGAACCTGTTCT
>JANMMM010000316.1:0-2496 GCA_031373225.1 Phyllobacteriaceae bacterium | reverse complement strand
GCCCAAAGATAGATCTGCGGCAGTTTCGGCACGGCAAGCTCGGCGACGAAGGTGACGATTGTGCCGGGATTGAGCGTGACGAGGAAAATGTCGGCGTCGGCGCTCGGCTGCCGGTCGAGCGCAAAACCCTCGCTCGGCGTGATGGCGAGGAGCCGGGTAGCGCCGAGGTCCGGCCAGATGAAGCCGGATTTGGCGAGGCGGAAATGCGGCGCGACGATCAGCCGGTCAATCTGCGCGTCGGTGTTGTTGGCCAGCGCGAACACCGCCCAGACGCCGCTGGTCTGGCCCTTGTCGGACTCCACTTCGATGCGCCGGACAATGCCGTCCGGGCCGGGGGCGGTGGAGACGGTGAGCTTTTCGCCCTGGTTGGAATACATTTCAACGGCGCGCGTCAGGTCAAGCGCCGTGTCTTCCTTGGCGATCTTGATCGGCTCAACGCAGTGGCCCGCAACGCTCAGCGCCGCCCAGGCGAAAGCCAGAGCCACAAAGCGGCGGACCAGGTCAAGGACAGAGCCTTTCGACAGCGTCAAACGTGTATCGCCTCCCTCAGGCTCTGTCCGCGCCGCCTTCAACGCAGGAAAACAGCAGATGGTCGCGCCAGCGACCGTTAATTTTTAAGTAGGACCGAAGCCGACCCTCCAGCTCAAATCCGGCTTTTTTCAGGAGCCGCACGGAGCGTTCATTGTCCGGGATACAGGCAGCTTCCACCCGGTGCAATGCAAGCGGGCCAAATGCGTGGCGTTTAATCACATCTACAGCTTCGCTCATATAACCGTGGCCGGCGAAGCGCTCGCCCATCCAGTAGCCGATGACGCCGCTTTGCGCGACGCCGCGCTTGATATGGCCGAGCGTGATGCCGCCGGCGAGTTCATTGCCGCCTTGAAGAAAGATGAAAAAGACATGCCCGGAGCCTTCCTTCCGCTCCTTGGCATAGCGCGACAGCCGTTCGCGGAAAGCGCTGCGCTCCAGCTCGTCGCGCGCCCAGGATGGCTCCCATGGTTCGAGGAAGCTGCGGCTTTCGCGGCGCAGTTTGGTCCATTCGCCATAGTCGGATGATTTGGGCGGGCGCAGAATGATTCGTCCGCCCGCGAGCGGCGGTTCGGATTTGCGGAGGAAGAGAAGGCTCATAAGCCTCTTCCTGCCTTTGGGCCGGGCAGCGGGAAATGGAAAACGCCTGGCGGAACCGGCGCTGGGCGCAGACTTCCCTTCTCCCCGCTTCTTGCGGGGAGAAGGTGCCCGAAGGGCGGATGAGGGGCAGCGCCGAGGGTGCGAGGTTTAGAAAAAGTATTTTTAATCAATGCCTTACGCTCATGACCATAAAATCGTCGCCACAATTTCCACCCCCGGAGCTGCCCCTCATCCGACCCTTCGGGCCACCTTCTCCCCGCGAGAGGCGGGGAGAAGGGAAGTCCGCGCTCAGCGCGATGCCAGCCACGCGAATGCCAAATGCGATTGCCGAAAAATTGCGGGGAGAAACGAGGACCGCCCGCGCTTGAGTATTCCCGTGCCCGAGATGCAGCAGGTTCTGAAGCAAGGCCGCCCATGATTTGTCCGCCTATGCGATGGCGCGTTTTGCTTCAGGCGCGCCATCGGACAGCGCGGCGCAGATGTCCTCGTAGCTCATCAATTTTGACACCGGCCCAATGGCCGCAACCGTCGGCACCGTGTCGATGAACAGGCGGCGGGCCAGGTCTTTCAGCCGTTCAACAGTGATCTTCGACAGCCGTTCCATCAGTTCCTCTGTCGTCACCGTTCGGCCGAACAGGATCATCTGCCTTGCGATCTGGCCGGATCGGCTGGAGGCGCTTTCGGCGGACATGAGCAGGCTTGCCCGGTACTGCGCCCTCGCGCGGTCAACTTCTGCCTCGCTCAGGTCTTCTGAGACCCGGCGCAGCTCGGAGAGGATGAGCGGAACCAGCTTTTCAAGGTCATCCTGACCGGTGGCGGCGTGGACGCCGAACAGGCCGGTGTCGGAAAAACCCCAGTGGAACGCATAGACCGAATAGCACAGGCCGCGCTTTTCGCGCACTTCCTGAAACAGCCGCGAGGACATGCCGCCGCCAAGGATCATCGACAGCAGCTGCGATGCGTAGAAGTCGCGCACATGATAGGCGCGGCCCTCAAAGCCGATCAGGAACTGCGCGTCCATCAGATCCCGGTGCTCGCGGTAATCGCCGCCGACATAGTGCGCCGCCTCCGGCAGCTTGCCGTCGGAGCGGGCGCGGAACGTGCCGAGCCGCTTTTCGACCTCGGCGACGAGGGCCGTGTGCTCAATGCCGCCCGCCGCCGACACGACCATCCGGTCGGCGCTGTAATGCCGGTTGATGAACCCATGCAGCTGTTTGGCGGTGAAGCCCTGCACCGTTTCCGGCGTGCCCAATATCGGGCGGCCGATGGTCTGGTTGCGGAATGCCGTCTCGGTGAAACGGTCAAACACAACATCGTCCGGCGTGTCATGCGCCGCGCCGATCTCCTGCAAAACCACGTGCTGCTCGC
>JANMMM010000281.1:0-2572 GCA_031373225.1 Phyllobacteriaceae bacterium | reverse complement strand
GCAGGTTTGTGGAGATGTTTCCCTGCAGGTAGGGCTGCTGGTCGATGGCAAAGCCCTGCGTGCCGGCCTTGATGCGGTCCAAGCCAGACTGATTGAAGTCAAAGGAAGCGAGGACGACCTTGCCGGTCTTGCCTGCCTGTTCAACGCCAATGGCGGCGCTGTCACAGTCGCCGGCCGAGATGGTGATCGCACCGTCAATCGATTCATCTTTCAACAATGTTGCCTTGATGGCTTCCGCAACTGCGGTCGGATCGCCAAAGCTTGAAGCCGGCAATGGCAGCTGGGTCGACTTGGAGCCGCCCTTGGCGGCGCCGTCCATCACGCCCCTGCAGCGGTCTTCGAGATTGCTGGCGCCCGGCACAGTGTTGATGCAGATGATGTTCTTCACGCCTTTGCCGGCATAATATTCACCGGCGGCGAGGCCAGCCGTATATTCTTCGTTGCCGACATAGTTGAGCGCGCCGAGTTCCTTGGCCTTTTCGCTGCCGCCCGCATTCATCAGGATGATCTTGATGCCCTTTTCCATGGCTTCCTTAATCGCCGGATCTTCAGCTTCCGGAACCCAGTTGGGGATCACAATGCCATCGACGCCCTGGCTGATTGCGGTGCGCACGAGCTGGGCGGCATCCGCGCCGAGATTGTCATAGGTCTGGAGCTGGAGATAGTTGCACTTGCCGCCATTTGAGACAACCGCAAGGCAGGCGTCATCCATGCCCTTTTTGATCTTGTTCCAGAAAAGGTCATCGGCCTTGCCGCCGATAACAGCGATGCTGGCGCTGAGCGCGGCAGTCGCGCTGAGCGCGATCACCGCCGTCGTGGCCATCGCGGTTATCATTGTCTTGAAGCTCTTCATGTTAGTCTCCTCCCAGTGTTGCCGTCCTTTGACGGATTTAAAAGCTGCGGTGAATGCGTGTGCGGCGCTTGGTCAAGCTCGTTGAACCGCAATGATCCAGTCTCGGCGCAAGCGCGAAAAATAGAACATGCATTCCAATTCATGACAATAACAGAACAAATGTTTCCTGATGGAAAACCATCAAGTTCTGCTCAGCCGCGAGCGGTCCAATGAAGCGGCAAAGCTTCGCCGTCCGGGCGCTGATGCGCCTTGCACACATTCTGACAAATCCACTTCCTCCTTTCAGAGCTGTGTGTTTTGCATCAAGGCTCTGATGGACAGCACCAAACCACAAAGGGGGCGCGGCGAAAAGACGGCGTTTGATGTTTAAAAAATCAAAATGAAGATAATGACGAAAATTCTTCTGTTGACATTGATTGATTGCCGCGCAAACCTTGCGTATGAGTGCATAATGATGTAAATAACATCAAAATATGTCGAAACCGCACCAGTTGGGAGCTGTGGCATGAATATGAAGGCTTGGAAGGGGCCGACTATCGCCGACATAGCCAAGGTCTGCGGCCTCGGCACCGCGACGGTGGACCGGGTGCTGAACGAAAGGCCGGGCGTGAAGGAGAGTTCGCGCGCCAAGGTGCAGGCGGCGCTGGAGCAGCTCGCAAAACCTTCGGCCCCGGAATTCCGGCCGCTGCGGATCGCGTTCCTGTGCGAGTCGGGCGTCACCTTCAACCGCACGCTGGAGACGGCTGTTGAGGATTATGGCCGCGCCAATCCCGGCGTCGAATGCAATATCACCTGCATCACCACCGCAGGGCTTGACCCCGTCAAGTTCGCCAACCTGATTGAGCGCAGCGCCGGAGAGAGCGACGGACTGGTGATCGTGGCGCGCGAGGACATGATGATCAACCGCGCCATCCGCAATGTCACCGCCCGCCAGACGCCGGTTGTCAGCCTCACCACCGATCTGCCCATGTCCGGCCGTGCCGCCTTTGTCGGCAGCGACCAGACCAGCGCCGGGGCGACGGCGGCCTATCTGATGGGACGGGCGCTCGGGGAGCGGCAGGGCAAAATCCTGCTCGTCTATTCCGCCCCCTACCGCGCCCAGGAGGAGCGCGAGCTCGGCTTCCGCCGCGTGCTGCGCGCCGAGTTCGGCCAGCTCGAAATCGACGACCGGGTCAATTCGAACGATGACAGCGAACACTCTTACCGGCATGTGATGAAATATGTCGAAGACCATGGCGCGCCGGCCGGCGTCTACAACACGGTCGGCGGCAATCTTGGCATCGGCAGAGCGCTGCGGGACTGCGGGATCGACAGGAGCGTCGTGTTCGCCGGCCATGAGCTGAATGTCAATTCGAAGCTCCTGCTGGAAGGCGGCGAGATGGATTTTGTCATCGCCCACGACATTGACGCGGAAGTGGCGCAGAGCGTCATTGCCGTTCAGGCCCTCATCGAAGGCCAGACGCCGCCGCCGTCGGGCCGGGTGCCGGTGCGCATCTATACCAAGTATAACTGCCATTGAGGGCGCTGGTTCGGCGCGAGCCGCCCCTCTCTGTCCTGTCGGACATCTCCCCCGCGAGGGGCTAATGGATGCACACATCTTTTTTCGCGTTGATGACTCGATCTTGATTGGCGGGTTTTTGCTGGGTGTGATTCCTCTGGCTTTGTGAGCTTGAGGAGCAGCTTCGATGGATATTTGCGGAACCTTGCAGTTTGACGATT
>JANMMM010000265.1:0-18910 GCA_031373225.1 Phyllobacteriaceae bacterium | reverse complement strand
GGTGATTGGGCTGCAACAGCGGGGTCGCTTGGCGTGGCTGCGGCAAATCGGGGAGCTATACTTCGTTCTTCGCCACTCTGGATTCCGGGTTCCGCTTCGCGGCCCCGGAATGACGGCGGACTGGGAGGCGGTCGCACAATGACCGATTCCGCAGTGTGGCCTAAAGTTCCGCCAACCGCGCCTTCGCCGCCTCCACATTCACCTTCTCGCCCTCAAGTTCGGCCAGCCGCGCGCGTTCAGCGGCGACCACTTCCGGCTTGGCATTGGCGACGAAGCGCTCATTGCCGAGCTTTCCCGAGACTTTCGCCATATCGCCCTCAATGCGCGCCAGCTCTTTGGCGAGGCGGGCGTTTTCCGCAGTGAGGTCAATCAGGCTCCCAAGCGGCAGGCAGCCGGTCGCTTCGCCCATGGTGAACTGTGCCGAGCTTTTGGGGGCCGTGTCCGACAGTTGAATCTCCGAGACGCGCGACAGCCGCTTGATCGCCGTTTCATGCCGCGCCAGCCGGTCTTTGGTCTGCGCGTTTGCGCCGACGACATACAGCGGTGCCTGCGTGGCGGGCGGCACGTTCATTTCCGAGCGGATGGAGCGGATGGCGGTCACCGTGTCGATCAGCCAGTTCACATCATCAGCGGCGGCGGGATCGGAAAATGAAGCCTGCGGCCATGGCGCGTGGCAGAGCAGCGTTTTGCGCTTCTCCGCCGTCACGCCCCAAAGTTCTTCGGTCATGAAGGGCATGAACGGATGGAGAAGCTTGAACGTCTCGTCGAGAACATGTGCCAACACGACTTGCGATTCCGCCTTGGCCGCCTCGTCCGCGCCCATGAAGACCGGTTTCAAAAGCTCCAGATGCCAGTCGCAGAGCTGGTTCCAGACGAACCTGTACGCCGCCCCCGCCGCGTCGTTGAAGCGGAACGCGGTGATGGCGTCGGTGATTTCCGCAGTGGCGCGCGACAACTCGGTTAAAATCCAGCGGTTGACCGCAAGCTTGGCGTTCTCCGGCTTGAAATCCGGGTCCGCCTTCATGCCGTTCATCTCGGCAAAGCGCGTGGCGTTCCAAAGCTTGGTGCCGAAATTGCGGTAGCCGGCGATGCGGGCCGGGTCGAGCTTCACATCCCTGCCCTGCGCCGCCATGATGGCGAGCGTGAAGCGCAGCGCGTCGGCGCCATATTCGTCGATCAGGTCCAAGGGGTCGATGACATTGCCCTTGGACTTCGACATTTTCTGCCCGTCCTTGTCGCGCACCAGCGCATGGACATAGACGGTGTGGAACGGCTCCTCCTTCATGAAGTGGATGCCCATCATCATCATCCGGGCCACCCAGAAGAAGATGATGTCAAAGCCGGTGACGAGCACATCGGTCTGGTAATAGCGGGCAAGCTCCGGCGTCTTCTCCGGCCAGCCGAGTGTGGAGAAGGGCCAGAGGGCGGAGGAGAACCATGTGTCGAGGACGTCGGGATCGCGGACAAGATCGATTTCTATTTCAGCATAACCACCATCTTCGATGCCAGTCATAGTGCTCGAAGAATTTGGTTTTGCCCTGTAGCGACCTGACTGGTCTTTTGAACTTCCATAAGCGTCATCAACTGCAACGACTGTGATTTTCTCATACTGGGATATTGTGCTGTCGTTGAACGCCTCGCCCAACGCGGCATCATCGTTCAACTCGCTGTAGTATTCCTCGGCTTGTTCGATGGCCAACTCATAGTTCTCTGCACAGAACGCTTTTCCATCCGGTCCATACCAAACCGGTATCTGGTGCCCCCACCAGAGCTGACGCGAAATGCACCAGGGCTGGATATTCTCCATCCATTGGTAATAGGTCTTGTCCCAATTCTCCGGCACAAGCTTGGTCCGCCCTTCGCGCACGGCGGCGATGGCGGGCTTGGCGAGTTCTTCGGCGTTGACATACCATTGGTCAGTCAGCATCGGCTCGATGACCGTGCCCGAACGGTCGCCGAAGGGCTGCATGATCTTCTTGTTCTCGACCATAATCATCAGGCCGTCGGCATCAATATCGGCGACAACACGCTTGCGGGCTTCGAACCGGTCGAGGCCGCGGTATTCGTCCGGCACGAGATTGACCGCATCAACGGCGTTGGCGTCCGGCTGACCACCCACCGCTACAAACGCACGGGCTTGGGAGGCGGCCTCGGCATAAGGCGCGCCGTCGGCGCGCATCGCGCCCTTCGTGTCCATCAGCCGGTACATCGGAATGCCGTTGCGCGTGGCGACCCCATAATCGTTCGCGTCATGCGCGCCGGTGATCTTCACCGCGCCGGAGCCGAAATCCTTGTCCGGGTATTCGTCGGTGATGATCGGGATCAGGCGGCGGTGCTCCTTGGGGCCAACCGGAATTTCGCAGAGTTTTCCAATGATTGGCCTGTAACGCTCATCGGAGGGGTGGACCGCAACCGCGCCGTCGCCGAGCATGGTTTCCGGGCGCGTGGTGGCGATGGAAATGTAGTGGCGCGTCTCGCGCAGCGTCACATTGCCGTCGGCGTCTTTCTCGACATATTCGTAACTCTCGCCGCCCGCCAGCGGATATTTGAAATGCCACATGAAGCCGTCGACCTCGATATTCTCGACCTCAAGGTCGGAGATCGCGGTTTCGAACTTGGTGTCCCAGTTCACAAGGCGCTTGTCCTTGTAGATGAGGCCCTCATTGTAGAGCTGGACGAAGACTTCGGTGACGGCATCGACCATCTGGTCGCCGGCCTCGCCATGTGCGCCCATGGTGAACTTTTCGCGCGACCAGTCGCAGGATGCGCCGAGGCGTTTGAGCTGGTTGAATATCAGCCCGCCGGACTCGGCCTTCCATTCCCAAATCTTCTCGACAAACGCCTCGCGCCCCATGTCGCGGCGGCCAAAATTCGCGCCCTTCTGCGACAATTGCCGCTCGACCACCATTTGCGTCGCGATGCCCGCATGGTCCATGCCCGGCTGCCAGAGCACGTCCTTGCCGCGCATGCGCTCGAAGCGGGCGAGAATGTCCTGCAAGGTGTTGTTCAGCGCATGGCCCATATGCAGCGAGCCGGTGACATTCGGTGGCGGGATGACGATGCTGAAAGCCTCCGCGCCCGGCTTTGCGCCCGCACCCGCCTTGAAGGCTTCGGCCTTGTCCCAAAGCGCAGCAATGCGCGGCTCGGCACTGGCGGAATCATAGGTCTTTTCAAGCATTTTGACGTCTTTTCTGCACGGGAACAGCCGCTCTAAAGCGGAAGCCGGATTTCAAGTCAACTGAAACCCGGTTTCAAATGTTGGCGGTGAAGGTGTTCAGGCAGTATCTGTAAGAGTCAGACTCAAAAAGAAGTCAAAGATTTGAATGGGTAATGAAGACGCTCGTTTGGCAATCGTTTCCCGCAAAATAGCCATGCTTGCGTCTTTCCGGGGCCGCGCAGCGGAACCCGGAATCCAGAGTGGCGAAGAACGCGATTGTCCGCAGCGATAATCGTCCAACGGCACGGCTCTGGATTCCGGGCTCCGCCGCGCGGCCCCGGAAAGACGCCGACGCGGGAAGTCCCGAACCCGTTGAAAATCCTGTGTTTTTTTCAGTTCAGGCTCTGAGCGAATGACCAATGGAAGGCATGCAAGGAACAGTCAGCCCGTTATTCAACGATTTTCCAGTAGGAGTCTTTGCGGATGACCAGTCCGTCCCGGAAGGTGTAGAAGTCACAGCCCTGCACTCTGACTTTCCCGCCATCCCGTTTCGTGCCGGTCAGCAGCCATCTGGACATGCCGCAATCGCCTGAAACGAAATGCTCCAAGCCGCTGTAATGCACATCCGGGGTCGATTCAAACCGCCCCAGAACACCCTTCCTCACCGCCCCGGCGCCGTGGAACCTTGTCCCAAACGGCTCGGTTCCGCGCGGCATGTCGAGCGTGCAGTCCGGCGAGAAGAAGCTCATCACGCGCTCAACGTCATGGGCGTTGAAAGCCTCCGCCAGACCAAGCAGCGCTTGCAGTATTTCCTGGTCCGCGCCCATCTGCGCTTCCTTTTGTGCGGCGATTCTAAGCCGCTACCGCCGCCCGCTTTGCGAAACCCGCTCGATTTCCTGCCGCACCAGCCGCTCGACCATCGTCGGCAGATTATTGTCGAGCCATTCCTGCAGCATCGGGCGGATCATGTCTTCGGCGATTTCCGCCAATGACTGCTGGCGCTCTTTCTCAATCGCCGAGGTCAGATCGGAAAACGCCGCCGTCACCTGGCGTCCGGCCATGTCGGACAGTATCGGGCGCAGATGGCGCTCGAACGGCGTCTCGGCCACAGACTCAGGCGCGGCCACCGGCTCAAACCGGTCTTCGGCGTGCAGTTCCACATGCTCGACAGCGGCCATTTTCACTTCCCCATTCGATTTCAGATCATCTGGCACAAAAGCGGCCGATACTGCCCCGGCCATCGGCGCTGACGCTTCCACCGGCTCCGGCGCAGCTGCACGGTGAAGTTCCGCCTCGATCAGCGGCGCGGCGTTTTTTGCGCCGATCTTGTGGCCAAGCGTCTTCATTGCGCCCGCATGCTGCAGGCTCTCGGCAATCGCCTCTTTGCCGAACTCCTGTTGGAATTCAGCCACTTCCGCAGGCAGGGCGGCGGTTTCGGGCGCTGAGGCGGCAATCTCCGCCGCAGCTTCGTTACCATCTTCAATAATGCGGCGGATGGACGCCAATATCTCTTCCATCGTCGGTTCGCGCGTCGTGCTCTGGGCCGCCTGGGTCATGTTTACGCTGCTTGCTGGTTTTGGCCGGGCCGGTGCCGGCGTCTCGAATCAACTCAATGATAGCGCGAAGACAAGCCCTTGAGAATCCCGGCTTGGAAACTCAGTCAACAACTGCACAGCTAATTGTCCAAATCACTAACGCCCGTCGGGCGTGCGCAGGCCGAACCACTTGTCCTTGACCGCTTTGTAATGTTCTTCGGGCTTGTGCTCGGCGACGCCGAGGCCAAGGCGGCGGACATTGAGGCGGCCAGTGGCCGACAGGACCGCGTAGCTCGCGACAACCACATCGCGTTCGGACTGAGCCAGATTGATGCGCGCGTCGGTCACATCCTTTTGAGCATTCAGGACATCAAGCGTCGTGCGCTGGCCGACCTTGCGCTCCTCCACCACGCCGTCCAAGGCAAGCTGGGCGGCTGAAACGAGCTGCCTATTGGCCACAACAGACGCTTGCGCCGCCTGCATCTGAGTCCATGAGGATGTGACCGCCGCCCGCACCTGGTCGCGCGCCACATCCAGTTCAATGCGGGCCTGCCCCAGCCGCTCCTTTTCCTGGCGCACCTGCGCCGAACCTCTGCCACCCTGATAGATGGGCACGGTCAGCTGCAGCCCGATGGAGGCTTCATCCGTTGTTCCGTCAGGGCTGAGAAAAGACGGGTCGGAACTGCGTTTGGCGCTGCGCGTCACCCCTGCCTGCGCTCCAAGTGTCGGAAGCAGCCCGCCCTCAGCAATTTTGACGCCAAATTCCGTTGCGTCAATCGCGTGGTAGTTTGCCAGAATTGCCGGATGCTCGCCCGCCGCAAGCTCAAGCGCGTGATCAAGGCTTTTTGGCATGAGCTTGGAGACACTGCCCGCGCCATTCAATTTTCCTGGATTTTCACCGACCACCTGCCGGTAAGTTGCGGCGCTGGAAATTGCCTGCGCTTCAGCGGCATTGAGCTGAGCAAGCGATGATGATTGCCCCGCCTGGGCTTGGGCGACATCGGTCCGCGTGCCTTCTCCGACTTCAAACCGGGCATTTGCAGCGCGGACCTGCTCTCTGAGAAAAGCGAGATTGTTTTTCCTGAATGTGGCAATCCGCCTGTCACGGATGACATCCATATAGGCTGATGCCGCGTTAAACAGGATGTCTTGTTCCGTGTTCCGCAGATTTTCCCGTTGTGCAAACACCTGCGCCTCGGCGGCAGCCACATTGTTCTTGGTTCGAAATCCGTCGAAGAGTGTTTGATTTATTGTCACACCGAAAGAGCCGACGGTGGTCTGGATTCCGCGGCTGCTGGTGTAAGTGGCCCTTGCGGTGCCGGTGATGGTTGGCCTGTAGCCTGACTTCGCGATCGCCACGTTCTCGTCCGACACCCGCACGCCTGCCCGCGCCGAATTCAATCTGGAATTGTTCTCATAGGCTTTGGCAAGCGCACCCTTGATCGTCTCGGCGCTGGCGGGCAGACTGAGCAAAACGGTGAGCAGCAGTGCGGCGCCGAGGGAACGAACAATTCCAAATGTCAAAATAACCCACCTTTAAACTAGCCGCCCGCCCCCGCCACGCGACCTCGTTAAGACAACATGTAGATGCGCGCCGAGAATCGCAAGCGCAGTTTTATCCGCGCAACCCGCAAGCGCGCGTATTTAGACCCGTTGTGGCGGTTTGGTAACCCTCAAAAGACGGATTGACATAACTTAGAGCGCAAAAACCGGCGCGTTTGAAAATCCGGGCAACTGTCTCAGTGAGGCGTTAAAGCCGAAGCGGCTCGACATTTCCGCGCCGTTCTTCACGAAGAGACGCGCGACGCCGAGCCGCTCGCTGCCTTCAACCGCCACAAGCCGCCCGCCGTCCTTGAGCTGTTCGAACAAGGCGCCAGGTATTTCCGCAACTGATCCCGAGACGAAAATCACATCAAAGGGCCCATGTTTTGACGCGCCGGCCGCCAGATCGCCCACCGTCACAATGGCTCCTGAAACGCCCGCCGCGCGCAGATTCTCTTCGGCGTGGTCTGCAAGCGCCGCATCGCATTCCAGCGCAACCACTTTTGCGCAGAGCTTTGACAAAACCGCCGCATCGTAACCGGTTCCCGCCCCAATGTTCAAAACGGTGTCAGCACTGGAAAGCTCAGCAAGCGCCATCAGTTTGGCGATAGGCGCAGCCTCGCCCATGAACCTTCCGGGCGCGATCTCGATATCCCCGTCAAGATAGGCGATATCGCGTTTGGCTGCGGGAACAAAAATCTCGCGCGGCATATCGAGGAAAGCCTGCAGGAGCGCATGCCCGGTTACATCTGATGTGCGCAGCTGGCCATCGACCATTTTGATGCGCTGCGCCGTGAAATCGACACTCATGCCTGCCGCTCCCTCGCGCCCTGCCGTTCAGCTCCGCTAACGTCTGGATGGTTGGAGGCCTCGCCCGGAATCGAACCGGGGTGCGAGGATTTGCAGTCCTCTACGTAACCACTCCGCCACGAGGCCAACCGTTCCAGCATTAAGCGCGGACCTGTTAACAGAGGGTTTGCAGGGCAGCAAGGATATTCAAGCCGTCTGTCTGACGGTTAACGCGCCAGATTCACGTTTCGACAAAACCATTCACCAGAATTCATTTCGACCGCCCACACCCGGACTCAAATCACCAGTCCTCATGCTCCCAGCGGGAGGGTTATCGCTTGTGATTCGTCGCAGCCCTAACCAGCGGAGAGACGCAATGGACAATATTGCCGGACTATTGAGCTTGTTTTTGATTGGCGCGGCATTCCTGTCGTCGTGCAATGCGCCACAGGCGCCAAACGGGCGTGCGTCAGAACCGATCCTCCTTATGAGCAAGTAGAAGCCACGCCGCCGGGACGCAGAGTGGCGCGTCCCGGCACTTTTTCAACTGGTGCTGGAGTTCAAGTCAACCCTTGCACAAAACATCGCCATATTGCCTCTTTTTTCATCAACACAATTGGCGCAGCCCGCAAGCACTCCCGGGCTCTGTGCACAAAACCGCTGCAGAAACTGCGGTGGACCATTGCGATCAGCGGATAACACCGCATTGCACAAAAATTCTAAATCTGGCACAGAACCTGCTTTCTGAAACGCGAAACTGACACAAATAGTTCGTTTCTCAGCATTTGGAGGCTCATTTTCCATGAAAAAGATCGAAGCGGTCATCAAACCCTTCAAACTGGACGAGGTCAAAGAGGCGCTTCAGGAAGCCGGCCTTCAGGGCATCACAGTCATCGAAGCCAAGGGCTTTGGCCGCCAGAAGGGCCATACCGAGCTCTACCGCGGCGCTGAATATGTGGTGGACTTCCTGCCCAAGGTCAAAATCGAGGTTGTTCTGGGCGACGACGCTGTTGAGGGCGCAATCGAAGCGATCAGGAAAGCCGCGCAGACCGGCCGGATCGGCGACGGCAAAATCTTCGTTTCCAACATCGAGGAAGTCATCCGCATCCGCACCGGCGAAACCGGCCTCGACGCCGTTTAAAAACAAAATTCAACAGGTAAAACCGTCAAACTAAGGGAAACTCACATGACGACAGCCGCTGAACTTATGAAAACCATCAAGGACAAGGACGTCAAGTTCTTCGACCTGCGTTTCACCGACCCCAAGGGCAAACTCCAGCATGTGACGATGGATGTCGGCATTCTGGATGAGGAAATGCTGGACGAGGGCGTCATGTTCGACGGCTCGTCCATCACAGGCTGGAAGGCGATCAACGAGTCGGACATGCTTTTGAAGCTCGATCTCGAAACGATCCATATGGACCCGTTCTTCGCCCAGTCGACAATGGTCTGCTTCTGCGACGTGCTCGATCCGGTCACCGGCGAAAAGTACAACCGCGATCCGCGCGGCATCGCCAAGGCCGCCGAAGCCTATCTCAAAACGCTCGGCATCGGCGACACGGTCTATGTCGGACCGGAAGCCGAATTCTTCATTTTCGACGACGTGAAGTACAAGGCCGATCCGTACAATACCGGCTTCAAGGTCGACTCGACCGAACTGCCGTCCAATGACGACACCGATTATGAGACCGGCAACCTTGGCCACCGTCCGCGCGTCAAGGGCGGCTATTTCCCGGTTCCGCCGATTGATTCAGCGCAGGACATGCGCTCGGAAATGCTCTCGGTCCTGTCTGAAATGGGTGTTGTTGTTGAAAAGCACCATCACGAAGTCGCCTCTGCTCAGCATGAGCTTGGCGTCAAGTTTGACTCGCTGGTGCGCAATGCCGACAAGATGCAAATCTACAAATATGTCGTGCATCAGGTCGCCAACGCCTATGGCAAGACGGCAACCTTTATGCCCAAGCCGGTTTTCGGCGACAATGGCTCGGGCATGCACTGCCATTTCTCCATCTGGAAGAACGGCAAGCCGACATTTGCGGGCGACCAGTATGCGGGCCTGTCTGAAAGCTGCCTGTTCTTCATCGGCGGCGTCATCAAGCACGCCAAAGCGGTCAACGCCTTCACCAACCCCTTAACCAACTCATACAAGCGTCTGGTCCCGGGTTATGAAGCCCCGGTTCTGCTCGCCTATTCCGCGCGCAACCGTTCTGCTTCTTGCCGTATTCCGTTCGGTCATGGCGCCAAGTCCAAGCGCGTCGAAGTGCGCTTCCCCGATCCGGGCGCAAATCCGTATCTGTGCTTTGCCGCGCTGCTGATGGCCGGCCTTGACGGCATCAAGAACAAGATCCATCCCGGCCAGCCGATGGACAAGGATCTCTACGACCTGCCGCCAAAAGAGCTGAAGAAAATCCCGACCGTCTGCGGCTCGCTGCGCGAAGCGCTGCAAAGCCTCGACAAGGACCGCGGCTTCCTCACCGCCGGCGGCGTTTTCGCCGACGATTTCATTGACTCGTTCATTGAGATGAAGATGGTTGAAGTCATGCGCTTTGAAATGACCCCGCACCCGGTTGAATATGATATGTACTACTCGGTTTGATCTGCTGAAATCACACATCAAAACCCCGGCGGCGGCGCCGGGGTTTTTCTATTTCAGCGTGATTCCGGCGCCAAGGGTTTTGTTAAGTGACTTTGCTTTCGGCGTGCGGAGCGCGCTGATTTTCGTGCAGTCCGCATTGGAGGATGCGTTCACCGGGCAGCAGAAGACACCCTCGGACGTGCAGACGAAGGCGATGAAGGTGGTGCCGTTGATGACGGACTCGTCCTGCCGCCTGGAGCATTCGCGCCCCGCCGGCGTGTCGTGGGCGGCGTCTATGATCTGCTGCATGGTGCATCCAAGCGATGTGCTTTTGGGCTTTGCAAATGCATGCGGCGACAGCGCAACGCCTGCGAGCGCGGCGGCGGTAAGAATAATTCTGAAAGTTTTCATGACATAATCCCTTTTCTCTCGCCCCGAAGCGCGACAAAAGCAGCAAGTGCGATCGAACGCATCTCCCACACGGGATATGACGCCCCGGCCACGTTCAGTGAAACCGGCCTACATCGTTGAAGGAAAGCTTGTCTGGAGGACAAGTCATGCCCCTCTTCATGCTAGGTGAATCGCATTTGGGATTTTGAGCGCGGCAACAGCCGGTCCCGTCATGAATGGACGGCCCCGCCCGGGATATTCCTGATAAAGCCGTATGCAATTTGCCTGCTCTTCATGCCAAGAATGGGCGTGTGGCGAGCGACACCCATCGTGGATAAGTTCCTTCGGCAGGGCCATGCGCCCTGGACTTCCCGTCAATGACCAGATGCGAAAGCAGGCGCTGTTATGAGGCGGCTTGTCCGCCGCAGCCCTGATGGGCGAAGGAGAAGCTTTGGCGGCGGAGAGCCCCGCGTGTTTTTTCTGGCGTCGCGCAATCTTAAAAAGGCTCGCGCGGAAGCGCACCTTGCTTTCTTGCCAGGGGTCAGGAGCGCTCCGGCCACGAGCCCGTGTCGC
This sequence comes from Phyllobacteriaceae bacterium, assembly GCA_031373225.1. GTDB lineage: Bacteria > Pseudomonadota > Alphaproteobacteria > Rhizobiales > Rhizobiaceae > JANOYJ01. The sequence continues at coordinate 8,349 of JANMMM010000265.1, read as the reverse complement.
GGTCTGGATGCTGGCGGTTGGACGCCGCGATCCCAGGCAGATATCCATCCGGGTCGACGGAATAGGTCGCCTCATTTCCAGGAAGCGAATTGAGGTGCTGAAACCAGGAAACGCGGCTTTCATTGCCGTAATGAATGACGGGCGGCACCCGAGACTGCTCGTCAAAGCAGCCGGACAGAACGCCAATGTCAGGGGCTTCTGGATACTCAAAAATCATCGGCGTGCCGCATGCCCTGCAAAAGCCCCGGCGCGCCAGCGCGGAACTGTGGAACCACGAAAAAGCTCCGCGCGTCACGCTGAAATGCGCTTTGAGCACTGGGCAGATCACCGCGAACGGCCCGCCCACAGCCTTCTGGCACATTCGGCAGTGGCAGACATGAACATTGTCAGGAGCCATGTCGCAGGAAAAACGGATGGTGCCGAACTGGCAGCCGCCGGTCAGCTCTTTGAACGAAGATAATTCAGAAGCCATGTCCTCATCCCTTCGCGGTCAGCTCACCGCTTTCAGCAAATCCGCCGCCGCCTTCATCTCAAGCCAGCGGTATGCCCGGCGGACCGTGGCTTCCTCATCGGCGCCCCATTGCGAAATCGTCCAATCCTCATCCACATGCGCGTCGCGCCACGCCTGATCCGCCGTCACACGGCCTTCGGCGACAGCCAGCGCGACGAGCGCCGAGCCGGTGAGCGATGTCATGGAATGCAGACAGGCCGCCTTGAAGGGTTCGGCACATTTCTCCAGTGCATTGCCGATGGCATTGAGCGCCTCGATCGGCTGCTCGACCGGCATGATGCCCTGCGCCAGAAAGAACCGCGCCCCGAAAGCGGACTTGGCCCAGTCGAGATAGGGGTCCCAGGCCAGTGACTGCAATTCGCACAAGGCCTCAGGCCCTTCGGAGCGGTAACAGACCAGATCAGAGGAAGAATAAAGCCTTATGTCGGCCAGCACTTCTTTGACTTGATCCGCCACACCGTCCACCGCTGTGTTGGCAACGCGGGTGACCGGCATTTTGGAGGGATTGATTTCGCTGACCTGGGCTTCATATTCCACAGCCGAGAGGGCGGCGGCGTCAATGGTGGGAAAAACCAACTGTTTTCCAGACGGAGTCTTCACCGGCTTGCCGTCAAGCAACACCACAAAGCCGCCTTCCGCAGGTCCGGCCTTCGCCTCCTTGTAAAACCGCGTCGGCAGCGGCTTCAGCATCTGCTTCTGCGCCCGCTTCACCGGATCGGGGTCGGACAGGTGAATTTCCGTGTCTAGATTTCCGAGAATGTCACGCATGTCTGCGCCTCACTGCATTGACCAGAAACAGCCCCGCCGCGATCAAGGCGAGGCCGAGAAGGAGATTGAATGTGATCGGCTCCGACAGGAGCAGCCCGCCGAACATGACGCCAAATACTGGCCCCAAGAAGGCAAAGCTTGAAAGCCCCGACGCCGGATAGCGCGCCAGGAGCCAGAACCAGAGCACATAAGTGAAGCCCACAACGAACACGGCCTGATAAATAATGCTGGCGACCGGCATCCATGTCACTTCGCGGAAGAGTGGTCCGGCAAACGGCATCAGCGGAATGGCGGTGAACGCCGCTCCGGCGAGTTGATAGAGCAGGATTTTCTCCGGACTGAGCGAGGACATACGCGACTTGCGGATAAACAGCGTCGTCGTCGCCCAGAGCATGCCTCCCATGAGGCACAGCATATCGCCATAAATGGCGTTGGGTGACGGAAGGCTGAGCTTGTCCATGAAAACAACGGCAACACCGCCAAAGGCGATGAGCGCGCCAATGATTTTAGGCAGCGTCAGATGCTCGCCAATGAGATAATGCGCGCCGATCATCAGGAAGAACGGCATGGTGCTGGTCATCAGCGTGCCGCGCGAGGCGCTGGTCAGGTCAAGCCCGGAATAGATGACGATGAATTCGAGACCGAACAATGCGCCGACAATGATGCCGGCAGTCAGCGACCCATCCCGTCCAAATATCGGAATCCGCTTGTAGCGGCACCAGGCGAACACCACTGCAATCGCCAGAACCGCGCGCAGAAATGTCATGGCCAGCGGACTGAATCCCGTCGTCGCCAGCTTGGTGAAAACCGTGTTTACGCCCCAAACCAAAGTGAGAAACACCATTGTCGCTGCGGCGAAGCCGTCCATGTGGGCACTGCGACCGGGAAGAGCCTCAGTGGTCATCAGTTGGCGCTCGCCTCGTCATAGCCGAGCAGGTTCCATGACTGCACCATATGCGGCGGCAGCGGCGCGGTGATGTCCAGAAGGCCGCCGTCGGGATGGGGAATAATGATGCGGCGCGCCAGAAGGTGCAGCCGGTTCTGCATGCCGCCCGGAAACTCCCAGTTCCACGCGGCTTCAAAATATTTGGAATCGCCGATGATCGGGCAGCCGATTTGCTTGGCATGGACGCGAAGCTGATGGGTGCGCCCCGTGTGCGGCTCCATTTCGAGCCATGCCAGCTGCTGGCCGGATTTCTCAATCACCCGGTAGTAGGAAACTGCGTGATCCGCGCCTTTGTCGCCATGGTTGCCGACGCGCATCCGGTCGCCGTCCTCGGTCTTTTCCTTCACCAGCCACGACGAAACCTTGCCCTCATGGTCGCGCGGCACGTCCTTGACCAGCGCCCAATAGGTTTTCTTCGTCTCGCGCTTGCGGAACGCGCCGGTCAGAAACTGCGCCGCGCCGCGCGTCTTGGCGACGACCAAGACTCCGGATGTCTCGCGGTCGATCCTGTGCACAAGCCGCGGCTTCTCATTCTTCTCAGAGCGCATCGCCTCCAGCATCTCATCGACATTGCGCGTGATGCCCGAACCGCCCTGCACAGCGAGGCCATAGGGTTTGTTGAAAACCAGCACCTTTTTGTCTTCATGCAAGAGCATCTGCTGCAAGACGTCCAAGTCCGCCTGCCCCTTCATCGTGTTGGAGGTCAGCGCCGCGCTGGGCGAGGCTTTGTCGATCTCGAGCGGCGGGATGCGGATCGTCTGGCCGGCCTCAATGCGCGTGTCGGATTTCGCCCGTCCGCCATCGATGCGCACCTGGCCGGAGCGCAGCAGCTTCTGCAAATGGCCAAAGCCCAGCCCGGCATAATGCGCCTTGAACCAGCGGTCCAAACGCATGCCGCCTTCTTCAAGGTTCACTATCTTTTGTTCTACGGCAGCCACGTGCGGTCCTTGTCAATGCGGACCCGCACCTATCACCCGGCAATCATTCTGACGAGCCATAAGCCGATAAACAGCGCCAAAATCGACAGGATGACGCTGGCAAGGGCGTAAAACAGCGCCTGCCCCATGGCGCTGCGCTCAAGCAGCACGGAAAAATCCAGAGAAAATGCCGAAAACGTGGTGAAGCCTCCGAGAATGCCGGTGGCGACGAACAGTCGCAGCTCATTCGAACCGCCGTAGCGGCGCGCAAGAAGTTCGATGAAAATGCCCATTGCCAGCGAACCTGCAATGTTGATGCCCATGGTGCCCCATGGAAAATTCGGGCCGAACAGGCGCAGCGCGCCCATATTGGCCAAGTGCCGCAGAGCGGCGCCGAGGCCTCCGCCGATTGCCACCAAGAAAACGTGCCGCATTACTTCTTCTTGTTTCCGCTGATCATCGTCCAGTTCTTGTAGAACATGGAGTTCACCCGCTCCACCGTCCGCGACACGACAGCCAGCATCGCCGAAATCAGACCGGGAACGGGCGACGGCCGGATAATGTCCATGAAAACATTGTAGCGCCGCGCGTCATATTCGTTGACCGAGCGGTGCATCAGCGTGTCATCAAAGATATAGAGCTGGTTTTCGTGCCAATAGTGCTTGACCCCGTTGCATTCGATATAGACCTGATCGCTCACGACGGGCGTCAGATTATAGAGAATGCGCAGCGACAGGCGCAGCGGACCGTAGTGAAAGCTGGTGGATTCCTTGCCGCTGAAAACCGAGACCGCGATGGTTTTCAGATATTTGAAGTCGCGGTTGAGCTCAGGCACATTGTCAATGAACTTTTTTCCATACCAGCGGTAGACATACATGCCGCGCCGGCCCTTTTCGAACTTGGCGTCAATGTCGGCAATGATCCGGTCCTTGTTGTCCTTGAAAACTGAAAGGACTTCCTCAATTTCTACCCGGTAGGCGGGCGGGAAATCGTCCAACGTGTATATGCCGGGATTGCGGTATGAAATGAGGTCCACGATGAGATTGAAAGGCGAGAGTAGCCATGTCGGAACCCCGTTGCCAAAGAAGTAGCGGTTGAAAAGCAGCGGCGTGCGCGCCTTGTTGCGCATCACATCAATCGCGCCGCAGACCAGCCAGACGGCTGCGGCAATTGGCACGTAATAGGCGGCAGCGGCCAAAACCGGGATGGCGATAAGGGCGCGTTTGAGGATTTTATTCATACCAGGGCTCATCGCGGTTTTTGGGTATTCATTTTTGCGGCGATGACCTGCCCTGCCCCGCGATGTGGCAAATTGCAAGCCTGCACGTCATCTATCCGCGTTCTGCCCTCAGCTTTGCCCAATAATCCAGCCGCTTGCGTATCTCCCGCTCGAATCCGCGCTCAGGCGGATCATAGTACTTCTGCCTGCCCATTTTCTCCGGAAAATAGTTCTGCCCGGAAAAAGCGTCCGGCTCGTCGTGGTCATACCGGTAACCGTCGCCATAGCCTTCTTCCTTCATCAGTTTTGTCGGAGAGTTCAGAATATGCTTGGGCGGCAGCAGCGAGCCGTTTTCCTTCGCCGCCTGCATCGAGGACTTAAACGCGGTGTAGAGCGCGTTGGATTTCGGCGCGGTGGCGAGGTAGACGCAGACCTGCGCAAAGGCCAGCTCGCCCTCCGGCGAGCCAAGATAGTCGTATGCGTCCTTGGCCGCGATGGCCAAAGCCAGTGCCTGCGGGTCGGCGAGGCCGATGTCCTCTGACGCCATGCGCACCAGCCGCCGGCCGATATAAAGCGGATCCTCGCCCGCGTCGAACATGCGCGACAAATAATACAGCGCCGCATCCGGATCCGAGCCCCGCACGGATTTGTGCAGGGCGGAGATCAGATTATAATGCCCGTCCTGCCCTTTATCATAGACCGGCGCGCGGCGCTGCACGATGCGGCGCAGGCCGTCCGTGTCGAAGACTTCGCCCGCCCTTGCCGCGCGCCAGACTTCTTCCGCGAGCGTCAGCACCGCGCGTCCGTCGCCGTCCGCCATGCGGATTAGCGAAGCGCGGGCGTCGGCATCCAGCGGCAGCGCCCTGCCCTCTGTCTCCTCAGCGCGCTCAAGCAGTATGGAAAGGCTCGCCTCATCATGCGGTTTGAAGGTCAGCACCCGGGCGCGGGAGAGAAGCGCGGCGTTGAGCTCAAAAGACGGATTCTCCGTCGTCGCGCCAACGAGAATAACCGTGCCGTCCTCCATCACCGGCAGAAAACTGTCCTGTTGCGCCCGGTTGAAGCGGTGGATTTCATCGACGAACAACAGCGTCTGCCGCCCCTGCCCGCGCCGCATCTTCGCCGCTTCAAAAGCCTTTTTGAGATCGGCGACGCCGGAGAAGACAGCGGACAATTGCTCAAACGCAAGGTCCGTCTCGCCCGCCAAGAGCCGCGCCACGGTGGTTTTTCCGGTGCCTGGCGGACCCCAGAAAATCATCGAACCAAGCGATTTGGCTTCAATCATCCGCACAAGCGCGCCATCCGGCCCGGTCAGATGTTCCTGACCGGTGACCTCCGCCAGCGTTATTGGCCGCAGCCGGTCGGCGAGCGGGCGGTAGCCGGCAGGCGTCTGGTCATCGTCTCTGGCGAACAGGTCGGCCATAAGGCTCAGCGGAAAAACTGGCGGATGATCTGGCCGCCGCGGTCAATCTTGAACCGCCAAAAGGAAGGCTGGGCATCAACAAGCTGCTCCATCTGCGCAACATCGGCGATGACTTCGCCATTCAGCTCAAGAATGACATCTCCTGGCCGAATGCCTACGCCCATTGCAGGCGAGCCGCGCTTGATCTTCGTCACCACAACCCCCTCACGCTCCGGCGGCATGCGCAGCTGCTCCGCCAGCTCTGGCGAAAGGTTCGAAATCACCGCGCCGGAGAAGGGATTGTCTCCGTCAATCTCTTTCTCATCCGCTTCCGAGGCCGCAGGCGCGCGCTCCAGTGTGACGCTGACCAGCCGGCGCTGATTGCGGCTGAGCACTTCGAGCTTCGCCACTTTGCCGATGCCTTTGGTCGACAGCCGGTAGCCGAGCGCATCCGGATGTTCGACGGCAAAACCATCCATTTTTAGCACAACATCACCGACCTTCAGCCCGCCCTTTTCAGCAGAGCCGCCCCGGACCAGCCGCGTCACCAGCGCCCCCACTGGCCGTTCCATACCGAGGCTCTCGGCGATCTCGGAAGACACAGATTCAAAGCTTGCGCCGATATAGGGCCTGTTAAACTCGCTTCCGCCGCTCTCGGCAGTCTCGACCACAGCGCGCACCATGTTGGAGGGGACCGCAAATCCGATGCCAACCGAGCCGCCGGACTTGGAGAAAATCGCCGTGTTGATGCCGATTACCTCGCCCGCCATGTTGAGGAGCGCGCCGCCGGAATTGCCGGGATTGATCGCCGCGTCGGTCTGGATGAAGAAGCCGAAATCAGACACGCCAACCTGATTACGCGCCAGTGCAGAAATGATGCCGCTGGTCGTCGTCTGGCCAACACCAAACGGGTTGCCAATGGCCAGAACCAGATCGCCCACTTCTATTGCGTCTGAGTCGGCAAGGCTGAGCGAGGGAAACTGTTCGCTCGAATTGATCTTCAGAACCGCCAAGTCTGAACGCTCATCCTTCAAAAGTATCTTGCATTCAAACTCACGCCCGTCCGCCAGCGCGATCTTCACCTCGTCGGCGTCGCGGATGACATGATTGTTGGTGACGATGATGCCGCTTGGATCAACAAGCACGCCGGAGCCGAGCGAAGACTGCATCCTTTCTGGCGGCTGCTGCTCGTCTCCGAAGAACTGGCCGAAGAATGGATCGTCGAAGAATGGCGACTGGCGTTTGACGACGCGCGCCGCATAGACATTGACCACGGAAGGCGCGGCGGACTTCACCAATGGCGCAAATGACAGCTGCATCTCAGCACGGCCAAACGGCACGCGCTTCGAGGGTTCAAGCTGCTGAGGCGCCGGGGACTGGCGCGGCAGAACCGGCTGGCCGCCGAGCATTTCGCGCAGCAACTGTTCGAGATTTGCACCGAGTTTCTCCTCGGCTTGGGAAGAAATTGGCACGACGCAAGCGAATGCCAGAATCAGTGCAAGGAACAAGCGCGTGATCTTCATAAGCCATCTCCCGTAACACCGATTCGAAAGCAAAAACTGGAGCCCCATCATGATGCTGGATGGCGGCGAAAAATGAAAGCGTGATCAAAAGAGCAAAGAAAAAAGGGGCCGCGAAGCCCCTTTCAAAACCCATTTCAATGCAGGCTTTAAGCCGCTTCCGCCGCCTTGGTCTCCGCCTCAACCCGCGCCAAATCCTTGGCGCCCTTGGCTGACGTGTCGCGGTCAACGAACTCGATCACGGCAAGCGCCGCATTGTCGCCGCGGCGGAAGCCGGCCTTCATGATGCGCAGATAGCCGCCGTGGCGGTCGGCATAGCGCGGCGCGAGCGCGGCGAACAGTTTTGCCACATGCTGAGAATCGCGGATGGCGGAAATCGCCTGACGGCGGGCATGCAGGTCGCCGCGCTTGGCGAGCGTGACCAGCTTTTCCATGATCGGGCGGATTTCCTTGGCCTTCTGCAAGGTGGTGACGATCTGCTCATGTTCGATGAGCGACGCCGCCATGTTCGAGAACATGGCCTTGCGGTGGGCTGCGGTCCGATTGAGCTTGCGGCCTGCACTGGCGTGACGCATGAGCTTGTTCCTTTAACGTGCTGTCTGAAAACGCTTTTGCGTCTCAGTATTGATCTTCGTAGCGTTTGGCTAGGTCTTCGATATTCTCCGGCGGCCACTCGGCGACTTCCATGCCGAGATGCAGGCCCATGGAGGCGAGGACTTCCTTGATTTCGTTGAGCGACTTGCGGCCAAAGTTTGGCGTGCGCAGCATTTCGCCTTCGGACTTCTGGATCAGGTCGCCGATATAGACGATATTGTCGTTCTTCAGGCAGTTGGCCGAGCGCACGGAAAGCTCCAGCTCGTCGACCTTCTTCAGCAGCGCCGGGTTGAACGCCAGCTCCTGCACCTGCTCTGCGGCATTTTCCTTCTGCGGCTCGTCGAAATTGACGAAAATCGCCAGCTGATCCTGCAGAATGCGGGCGGCATAGGCGATTGAATCTTCGCCCGAGATCGAGCCGTTGGTCTCAATCGTCATCGTGAGCTTGTCATAGTCGAGATACTGGCCCTCGCGG
>JANMMM010000200.1:0-17106 GCA_031373225.1 Phyllobacteriaceae bacterium | reverse complement strand
CTCGGAGCTGCCCCTCATCCGCCCTTCGGGCACCTTCTCCCCGTGAGAACGGGGAGAAGGGAAGTCTGCGGTTTTCCCTTCTCCCCGCCACTTGCGGGGAGAAGGTGGCCCGAAGGGCCGGATGAGGGGCAGCGCCGAAGGTGAGGGCTTGCCAGCCATTATATATGCCGCGCGCCACTAGGCGACCATGTAACGCCTACTCCCGGCTAAGTCCGGGGGGCGGCTCACACTCCTCCCCGAAAGAACCGGCAGGCAACATGAGCGATCAAGCAGCGCCAGCGCCCATACTGCACGCGGAAAATGTGTCCAAACGCTTCGGCGCGGTGACCGCCCTGCGCGACGCCTCGCTGCGGGTCGGCAAGGGCGAGATCGTCGCGCTGATGGGCGCGAACGGCGCGGGCAAATCAACCCTGGTCAAAATCCTCACCGGCGCGCTGAAGCGGGACGCGGGCCATGTCCGCATCCATGGCATCGACACGAACGTCATGTCCCCCGCCGCCGCGCGGCGCTCCGGGCTGGTGCCGGTCTATCAGGAACCATCGCTCATTCCCGATCTGGACGTCGCCGACAATCTGCGCCTCTGCGACACGCCGGTGGAACCGTTCCGTCATTGGTTGGACGCGCTCGGCATTCATGACCTGCGCATGGATGACATGTCCGGACGGCTGCCGCTGGCGACGCTGCGCATCCTGGACCTCGCCCGCGCGCTCGCCGCCGAACCCGATGTGCTGATGCTCGATGAGATGACCGCCGCCCTGCCGGCCGACTTGGTTGACCGCGTCTTGAAGGTCGTGCGTGAACAGGCGGACGCGGGCCGCTCCATCGTCTACATTTCCCACCGCTTCACCGAGATCGCCGCCATCTGCGACCGCGCCACCGTGCTGCGCGACGGCGCGACCGTGGGCGACCTAGCGATAGAGCCGGGCATCGAGGAGCGCGTCGTCGAGCTGATGCTGGGCGGGGCGGTGGCCAAGGCCGTAAACGAGGTGCGGGCAAAATCGGCGCGGCCAGAAATTGGCGAAACGCCCCGGCTGCGCGTGCGCGGCTTGAAAACCGGAACGCGGCTCGCCGACGTGTCGCTTGATCTGCACGCGGGCGAAGTGCTCGGCGTCGTGGCGCTGGAGGGACAGGGGCAGGACGAGCTGTTCGATGTTCTGGCGGGCAACCGGCGGGCAAGCGCGGGCAGCGTCGAGGTCAATGGAAGCGCCGTCACTTTCACCCACCCCGCCGACGCCATCGCCGCCGGACTGACTTTGGTTCCCGGCGACCGGGCACATGCGCTTTTGATGCCGCGCTCCGTGCGCGAGAACATCGCACTGCCGCTTCTGGCGCGTTTCAGAAACTGGGGCGCGATCCCGGTGCATGACGAAGCCGCGCGGGTGAACGCCGCCATCGAGCGGTTGCAGATCGACACGCGGGCGCAGGGCGAGGTGCGCCGCCTTTCCGGCGGCAATCAGCAAAAGGTCACCATCGCCCGCTGGATTGCGCGCGGCGTCGAAACGCTGCTGCTGTTCGACCCGACGCGCGGCATCGACATCCGCACCAAGCGCCAGATTTACGCGCTGGTGCGTGAACTGGCGGATCAGGGCGCGGCGGTGCTGTATTACACATCCGAGCTCGCCGAAGTGCGGCTCGCCTGCGACCGGGCCTTGGTGATTTTCGGCGGCCACGTCGTTGATGTGATCGAGGCTGCGGACGCGGATGAGCCCACGCTGATGCGCGCCGCTTATGGGCTGACCGAAAAAAAGGCGGCGGCGGCATGAGGCGCTTGTTGGCTGAAAATGGCCGGACGCTTGGCCTCGCGGCGCTGCTGGCCTTGCTCCTGATCGCCACAAAACTGGTCCAGCCGGACTTTGGTGTCTCGGGCCTTGACTCGCTCGCCCGCGCCGCTCTACCGTTTGCACTCGCGACGCTGGGCATGGCGGTGGTGGTGATCGCGGGCGGCATTGATCTTTCCATTGCTTCAATGATGGCGGTGGCGAGCGTCACGGCGGCGGTTCTGATGTCAGGCGCGGGCGATGGTCAGGCTGTGCTTGTGGTGCTGTCCGTGCTGGCGCTCGGCGCTGCGATGGGCGCGCTGAACGGGACGCTGATCGTGCTGACCCGTGTTCCCGATATCGTTGTCACGTTGTCGATGCTGTTCGTCTGGCAGGGCGTCGCGCTGCTGATTTTGAACGCTCCCGGCGGTGGGGCGGCGCCCTGGCTGCGCGGGCTGATCGTCGGCGGTGTCACGCTGCCCGGCATTCCCGCCGCACTGACGCAATGGCTGCCGAAGGCCGTGGTTTTCCTCGCCGTCTGCGCGGCGCTAATCTGGCTGCCGATCCGGCGCTCCAAGCTCGGGCTGATGTTCTACGCCATCGGCAGCGACGCGCTCGCCGCCTTCCGCTCCGGCGTGCCGGTTGGAGGAACGCGCATCGCGGCCTATGCCGTCTGCGGCCTGTTCGCGGCGCTGGGCGGGATTTCCGTCACCATGAGCACCGGCATCGGCGAACCCATTCCCGGCCCCTATCTCCTCGCGTCCGTCGCCGCCGTGGTGCTGGGCGGCGTGGCGCTCGGCGGCGGGCGCGGCGGGCTGCTCGGGCCGATCCTCGCCGTCTTTGTTCTGCGCCTCGCGCGCATGGACCTTACGCTTATGTCGGTGGACCCGAACGTCACCACCATTGTCGAAGGGGCGATCATGGTCGGGGTTGTGATGTTTGGCGGAGTTCTGGCAATGAGAGGGCGCGCACCATGAGCATGACAGCCGACCAGCCCGCGCTTGTGAACCGAATCGGAAGGCTGATGGCGGACAATCCGCTGCTGCCGCTCGTCCTGCTGCTCCTTGGCCTCATTGCCATTCTGGAGTTTATGCAGCCTGGCATCGTCAACACGCGCTGGCTCGGCAACACGATCCGCTTCGCCATTCCGCTCGCCATGCTCGCCGCCTGTCAAACGCTGACCATGCTGACCGGGGGCATCGACCTTTCGGCGGGAACGGCGGCGACGATCACCGCCTTTGTCACCGCGACGCTCGCGCCGCTGATTGGCGTGCCGCAGGCGATGATCATCGCGCTCCTCTGCGCTCTGCTTGTGGGTCTCGTCAACGGTTTTGGTGTGGCGTTTTGCCGGGTGCATCCCTTGATCATGACGCTCGGCACCGCGCTGATCGGAACCGGCTGCCTCTTGGTCTATCAGCGCTTCGTCATCGCCACCGGCACAAAGATTCCTGATTTTCTGGTCTGGCTCGGCACGGGCCGCACATTGGGCCTGCCCAACGGTCTGGCGCTTTTCATCCCCTTCGCTCTCGTCATCCTCTTCCTGCAGCGCCGGACCGGCTTCGGACGGCTGCTGTACGCGGTCGGCTCCAATGAGGCGGCGGCGCGGCTGTCGGGCGTGCGGGTCTGGCAGGTGCATCTGGCGCTCTACACGCTGTCGGGCCTTATCGCCGGACTGACCGGGCTGCTGTATCTTGGCCTCGTCAAGACGGCCTCGCTGTCGCTGGCCCTGCCGCTCGACCTGCCATCCGTCGCGGCGGCGGTGATCGGCGGCACGTCGATTTTCGGCGGGCGCGGCGGCTATGGCGGCACGATCGTCGGCGCGTTGATCCTGACAGTGCTGGCGACGATGCTGACTTTGCTGCAAATTCCGGAAGGTGCGCGGCGCATCATTTTCGGCTGCATTATTCTGGCCGTCACCGCGCTCTATGTCCGGGTGACGAACACGGGGTGAGGAGGAATAACATGGCGAAGTTCAGGATTGCCGCCATCAGTTTCGACCATATGCACATGGGTGATCTCCTGCGCCAAGTGAGCCAGCATCCTAACGCGGAGATAACGGGCGTGTTCGATCCCGATCCGGCCAAGATGGCGCGGGCTGTGGAGAATTTCGCCATTCCGCAAGAAAGCATCTTTACCGATTTCGACGCCTGCATGCGCACCGCCAGGCCGGACCTCGCCATCCTTTGCTCCGCCACCGCCGATCATGCGGATTACACGGAAAAGCTTGCCGCCTATGGCTGCCATGTCTTTGTCGAAAAGCCCTTCGCCGCCTCTGTGGCCGACGCGCGGCGGATGGTTGCGGCGATGCGGCCAACAGGAAAACTCCTCGCCATCAACTGGCCGCTGGCATGGGTCGAGAGCCATGTGACCGCCAAACGTCTCATCGACGAAGGCCGCATCGGCGCGCTGACCGAAGTGCATTTCTACGATGGAAACCGGGGGCCGCTTTATCATCTGGCCGACAAGGTTGAGGTGTCGCGTGAGGAAGTCGAAGCCCAGAAGGCGGGTTCTTGGTGGTACAAGAGCGCCTCGGGCGGCGGCAGCCTGCTCGATTATCTCGGCTATGGCGCGACGCTCGGCACCTGGTACATGAACGGCAAGGCCCCCATCGAAGTAACCTGCACGGTGGACCAAACGCCCGGCATCGAAGTCGACCAGCATTCGATCACCGTCTGCCGCTATGACACCGGCCTATCGCGGATGGAGACGCGCTGGGGCACATTCACCGACCCGTGGGTTATCCAGCCGCAGCCGCATTGCGGCTTTGTGTTTGTTGGAACGGACGGCACGATCCAGAGCCGCGACTATGCCGACCATGTGACCGTCCAGACCCGCGCGCGGCCGGAGCCAACGCCAGTTCCAGCAACGCCGCTGCCCGAAGGCAGGCGCAACGCCATTGAATATGTGCTCGGCTGCATTCGGCGGGACGAGCCCGTGACCGGGCCGCTGGACCCGGCGCTGTGCCTCACCGCTCAGCGGATTGTGGACACCGCCGCGCTTTCTTCGCGCCAGAAGCGGACGCTGGCGCTGATCCCATGAGCGCAGAGATTCCCGACCCTGACGCCTACGCGCTGAAATCCGCCGCGCTTGCGGACATTCAAGCGCCTGACCTTCCATACCTTCCCCCCATGCCCCGCCTATACCGCCCCCGCATCGGCCTGATCGGCGCGGGTGGCATCGCGGCGGCGCATCTGGACGCCTACCGCACAGCCGGCTGGGAAGTGGCGGCCATCTGCGGGCGGACGCTTTCAAAGGCCGAGGCGCGGGCGGCGGAGTTTGCCCCTGCTGCGAAAGTCGCGGACCGCTATGAAGAGATTCTTTCCGACCGCTCCATAGATGTCCTCGACATCACCCCGCACCCCGCCGACCGGCTGCCGCTCATTGAGGCGGCGCTTAGGGCAGGCAAACATGTTTTGTCGCAGAAGCCCTTCGTGCTTGATTTGGCTGACGGAGAGCGGCTTGTGCAATTGGCGCAGGACAAGGGCTTGAAACTCGCCGTCAACCAGAACGGCCGCTGGGCGCCGCACCTGTCATGGATGCGCGAGGCGGTGCGGGCAGGGCTGATAGGGGAGGTCATCAGCGTCCATGTGTCGATCCACTGGAACCATGGCTGGATCGCCGGGACGCTGTTTGAGAAGATGGAGGATTTGATCCTTTACGACTTTGGCATCCACTGGTTTGACTTCCTCGCCAGCATCGCAGGCGGCAGACTCAAGAGCGTCTACGCCATGGCCGGGCGCGCCAAAGGCCAGACCGCCGCCGCGCCGCTGCTGTCGCAGGTCCTCCTGCGCATGGAAGGCGGGCAGGCGTCGCTGATTTTCGACGGCGGCGCGCCGCACGGGTCGCGCGATTCGACATTCATTGCCGGAACGAAAGGCAGCCTTGTCAGTGACGGCCCCGATCTCGGCGCGCAGACGGTGACGCTGACTAAAGCGCAAGACCGCGCACGGCCCGCGTTACAAGGCACATGGTTCAATGACGGCTTCCGCGGCGCGATGGGGGCGTTGCTTGTTGCCATTGAAGATGACATGGAGCCCGCCAACGGCGCGGCGGAAAATCTGAACAGCCTTGCGCTGGCCTTCGCCGCCATTTGGTCGCGCCGCACCGGCCGGGAAATTGCCATTGGCGAAGCAACGAGGCTTTAGCTTTAGGAGGGTGCCATGACACGCGTTCTCATCGCCGGACTCGGCAATATGGGCCGCTCGCATGCGCTGGCGCATCACCGGCTCGGCTCGGAAATTGTCGGCCTCGTCAACCGCTCGTACGTCGAGTTGCCCGAGGATCTGCGCGCCTTCCCGCGCTTCCGCACATTCGAGGAGGGCATGCAGACCAAGCCCAATCTTGTCGTCATCGCCACTTACACCGAAACCCATGCCGATTTCGCCATCAAGGCGATGGAACAGGGCGCGCATGTGTTTGTCGAAAAGCCGCTCGCCGCCAATGTGGCTGACGCGGAGCGCGTCGTTGCCGCTGCCAAGAAATTTAGCCGCAAGCTGGTCGTCGGCTACATCCTGCGCCACCACCCGTCATGGATAAGACTGATTGCCGAGGCTCGCGGGCTGGGCGGGCCTTATGTGTTCCGCATGAACCTCAACCAGCAGTCCCATGGCCAGAAGTGGGAGGTGCACAAGGCGCTGATGCGCTCCACGTCGCCCATCGTTGACTGCGGCGTGCACTATGTCGATGTCATGTGCCAGATCACCGACGCCAAGCCTGTGCGCGTCCATGCCATGGGGCTGCGCCTGTCGGACGAGATCGCGCCGGACATGTATAATTACGGCCATTTCCAGGTGATGTTCGACGATGGCTCGGTCGGCTGGTACGAGGCGGGCTGGGGGCCGATGATGTCGGAGACAGCGTTTTTCGTCAAAGACGTCATCAGCCCGAGCGGCGCGGTCTCGATTGTCGAAAGCGACAAGGGCGCCTCGTCCGACATTGACGGCCATTCGAAGGTCGGCGGGCTTCTTGTCCACCGGCCCAGTGGAGACAAGTTAATGGAGATGCCCGACGAACTCAGCCATCAGCAGCTCTGCGACGCCGAACAGGCCCATATGCTGCGCGCCATATCGGAGGACATTGACCTGACGCGCCACATGCAGGACGCAGTGCAGTCGCTCAGGATATGCCTGGCAGCAGATGAGAGCATCCGGACGCGGCAAGCGGTCATGCTTTGAGCTGCCTCAAATCAGCTTGTATTGCCTGGCCTTGTTGCGCAGGAAAGGCAGACCCTCGCCCATGACCTCGGCCTCGTCCCTGGCCACTGGACGCCAGACCGACAGACCATAGGAAACTTCCGGCGGCATGTTGATGAAGCTTTCCATCGCCAGACCGCCCTTGAAGCCAATGGCCGCAAGCGTCGCAAACACCTCATCCCAGTCGCAGGTGCCGGAGCCCGGCGTGCCGCGGTCGCTTTCCGAAAGATGGATGTATTTGATATGCTCCCGCGCATCGAGGATACCGTTGCCCGCGCCCTTCTCTTCTATGTTCATGTGGTAGGTGTCGAGATGAATGAACATGTTTTCCGCGCCCACCTTTTCGATCATTTGAACCGCCTGCCATCCGGTGTTGATCAGATGGTTTTCGTAACGGTTCACCGGTTCGATGCCGAGAAGCAGGCCGCGCGACTTCGCATGCTTGGCCGCCGCTGTCAGCGCTGTGGCGATGTTGTCATATTCCGCCTGCGTTGGCGGAAAGCCGGTGCGCTCGCCAATGCCACCGAAGGTCACGCCGGACAGAGCAAGACAGCCCATCTCCGCCGCCTTGTCGATCGCGGTCTTCAAATGCTCAATGGCGCGTTCCGGATGTTTTGACGCCCATGAATGCTCGGGCAGCCCCAACGAACAGACGGATTTCATGCCTGCTTTTTCCAGAAGCGCCCTCGAATGCGCCGCGTCAACAGCTGGCGCATTGAGCAGCGCGATCTCGATAAAATCCATTTTGTAATGGACTGCCGCGGCAACCGCCTTTTCCGCTCCTTCGCGGTTCCAGTTCATTGTCCACATGCTCGTGTGCACGCCAAAGCCTTGCATGGTCACTTTCCTTTCTGAGTGAAAAATTGGAAGTGGTCCGATCCCCAGCGCAGGATCATCACGCCGACCAGGAACAGGCCCCACACCGCCGTCGACAGGTGCTGGTTTGCGCCAAGCAGGTTGAGGCCGGAGGACAGAACCTGAAGTATGACAAGCGCGATGACGACGGGGATGACTTTGCCAAAACCGCCGAACGGATCAACACCGCCGAGAAAGCAGGCGAGCACAGTGACAAGCAGCAGCGCCTCGCCATGCCCGACGCGGACGGAATTGAACCGCGCAAGCATGAGAATGCCGACGATCGCGCACATGGCGCCCGACAGTGTGTAAATCAGTGTCAACGTGCGCTTGGTGTGCAGGCCGGAATATTCGGCGGCGCGGATATTCGAGCCGATCATATAGACCGAAAAGCCATGGCGCGTGCGCGTCAGCAAAAGGTGCCACAGCAGCGCAGCGGCCAGGAACAGCAGCAGCGGAGCGGGAATTCCAAAGACCGACCCATGCCCAATGGCGGCCATAAAGGGCGGAAAGCCTGATATGTCTCCGCCTTTGGTCAGGAACTCGCCAAGGCCGCGCAGGAAAATCATCATGGCAAGCGACACCAGAATCGGATGAGCGCCGACATAAGCGATCACCAGACCCATAACGCATCCGGCCATCGCGCCGACGGCGATGGCGGCGAGACCGCCCAGGATGAAGGCGCCCATCGGCGCGTCGACGCCGCCGAACTGGATAAGCACCCAGGCAAGTATCAGGCCGGCAATGTTGGCTGTGTAGATAACCGCGAGGTTGAAGCCGCCGGAAATGATCGGCATCAGCATGGCGAGCGTCAGCAGCCCCAGTTCCGGCAGCTGGAATGCAATCGATCCAAAGTTGGCCCCTGTCAGGAATCGCGGGCTTGCGGCGCTGAAAACGGCGATCACAAGGATGAGGAACCCGACAAGCGCTGAAACGCCTTCGCCGAGCGACTTGTCGATTTTGGCGAGCGCGGAAATCATGGCAAAGGCTCCCGCTTTGAGCCCAGCAGTTTGCCAAAGTCGATGTTGGAAGTGGAAATGGCGAACAGGATGATGAGGCCAACCACCATCTTAAAGGCGAAAGGCGAAATGCCCATGAGGTTTAGGCCGTTCTGCGTGATGGCGACAAGCAGAACGCCGAGCAGGCAGCCTATGACGGACCCCCGCCCGCCTCCAAGCCTCGCGCCGCCCAGCACGACGGCAGCCAGGACATCCAGCTCGCGGCCGATCAGCGCATTGGGCACCACTTCTTGCGCAATATTGACCTGCATCAGCCCGCCAATACCCGCCATAAGACCCATCCAGCCGAAAGCGATGAACTGCATGGCGGCGATGTTGACGCCCGCCCGCCGCGCGCCTTCCGGACTGTCGCCGAAAGCAAACAGCTGGCGACCGATTGTCGTGTAGCGGAGCAGCAGCCAAGTCGCAGCCATAGCGCCGATCATCGCGGCGACCGAAAGGTTCAGTTCCGCCCAGGTGCCGTCCGCTGTCTGCGTTTCAAAAATTGTTGTCCGCGCGATCCACCAGTCCGGCAGATTGTATATTGAGCGGCCCGACGTGAAAAACATCAAGAGGCCGAAAAAGGCGTTGAAGTTCGCAATCGTCACAACGATGGAAATGATCCGGAAAAAATGGATGAGGCCGGCGTTGATAAAGCCCAGCGCGATGCCGATGCATCCAGCCACAATGAGCCCAATCAGCCAGTTTCCTCCGCCGAAATACTCCAGCACGAACACACACAGATACTGGACGACGGACGCCGCGACCGCAAATGAGATATCGATGCCGCCCGCGACCAGCACAACCAGAAGGCCCATCGCCCATATGACATTGACCGCATTGTTGTTGAGCAGAGACGTAAGGTTTGGCAGCGTTAGGAAAGAGTCCGTGGCGAGCGACAGAAAAACGCAAATAATCAGGAGAACGCCAAGCAGCCGCGTCTCGGTCGGGTAGGAGCGGACAAGGCTACGCATAGACAGCCGCCTCCAAGGCTTCGACGCTTGTCGCGCGCGGGTCATATTCGCCGACAATGCGGCCATCGGCCATATGCAGGATGCGGTCGGCATTGTGGAAGACTTCGGTGACTTCATCGGAGATCATCAGGATGGCCAGGCCCTGTGCGGCCAAAGCATGGATGATCTTGTAGATGCCTTCGCGCGCGCCGACGTCGACGCCCACCGTCGGGCAGTCCAGTATGAGCAGTCTTGGTTTCGTGGCGAGCCACTTGGCGAGCACCACGCGCTGCTGGTTGCCGCCCGAAAGCGTTGAAACCGCATCTTCCGGCTTGCCGATCTTGACGGCGAATTCCCTGATTCCGGCGGCGGCGGTCTCTGTTTTCCTACGGAGGGAAATGAGGCCGCTGCGGCCCGAAATGGCAGGCAGAACCGGCATAACCAGATTGTCGGCGATGGACTGCGGCTGGATGAGCCCAAGCGCGAGCCGGTCTTCCGACACATAGGCGACGCCCGCAGCCACTGCTTCGCGGTTCGAAGACAGTGCGAGCGTTTTGCCCTCAATCGTGAGTTTTCCGCTGTCCACCCGCGTCATGCCGAAAAGGGTGTGGGCCAGTTCCGTCCGCCCCGCGCCAATCAGGCCGATCAGCCCGAGGATCTCACCTTTGCGGATGGTCAGGTTCACATTTCGGTATTCGCCGACGCGCGACAGGTTCTCAATCTCGAGGACCGCCGGGTTGGACGCGCGGCTGCGCGCGCTCACGGACTTTTCGAATGTCTTTCCGGTCATCAATTCAGTCAGGCGCGACTGGCTCATGCCTTTGGTTGAATAGGCGCCGACCAGTTTTCCATCGCGCAGCACAGTCACCCGGCTTGAAATGTCAAGCACCTCTGCGAGGCGGTGGCTGACAAAAACCACGGCAACACCCGATGCGGAAAGCGTTCGCACAACGTCCAGCAGCTTGTCGGTCTCCGATTGAGTGAGCGAAGCTGTGGGCTCATCCATGAATATCAACCGCGCGTCGCTGACCAGCGCCCGCGCGATCGCCGCCATCTGCCGCTGGGCGATCGGCAAGGTGTTGAGCCGGGCCTCAAGGTCCAGCGACACGCCAAGCTTGGCAAGCTCGGCGCGCGCTGTTTCAGCAATATTGCGGTAATTGACGAGCTTTGGCCTTCCCCCCACCATGGTCTCGAAGGCAATGTTTTCCGCGACCGTCATTTCGCCGAACATCGCAAGGTCCTGCCAGATAACCGCAATGCCGCGCGCTCGGGCCAAGTGCGGGGTCACCGATGATTCACGCTTGCCGAAATATTCCATCTCGGCGCCCTTTTCAGGCTTGTAGACGCCGGTGATGATTTTGATGAGTGTGCTTTTTCCGCTGCCATTCTCGCCCGCAAGACAGTGCACCTCGCCCTGCCCGACTTCGAACGGCACATTGTCAAGCGCGCGCACGCCGCCAAACATCTTGGAGACATGGCGGAGCCAGATGGCCGGCGCGCTGGCTCCGGGAATGGCAGCTTCGTCTTGCATCCACGCCTCTTGTGTCGCCATGGCGGCCCTCTGAAATGCTCTTGCGGTCAAGCGCTTGGGCCAAGGCTTGCATTCGCGGCGCGCATATTGTCGCAGCCCCGCGCTTGACCGTCTGGAGCATCGCTCTTGTTATGAACATTGCTGATCTGGGAAGGGCGGGAACGACCGTGAAGCCGTCCCCGCCCCTCAGGGAGGATTAGAGGCCCATGCCCGCCAGTTCGTCAACCGACTCGGCATTGATCGGGATCAGGTTGTTGGTGATGATGTTCTTGGCGGCGTCAGGTGATACTTTGCCAAGACCGGGCACCTCCGTGCCTTCCTCAATCTTCGTGCCGTCAGCCAGCATCTTGCCCATGGTCACGAAGACTTTGCCCGCTTCCTTTGGATTCCACATGAAACCGCCGGAGATCGCGCCGCTTTTCAGAAGTTTCTGGCCCTGACCGGGAGAATGCGGACCTATGACATGGACCTTGCCGATGAGCTTGCGCTCTTCAATGGCGCGGCCGGCCCCGATCGGCCCTTGGCTGCCAAACGCCAGGAAGCCCACCAGGTCCGGATTGGCGGCCATCACATCGAGCGCAGTCTTGCGGCTGTCGTCAACGTTTTCAGCCACACCATAGCGCTCTCCGACCAGTTTCAAATCAGGATATTTTGCGGCAAGATAGGCAATGGCGGCGTCGGCCCAGGCATTGTGCAGCGGCACGGTGAGCGAGCCGACATACACGGCGTAGCTGCCCTTTCCCCCGGTCTTCTGCGCAAAGAGTTCAGCATGGGTTTCGCCGAAGCCTTGGGCGGACGCCATTTCAAAGTCGAAGTCCTTGTTGACGATGCCGGGGCCCTCATGGATAACGACCTTGATTCCGGCCTTCATGGCCTTTTCAAGCACGGGCTCAAGCGCCTTCTCATCGTTTGGCACAACGCCGATGATGTTGACGCCCTTGGCGATCAAATCCTCGATGGCGCGCACCTGCAGCGCCGGGTCCGCGCTGGTCGGTCCGATCATGGACGCATCAACGCCCAAGGCTTCGCCCTGTTCCTTGATGCCCGCCTCCATGGCGTTGAACCATGGAATGCCGCCAATTTTTACGACCACGCCCATTGTGGGCTTGTCGGCGGCGATAGCCAGGCCGGCAACCGAAAGAAGCGCTGCGGCTGCAGCGCCGGTGAGTGTCAGAAAGTGTCTGCGAAGCATGTAATCCTCCCGTTTTCCCTTTTTGGGCAGCTTAGATTTCTACCGTGCAATCGACATGCACAATCGATTGTGCATCATCCTAAAAGAGAGGCGGACTTTGCTTGCGCCTCATCCGCAGCCCTTCTTCGATCCCGTGCGCCATTTACAATGCACTATCGATTGTGCAAAATGACAACACAAATGGGCATGTGTCAAGTGGCCGCCTGTTCTGAACCAGTTGGATCAGCAAACGGAATGGCGCCTGGAAAGCCGACAATCTACGACATCGCCTTGCTGTCCGGGGCCTCGCCATCCACAGTGAGCGCCGTGCTGAACGGGTCATGGCCGCGCCGCCGCATCAGCAAAAAACTCGTCGACGCCGTCACTCTCATCGCTGCCGAACAGGGCTATTCCACCAACATGCAGGCAAGAGGTCTGAGGCAGGCCCGCTCGGGTCTTGTGGGTATGATTGTGCCGCTGCACGACAACAGATTCTTCTCCTCGCTCAGCCAGCACTTTGACGCGATGGCGCGGGAGCGCGGCCTGTGCCCTGTCATTGCAAGCACGCTGCGCAATAGCGACGAGGAGCGGCGCGTTGTTGAGACCTTTATCTCCTATTCGGTAGATGCGATTTTCATCGCGGGCGCGAGCGACCCGGAACAGCTGGGCGCGCTGTGCACCGCCGCCAACCTCAAACACATTTTCATCGACCTTCCAGGGCACGACGCCCCTTCCGTCGTCACGGACAATTTTGACGGCGCTTACCGCCTCACTCAGAAGATTATTGCCGCTATGCCCCAAAGCGCGGTATCCCATGGGGAAGGGATTTACTTCCTGGGAGGATCGGGCAGCGACCATGCCACCACGCAGCGCATCAAGGGCTACGAGGCGGCGCTGGGCGACGCCGGGCAGCGCGCGCTTAAGGATCACATCATTCCGTGCGGCTATGTTCCGGCCAAGACCGCCCAAGCCATGTGCAGTCTATGTTCACAACTTGGCGCCGTGCCGTCGGGCCTGTTTGTCAATTCCTTCACTGCTTTTGAAGGCGTCATGAGCCATTTTGTCACTCTCCCCTCCTCCGCATTCGACAATTCGGCGATTGGGTGTTTCGACTACGACCCTTTCGCCGCATTCCTGCAGTTTCCGGTTTACATGGTGCGCCAGGACTCCCACGGGCTGATCGCCAAGGCCTATGAACTGCTTGACGCAGGCGAGACCGCAAGCATCATGCACGTGGTCAAGCCACAGTTGATCGAGCCGCGCACAATTGCTGAAGGCAGCATCGCCAATTTGGGCTAACAGACAGTCGAAAAATTCGCCGGTCGCTAGAATGTGCCCACAACATTTATGAACGGCCCCTGATCGTTAAATGTCAAATCGCGGAGATCGTCTGAGAAGCGGCCGAAATTGTAACCTGCGCCAACCTTAACATTCTCGCCAAAGTGCCTGTAGACCGCCGCAAGCGCGCCATAATCAGCGGTTGACGCCGACGGTGAAAACAGCACCCTGCCTTCAACCAGCGCGTCCCAGTTATGGACAATGTGAAAGTCAGCCCGCACAATGGCCAGATGGGCCGATGTCGGGTTGAAGTCCTTCACAAGACGTGTTGCTGACACGTCGCCAATGCGGAAGCCATACTTTGCGCCGACGGTCAGATATTGGTTCACATCGTAGCTGGCGTCGACGCTGAAAATATGGCTGCGCTGCGCCGGGCCGAGCAGGTTGCCGTTGACAGTGACCTGCTGTGGGCCGGGAAGATCATAAAGGAATGTGTATTTCAACAGCATGTTGAACCGGTCGTTCGTCACCGGCCGGTACGCGTAGGCAAGGCTTGCCTCGACATAGTCGCCATCCAGCACCGACGACTGGTCGGAATTGGAAATGACCGCGTCGAGATTGGCGATGAACCGCCAGTTCGCATTGGTCTTCCAGGAGAGTGTCGCCGCCGTCAGATAGGTCTGGCGGTCCTTCAAATGATCCTCGGAGCTTTCAAGACGGACTTCGCCTCGCAGCTTGGCGGAAAACTTCTTTTCGTCCTGATAGGTGACCGAGGCCGAAACCGCCTTGCGGTCGAAATTGCCGTCCAAGGGATCAATGACCGTGCCAAACTCCAAGCCGCCCTGCGCCGTCCACATGGCATCGGGCGTGAAGGTGACGCCATAGGTGCTGGTCAGCGACCGTCGCCGTCCGAACATGTCATAATTATTCTCGGCAAAGCCGGTCAGCACGTCATTATATCTGCGCTTGGCGCCAGCCACGACCACGCCGCCATCGCGGCCGCTCAACGTCTTGTCTGAAAAGTTCCGGTCTGGGTCCAGCTTGTAGCCAAGATAATAATGGTCGTCCGCCGTCGGATCATAGGTCACCGCCGCCAGCCCGCCAAGGCCGGTCGTGCCATAGGACACTTCGCCGCTCACGCCGATTTTCTCGGTCAGCTTCGCTTCGCCGCCGACGCCAACCCGGTCATTGCGCTCAAGTCCGCCAGACCGGGCCGCCGTGACCTGTCCGAAGACATAGAGTGATTTGTCCTCATTCGGACTCCAGGTCACCTGCGCGCCCACATCCGTGCGGCTGCCATTTTCCTTGGCAAGGCCGAGGGGCGACGAGAGCGCCGTGTGCTTTACGCCGACACCGGCTTTCCAGCGGCTGTTCATGACGAACTCGAGGTCTGCGGCGGCATCCCGTTTGGATTTTCCGGCGGAGTCTTTGAAATCCTCATATTTGGCCGTGACCGTCGTCCGCTCGGTTGGTTTGATCTGGGCGCTTAAGCCCCAAACCGTCTGGGCATTGAAAATATCTTCGTCGAGCGTGGAGAAACCGGCATCCTTTTTCTCAAAATGCGCTCCCACAATCCCTTTGACCGAGCCATCGCCCAGCTCGCTGAGATCAATCTGTCCCTTCAACAAATAGGCGCGGGCGCTCTTGCCGGCGGCGCCGGATGTCACATTGTCCTTAAACGTGAGGCCGCCGTCGCTTGAGGATGTCCGCCCAAAACCCGGGCCTTGCGACTGCGCGATCTCAGCGCGCAGAAAAGTCGTGTCGCTTTTGCGCAGAATGATATCGGCGCCCAGCAGTTTTTGATCCGCAGCGCCAGTCTGTTCGCTCATGGCGGTCGCACCGAGCCGGACATGCTCGCCAACCCAGCCCTGCGCTCTTGCGCCAAAGGAATAGCCGTCAAGCTGGCCGGCCGTCGGCGTGTATTCATACTGCACGACAAGGTTCGCCACACCGTCGCCCAGCGCGCCATCGCGCACGATGCCTGAACCGCCGGCGCTTGATGAAAGCGGCTGTTTGAGAATGATCACACCCTGAACCGCATCCAAATCATAATCCGCGCCGGCCGTCAGCTGGCGGCGGCTGATGACGCGTCCTGAAATCTTGTCCCGCACTTCAATGGTGACTGTCTCCGAACCCTGCACCAGATCCTGCCGTTTGAGAAAATAGGCCGAGCCTCCGGTGCCAAGGAACACATCGCGCTGCGGCAGCGTTTCCGGCTGGGCGGCATAGGCGTGAACCTCTGCCTTGCGTTCGCCGAAACTCGTCGCACTTTCGCTCTTGTAGACCGCGCTTGCGCCATATAGCGCGCGCTCGTTCCGCAGCAGTTCGGCGCCATGGATGCTCGTCTTAAAATTTCCCCACATGACATGGCTGTCGCCTCGCTCAAGGCGGACATAGAACTTGCCACGCGTCGGCGCGTCCTCGACAGAAGTGGAATCATCACCGTAGACCGGATAGAAATCATCCGGATCAATGCGGCGCAGGAACTGGCGCGGGTCCTTGGAATCAAGCCCTCGGAAAATATTCTGAATCTTGTCCTCGCCCGTGTCGGCAGCGGCCGTCAACAGGTATTTTCCCTGAATTTTACCCTTCAGATAGAAGGCGAGGCGGCCCTTGGTGTAGACCCGGTCGAACTGAGAGGAATCAGCGGCGATAAGTTTGCCATTGCCGAATTTTTTGCCAATCGTCAGGTCAGCGAGCGCAACATAGAACCAGTCATTGGACGGGATGTTTATTTGCCGCTTGAAGGAAAGGCCGTCATCTTTGCCTCCGCTGACAGCCACATCAATGCTGTGATCGCCGGGCGGTAAAATCTGTTGCGTGACGAAGGCCGCCCCCGCATCCACCGGCACATCCCTGCCAATGGCGCTGACCGCATAACCCGGCGGCACATTGCGTCCGAACACGGTGACCGCGCCGCCATAAACGGGAATGTTCCGCGTGGCGGTGAAGTCTTCGCCAGCGCCTGCGGCAATCGCTTCGCCATCTGTCTTGTGCGGCTCGGACTTTGATTCCGAGCGCGCCAGCGAGCGCGGTTTTGTCTCATCAAACCGGTTGTTTGCGTCATAGACGCGCAGCACATAGTCAAAATCGGCAGCGCCGGATTCCGGCATGATCCATAGCGCTCCGCCGCCCGCATCAACCGGCAGAACGGCGACTGGCCTGCTGCCCGCTGTCGCGCTCGCGTCGTAAATCAGCACTTCGGACTTGTCGATCCAGGCCGGATAGTTCGAACTCGCGCTGAACCGGACAGTCTCGCCGCCAAGGAAAGAGCGGCGCAGATCCGGAGTGGAGACATTGAGGGTCGGCTTGACCTCCAGACCGTCATATTTAATCTGGATGTCGACTGACTCCAATTCGAGGTCAGTTTT
>JANMMM010000188.1:0-6657 GCA_031373225.1 Phyllobacteriaceae bacterium | reverse complement strand
CCTGCGATCATTGGCAGGGCTTCGTAGGCCAGCGTTGAGAGGAGCGAGACGGTGAGGAAGCCATGGGCGATCGTGCCGCCGAACGGGCCTTCCTTGGCGGCGCGCTCGGGATCGACGTGCAGGAACTGGTGGTCGTCGGTGGCGTCGGCGAA
Organism: Phyllobacteriaceae bacterium; assembly: GCA_031373225.1. Classification (GTDB taxonomy): domain Bacteria; phylum Pseudomonadota; class Alphaproteobacteria; order Rhizobiales; family Rhizobiaceae; genus JANOYJ01. Next base: position 6,505 of record JANMMM010000188.1, on the reverse strand, counting down.
GCGGTCGATCATGTCCTGGCTGACGGTGCGCCATTGGGACAGGCCGAGTTCCTGGCCGACCTTTGTGCGGAGGTCAGTGAGGGAGAGGGGGGGGAGAGTGTTCATGATGTTCCGTTGTGCCCTGCGCCCCTCTCTGTCCTGTCGGACATCTCCCCCGCGAGGGGGGAGATCGGCTGTGTCGCCGTTTTCGCCAAACACCAAACTTGAAAATTGGCGAAAGCCGTGCCGCCAGCGATCTCCCCCCTCGCGGGGGAGATGTCCGACAGGACTGAGAGGGGCGCCTCGCGCCGAAGTTTCCAAGCTGATCTATTGACGCATTCCCCGCCTGTCCACAATTTACTCGCCAAGCCCTTCCTTGCCGCAAAGATATCTGCATACTTCCGCTGATATGAGGGAGGATTCCATGCCAAAAACCATGAAAGGCCCGGCGATATTTCTAGCGCAGTTCGCGGGCGATGCCGCGCCGTTCAATTCGCTGCAAGCGATCACCAAATGGGCCGGCGGTCTGGGCTATAAGGGCGTGCAGATTCCGACACCGGACACGCGGTTGTTTGATCTCAAGAAGGCGGCGACGTCCAAGACTTATTGCGACGAGGTCAAGGGCATCTGCGCCGATGCGGGCGTGGAGATCACCGAGCTGTCGACGCATCTGCAAGGGCAGCTGATTGCGGTGAACCCCGCTTATGACGAAGCCTTTGACGCCTTTGCGCCGGAAGAGGTGCGCGGCAAACCGAAGGCGCGCACGGCCTGGGCGGTGGACCAGCTGATGATGGCGGCGAAGGCCTCGCAAAATCTTGGGTTGAATGCGATGGTCTCATTCACAGGCGCGCTGTCATGGCCGTTTGTTTACCCGTGGCCACAGCGGCCGGAGGGGCTCATCGAGGAATCATTCAAGGAACTCGCCAAGCGCTGGCGGCCGATCCTCAATGCGTTCGATGAAGTCGGCGTTGACGTCTGCTATGAAATCCATCCGGGCGAGGATGTGTTCGACGGCGCGTCGTTCGAGATTTTCCTCGACGCTTTGAAGGGCCACAAGCGCTGCATGATTAATTACGACCCGTCGCATTTCGTCCTGATGCAGCTCGATTATCTCGCTTTCATCGACATCTACCACGAACGCATCGGCGCTTTTCACGCGAAGGACGCGGAGTTTAATCCGGACGGGCGGCAGGGCGTTTATTCCGGCTTCCAGTCATGGACCAACCGCGCCGGCCGCTTCCGCTCGCTCGGCGACGGGCAGGTGGATTTCTCCGGGATTTTCTCCAAGCTCGCGCAATATGGCTATGACCGCTGGGCGGTGCTGGAATGGGAGTGCTGCCTGAAGCACCCAGAAGATGGGGCGAGGGAAGGCGCGCCCTTCATCCGCGATCATATCATCCGCCTCACCGAAAAGGCCTTTGACGATTTCGCCGGCGGCGAGCGCGACAAGAAACAGATCAAGCGCATGCTTGGGATTTGAGGAACAAAATGGCCATCGAGGGACGCAAGGAAACAAATGGCAACCGCATCCGCTACGGCATGGTCGGCGGCGGGCAGGGGGCTTTCATCGGCGGCGTGCACCGTATCGCGGCGCGTATTGACGACCAGTTCGAGCTGGTCGCCGGGGCGCTGTCGTCGAACCCGGAGAAGGCTCTGGCCTCGGCCAAAGACTTAGGGCTTGCCCCGTCGCGCTCCTATGGCTCGTTTGAGGAGATGGCCAAGGCCGAGGCGGCGCGGCCGGACGGCATTGAGGCCGTCGCCATCGTTACGCCGAACCACATGCATTATCCGGCGGCCAAGGCGTTTCTCGACGCGGGCATCCATGTGATCTGCGACAAGCCGGTCACCTCGACGACTGCGGATGCGAAGAAGCTGGCGGCTTTGGTGAAGAAGTCGGGCAAGCTTTTCGTCCTCACCCATAATTACACCGGCTATCCGATGGTGCGCCAAGCCCGGGAAATGGTGGAGAAGGGCCAGCTTGGCAAGATCCGCCTCGTGCATGCCGAATATCCGCAGGACTGGCTGACTGAGAGCATCGAAAAAACCGGCCAGAAGCAGGCGGCATGGCGGGTTGATCCGAAACAATCCGGCGGCGGCGGCTCGATCGGCGACATTGGCACGCATGCCTATAATCTCGGATGCTTCATCTCCGGCCAGACGCTGGATTGCCTTGCGGCGGATTTGGACTCGTTCGGACCGGGCCGGGAGCTCGACGACAACGCCCATATCATGCTGCGCTACAAGGGCGGGGCGAAGGGCATGATCTGGTGCAGCCAGGTCGCGCCGGGGCATGAGAACGGCCTGAAAGTCCGCGTCTATGGCACCAAGGGCGGGCTGGAATGGGTGCAGGCCGATCCGAACTATCTCTGGTACACGCCCTATGGCCAGCCAAAGCAGCTCATAACCCGCGGCGGCGCGGGCTCCGGGCCAGCCGCAGGCCGGGCCACGCGCATCCCGTCCGGCCATCCGGAAGGTTATCTGGAAGGCTTTGCCGTGATCTATGCGGAAGCCGCGCGGGCGATACGGGCGGTGCGCAAGAAGAATGGCAAGGTGCCGAAGGACGTGGTCTATCCAACGATTGACGATGGGCTGGCGGGGATGGCGTTCATCGATGCCTGCGTGGCTTCGAACAAGAAGAACGGGGTCTGGGTGAAAGTTTAGGAAGAAACTGAAATGAGCAGAGTCGGTGACGATCTGGTTGAGGCTTTCGCGGAAATAGCTGCGCACTTGCGCGGCGAAGTGGATGTCGAGAGTTATGAAGTTCCGGCCGGAATGCTGACGCTGGAGAAGATCAAATCCATCAGGCAAAAGGTGGCGCGCAGCAGCACAAGGGCGTGCGAAAATCAGCCCTGAAACGAGGCGACGCGCTCCTCGATCAATTGCCGGTTCGGCACCTTGACGTCGGACACTTGGCCGAACTTTTCCAAAACGCGCAGCACCGCGTAGCCCAAATCTATCTCGCCTTTGAACAGAGAAAAACTCGCCGACCATGGAAAAGCATGGTGATTGTTATGCAGTCCCTCGCCGTTCATCGACAGGAAATTGACCAGCATGTTGTTGGTGCTGTCATCGCCGGTGTTGAAGCGGCGCGAGCCGGAGAGGTGGCCGAGCGAATTGACCGCCCATGTCGTGTGCAGATGAAACAGCGCCCGCAGCGCGCCGCCTGCCAAAAGGCCTGACCAGTAGCCTTCGGCGGTTCCATACCAAGCCCAGCCGATCAGCCCCGGCACAATCCAGCCCAGCGCCACCCAGAGCCAGTACCAGCGGTCGACGAAAAGCACCTCGCGGTCCTTCTTCATATCGCGGATATAGTCGATGTAATTGTAGAAGCGGCCCGACAGGTTCCAGCCAATATGGCCGTCGAAGAAGGCCTTGGCGGAAGCCAGCCAGCCTTGCTCAGCGGATTTTGGCGAATGCGGGTCGCCCTGCTCGTCGCTGTGGTGATGGTGCTTGCGGTGGACGGAGACCCAGGTGCGTATCTGGCCCTGCATGGCCGCAGAGCCGAGAATGCCAAGTGCGACCGACACCCAGGGTCTGGCTTTGAAGGCCTTGTGGCAGAACAGGCGGTGATAGCCGAGCGTGATGCCAAGACCCGCGAGGAACGTGAAGCCGATCATAATGGCGAAGTCGAACCAGGTGAAGCCGCGCCGCCAGAACCAGTAAATGGCGAACAGCCCGCCGCCATGCACAATGAGGTTGGTAAGAACCGCGCCGATCTGCATCGTGTCGATTTTCAGAATGCGGGCGCTGAAGGGCGATTTGGCGGTGATCAGCGGCGGCCAGCGGTGATTGCCCTCGGAATCAGTGAATTCCAAGCCAAAGCGCGGTTTTTTCAGAGGTGCTGCTGTCATTTTCCGATCACGAATGGTGGGCGTAACAAGGATTGAACTTGTGACCCCTGCAATGTCAATGCAGTGCTCTCCCGCTGAGCTATACGCCCGTTCGTGCGCGGCTTACATCATATAAGCATGGTAGCGTCAATAGGAACCGAAATTCCGCTTCCCGCTCAAGCCGCCTTCAGCATCTTCTCAATCTCATTGACAAGGTCGCGCAGATGGAAGGGCTTGGAGAGGATTTTGGCGTCTTTCGGCGCGTTGGAATCCGGGTTCAGCGCGACGGCGGCAAAGCCGGTGATGAACATGACCTTCATGTCTGGATCGATTTCCGTCGCTTTGCGGGCGAGTTCAATGCCGTCCATTTCGGGCATGACAATGTCGGTGAGCAGCAGCGAGAAGGGCTCCTCGTGCAGGCGCTGATAGGCGCTGGCGCCATTGTCGAAGGGGCTGACCTGATAGCCCGCCTTTTCCAGCGCCTTCACCAGAAAGCGGCGCATGTCGTCATCATCTTCAGCCAAGAGAATTTTGTTCATGTGTTCCGTCCAGACTCAACCAGCCCCGATCAGGCTTTACGCGGCTCCTGCCATGTGATGCTACCACAACATGCTTATGGTAAACATCGGGTGAAAATATTGGTGTGAATGCGCAAAAGTGCTAATCAAACCCTGTTAATCTGATTTGACAGCAGCGGCAGCGCGCTGACAGAGTGTTTTTCCGGATGGACCGGAACCAAGGATGTAATGAGCGCGGCGCGGGATTTTCCGGATCAGGCCATATTGGAAGTGCGGGAGCCAGACGGGCCGGCGTCGGCGTTTGTCATCAATTCTCCGCACAGTGGCAGCTTCTACCCCGCGTCATTCCTGGCGCAGTCGCGCCTGACGCGCGAGGCAGTGCGGCGCTCTGAGGACTGTTTTGTCGATGAGCTGTTCTCCGGCTGTGGGGCGCTCGGCGCGCCGATGCTGTCGGCAAAGTTCCCGCGCGCCTATCTCGATGTGAACCGCGAGCCGTTTGAGCTTGATCCGAAAATGTTCATCGAGACGCTGCCGTCCCACGTCAACAGCCAGTCGCTGCGCGTCGGCGGCGGACTTGGGACGATTCCCCGGATTGTCGGCGACGGGATGGAGATTTACCGCAGCCGGATGCCGTTTGCCGAAGCGCTGGGTCGGATCGAGACTATCTATCGGCCCTATCATGCCGAGCTGAAGCGTCTGGTTATGCGGGCGCGTCAGGCGCATGGCGAGGCGGTGCTGCTGGATTGCCACTCCATGCCGGGCAGCATCCGTGTCGGCGAGCGGGGAACCAGACCCGACTTCATTGTCGGCGACCGGTTCGGCGCCAGCGCGTCCCGCCAAGTCGCCGAATTGGCGCTGCACTGCCTGCGGGCGCAGGGTTTCACCGCCGCCTACAACAAACCCTATGCCGGCGGTTTCATCACCGAGCACTATGGAAGGCCGTCGCGCGGGCTGCACGCGCTGCAGATCGAAGTCAGCCGCGGCCTCTATATGGACGAGCAGAATTTCACCAAGTCGGCCGGCTTTGAAGGGCTGCGCCGCGCCATCAATGTGTTTCTCGACAGCTTCATGTCGATGGCGGGGGTTGACACAAGCTATCCGCCTTTGGCAGCGGAGTAGCCGTCTCTTCCCGTTCCGCGAAAGTCTGACAATGACAGTCTCTAAAGAGTTCCTGTTCGCGCTCGCCGCCGCCGCCGAGCGGGAGACGCTGCCGCGCTTCCGGCAGAACGGCTGGGTTGAGAACAAGCTCTCTGCTGGCTTTGATCCGGTGACCGAGGCGGACCAAGCGGCGGAGCTCGTCGTCAGGCGTCTCATCGAGAAGGAATTTCCGGACCATGGGATCTTGGGCGAGGAGCATGGCTCGGTCAGGCTCGACAGCCAGCATGTCTGGGTGATTGATCCGATTGACGGGACGCGGGCTTTTATCTCCGGCATTCCGGTTTGGGGCACTTTGATCGGGCTGAAGGATGATGGCGTTGCGGTCGCCGGTCTGATGGCGCAGCCGTTCACCGGCGAGACATTTTATGCGCTGCAGGGCGAGGCTTTCCTGGATCACAGGGGCGCAATGCAGCGGCTCACGTGCCGGAAAACCGAAAATCTTGACGAAGCGACGCTTTTGACGACGACGCCCAGCCTGTTCAAAGGCGCGGCTCGGGGGCGTTTTGACCAACTCGAATCGAAAGTGCGCCTGTCGCGGTATGGCTGCGACTGTTATGCCTATGCAATGCTGGCAGCAGGGTTTGTCGATCTTGTGGTCGAGACAAGGCTGAATCCATATGACATTGTCGCAATGATCCCCATCATCGAAAACGCCGGCGGCGTGGTGCGGACATGGGACGGCGGGCGGCCGGAAGGCGGCGGCAATATTGTGGCGGCGGCGAGCGAAGCGCTGTGTGAACAGGCGATGGCGGTGATGAACGGCTGAATTATGCCGAGCTGCCTGGGATGAATGCGTCGAACGCCGCAAACAGCTGTTCGCGGAACCTGTCGGTTTCCTGCAATAACTCATGGCTCGCGCCATCGATGGTCACCAGCGCGCCGGAGCGCAGGCCGCGCACGAAGTTTTCAATGGCAGGCGTTGAGACCACACTGTCCTTGCCTGCAGCGATGATAAGCGCCGGGACCTGAATCTTCGAGACAAACTCAGGCTCGGTCACTTCCGCCATGGCGCGGCAGGCG
>JANMMM010000172.1:0-5411 GCA_031373225.1 Phyllobacteriaceae bacterium | reverse complement strand
GCTGCAGGGCTGGAACGCGGCGGGCGTGTATCAGAAGGCGATTGCGATCATTGGGGCGCAGATCGACGGGTAGAACCGCCGGGGCGCAAATAATCTTCAGCGCCCCTCCTTGGTCGTCATCCCGGAATGGCGCAGCGATATCCGGGACCCATGCCGGAGACCTCTCCGCTTGGAAAAATGTGCATAATATCGTTCTTCGCCGGAATGGGTCCCGGCTCTCGTCGCTTCGCTCCTTGGCCGGGATGACGATCCTCGCGGGGGGGGGGCGCAACTGTTTCGCAGCTCAATATCCCGCGCAGCTGTCGCCAATCACCGTCTGGACGCTTTCCCTGACCTTGCCGCCCACAACGCGGAACGTCTCGCGCCCCAGCGTCTCATTGCCCGGAAATGTGTAGCATACCAGCACGCTGGCGGTTTCCGGCGTTGTATTTTCAATCTTGTGCCGGATCGACGCGCCCCGCATGGCGTCCTGCCATTCGTCGAGGCTATCGATGAATTCCCGCTTGTTCTGATCGGTTTCGAGGTCGTTGAGCGTTATCACCGCTTCGTCGGCGATAATTTCTTCAAAGACTGAACGGTCGACCGACTCCAGCGCCGCATACCATTTTTCGACGATGGCTTCTGCATTGTCCGCAGCGAAAGACGCATTGGAAATCATGCAGAGCATCAATGCCGCAAACAGCTGTTTCATTCCATCAGCGGCCGTGAAAAATCGCCGGTCGCCGGGTCCATGACCCAGAGCTCGCCGGTCGAAATGTCAAACCAAGCCCCGTGCAGACGGAGCCGTCCTTTGGATTCAAGAATCTGCACGCAGGGGAATGTCCGCAGGTTTGCAAGCGCAAAGCGGATCGAGATGCGCTCCAGCGACCTTTGCCGCTCGCCCGCCGTCATCAGCTGGTTTTCGCCGATAATGGCGGCGGGGGCGGCGAGCATGTTCATCCATTTGCCGATGAAATCGCCCGGCGACAGCGGCGCGGCGTCCGGGGTGAGCGCCGCCGCGATGCCGCCGCAGCGGCCATGGCCGAGCACGACAATGTCTTTGACCTTGAGGCTCTGCACGGCAAATTCCAGCGCCGCCGATGTGCCGTGATACTCGCCGTCCGGCGTGTAGGGCGGCACGAGATTGGCGACGTTGCGCACAACGAACAGCTCGCCGGGGCCGGTGTCGAAAATCGTCTCCGGCGCGGCTCGCGAGTCGCAGCAGGCGATGACCATGGTCTCAGGCGTCTGGCCGGAGCTGGCGAGATCGCGGTAGCGCTTCGACTGGGCGGCATAGTCGCCTGACATGAAGGAGCGGTAGCCGTTCAGCAGTTTTTCCGGCAGGTGCGACATGACATACCCTTGGCGGCGTGGAGACTTTGGCCGCTATATTGCAGTGCAGCAGGGCGGATGCAAGGGCGGCGCTCAGGCTTGGATGGAGATGCGCAGGCCAAACGAGTCCGCCTCCGGCGGGTCAGGGTATGAGACGGCTTCGCCGCGCGCGATGCGCTCCGCCACGAGCGCAAGTGCACAGGCGTCGAGAAAGTCATCCTGCTTAGCTCCCGGAAGGGACGCAGGCGTTGGTCTCAGGAAAGACGCTTCAAACCCGTGCGCCAGCAGAACCCGGCGGCGCTCGGCTTCCCCTTCAGGGCTGCTTTTCTTCCAGCTCATCTCCGTTCCCCCGTTAAGGGTCATGTAGGCGATTTCAGGATGCGATTCAAACACCCGCCGCTGCAGCGGGGGCGTTTCCCGCAGCAGCATGTCGATCTCCCGGATTTTCGGGAATATGCCGAACGCCTGAATGGAGACACCGGCCGGCGGTTCGGATGTGCGCTGCGCTTCGGCGGATGCCCGCGCATGCGCCGCGATGTATCCGCCCTTTTCGATCATGCCGGTCACCGAATAAACGGCGGCGCACGATGGAATGGCGAAAATGCTGTTTCTTCTTTTCGTCAAGAGTGGCCGCGCCGCGCGTTCGGCAGCCCGTCCCTGCGGTGTTCCCGTCTCCGGCAGACCGATGGGCATGTCCACAGCGATGACCGCATCGGGCGGCAGCCATTCCAATATCCCGTCTAAGAGTTTGAAAACCCGCGCTTCAATTGGCAATCCGCCGCCGCACCGCACCGCAATCCAGCCACCTTTGCAGCCGTCAACACCGGCGCAGACAGTCAAGCGGGCCGCTTTTCTGATGGCACGACGAGCCGCCGCATCTGCACCATGGCCATGGGATGCGCCAGCGAGTTGGCGTCCTCGGCCAGCATCAGCTCGTCCGATCCGCGCTTGGCGGCGCGGGCCATGACTTCGAAGACCGAGGCGATGGTATTCTTCAGGGCCTTTTCCTCGGTCTCCTGCGACAGGAGATGCGACAGGAACAGCGCCGAAGTGAGGTCGCCAAGGCCATTCGACGGCCCATCCACCAGCCGGTGCTCGGCGAGCAGCGCGACGCTCGGCGACAGATAGAGATTGCCGATGGAGCCGGTCATCATGCCGTGCGCGGAGGTCACCAGCGTGTTTTCAACACCGAGCGCCTGCGCCGCCTTGATGATGGCGGCGTTGTCCGGCACCTGCATCCCCGTCAGCCAGGACAGCTCGAACCGGTTCGGCGTCATCACATCGGCGAGCGGCAGCAGCTGCTCGCGGATGGCAATGGCTGTCGCTTCCGGCACATAGAGGCCGTTGACGTCGCCGATCACCGGGTCGCAGAGATAGCGCACGCGCGGGTTCTGCGCTTTGACGGTTTTGACCAACGCGGCGACCGCCGCCGCCTGCGAAGCCTCGCCCAGATAACCAGAAATGATGGCGCCCACCTCTGGCAGCCAGTGCGCTCTGCCCAAGTCCGCGATCAGCCCGGAAAATGAAGCGCCATCCGGCACAATCCGCGTGGCTTTTCCATGACCGGGATGCCAAGGCAGCATCACGGTCGGCACGGCCCAGACCGGAAAGCCGAGGCTCTCCAGCGCGAACACGGCGGCGCGGTTGCCGACCGTGCCGCGCGCGACATGGCTGGATATTACGATGATCGCCGGTTTTGCCTGTGTTTGCGCCATGCGCCGATGTCACCCAACTTGGCCTGCGATTGCAAGAACATTCCCATATGGGGACGCGGGCCGAATATGGATTTTCCTGAGGCGGGAATCTCTGTAAGGTCACACGCACCTGCCGCGCTTTCAGCGGCTCCGGAGACTTTGAAATGAATTCGACCACCATGCGCTTTCCCTTCGCCGCCGTGCTGCTGCTGTTCGCATCGCTCCTGTCCGGCTGCGGCTTCAACACCATTCCCACCGCCGAGGAGCAGGCAAAAGCCTCATGGAGCGAGGTGCTCAACCAATATCAGCGCCGCGCCGATCTCATTCCGAACCTTGTCGAGACGGTGAAAGGCTTCGCCGCGCAGGAAAAGGATGTGCTGGAAGGCGTGGTCGAGGCGCGGGCCAAGGCCACGCAAGTGCAGATTCCCTCCGACATTCTGTCCAGCCCCGAAGCCTTCAAAACATTTCAGGAAAACCAGTCGGCCATCACCGGCTCGCTCGGGCGGCTGCTCGCCGTGGCGGAGGCCTATCCGGATCTCAAATCCAACCAGAACTTCCTTGCCCTGCAGTCGCAGATCGAAGGCACGGAGAACCGCATCGCGGTTGCGCGCCGCGACTATATCGAGGCCGTGCGCGTCTACAACACGTCGCTGAAGACGCTGCCAAGCTCGATCTGGGCCTGGCTCTGGTGGACCGGCAACAAGCCGTATGAGACGTTCACCGTCGCCGAGGACAAGATGGAATTGCCGAAGGTCAAGTTCTGACGGCAGAGAGCGGATGAGCTGAAATGCCCGAAAAGCGCTCCATGGGTCGTATCGATTCATGGCGCATGCTTGCCCTGAGCGTGGTCATTGCGCTGCTGTTTTCCGGCGGCGCGCTCGCGCTGGAACTCCCGGCGCTGACGTCCCGCATCGTCGATCAGGCGGACCTTCTGGACGCGAGCCAGGAGGCGTCGCTCACCGCAGAGCTTGAGGCTTATGAGAAGAAGAGTTCGGATCAGGTCGTTGTCCTGACGATCCCGGCTCTTGAAGGCGAGGCGCTGGAGGATTTTGCCAACAAGGTTTTCCGCACCTGGGCCTTGGGGCAGAAACAGGAGGATAATGGCGTGCTGCTGCTTGTGGCGCGCGACGACCGGAAACTGCGCATCGAGGTCGGTTACGGGCTTGAGGGCACGCTGACCGACGCGCTGTCGGGCCTCATCATCCGCGAAACCATTGTGCCGCAGTTCCGCAGCGGCGATTTTGGCACGGGGATCATCAACGGCGTGCATGATATTCTGACCGTCGTGTCGGGCGACGCCGCCGAAGTCGAGGCGCGGGCCAAGCGCAACATTGTCGACATCGGCGCCGACATTGACTGGTTCGCCGTCCTCTTCTTCACGATGTTTATCTGCATTTTCCTCGGCTCGATTTTCATTCCAATCATGGTGCGGCTGTTCGGCCAGAAAATCGCGCCGCACAAATATAAATGGCTTGGCATAACGTTTGACATGACGCCCGGGCGCGGCGGCTCCTCCAGCAGCAGCAGTGGCTGGTCGTCGGGCGGCGGCTCATCGGGCGGCGGGTTTTCCGGCGGTGGCGGCTCGTCCGGCGGCGGCGGCTCATCGGGGAGCTGGTAGTCATGAGCATTCTTTCAGAAACCGAGCACGAAGCCATCGCCAAGGCCATCAGCAACGCCGAGGCGCAGACCGACGGCGAGATTTACGCCGTGCTGGCGCGGCGCTCGGACGATTATTTCGCCGCCGCCGGCTTTGCAATTTCCTTCGCCACCATCATTGCCGCCTGCGTCACGGCGTTGGCGCTTGAATATTCGTGGGCGCAGGTCAGCGCCCAGGATTTCGCGCTCGCCATGGCCGCAGCCTATTTCTGCGCGCTCGGCGTGCTCTGGTTCCTGCCCAATGCGCGGCTCTGGCTGGTCTCGCGCCGCACGCAGTATGAGCGCGCCCATCAGAACGCGCAGGCGCAGTTCCTGTCGCGCAACATCCACGTCACCAAGCGCCGCACGGGCGTTTTGATCTTCGTCTCCCTCGCCGAGCGCTTCGCCGAAGTGGTGGCGGACGAGGCGATTGACCTGCGGGTCAGACAAGCGGAGTGGGACGGCATTGTCGCCACGCTGATTGACCATGCCGAACGCGGCCAGTTGGCTGATGGATATCTGCTGGCCATCGAAAAATCCGGCGCGCTCTTGAAAGAGCACTTCCCGAAATCCCGCAAGGATGAGAACGAGCTGGACGACCATATGGTCGAGCTCTAGAGCATCGGGCGCCAAAATGGGATCACTTTGGCGGACGCATTCCCTCTTGCCGTCATTCCGGGGCCGCGAAGCGGAACCCGGAATCCAGAGATGGGATGCTGGCAAGAGGGCAGAAATGGTTGGTTTGACTGGCTTGAGTCAGGTCTGCGCAGG
>JANMMM010000086.1:0-2791 GCA_031373225.1 Phyllobacteriaceae bacterium | reverse complement strand
GCAAAGGCATTGATGCGGCGCTGGCTCAGGCCATTTATTATGCGGAAAGCGGTTATGTCGTGCATGACCGCGTCGCCTTTGATTGGGCCAGCAGCGAGAAGCTGCTCGAGAGTGACGAAAACACCCGCCGGATATTTCTTCCAGGCGGCAAGGCGCCCACTCCAGGCACTGTGCATGTGCAAGCCGAGCTTGCGCGGACATTACGGCTGATCGCAGACAAGGGCCGCGCCGGATTTTACGAAGGCGAAGTGGCAGAAGACATTGTGAGCAGGCTGCGGGCTGTCGGCGGCCTCCATACGCTGCAAGACTTTGCGGCGACAGAGGGAAATTACGCCGAGCCGGTTTCGACAGAATACCGGGGCTATCGCGTCCATCAGATGCCGCCCAACAACCAGGGCCTCACGGCATTGCTGATGCTCAATATACTTTCGAGCTTCGATCTCGCAGGCCTTGACCCTGTTGGCGCACAGCGGCTGCACCTGGAAATCGAAGCCGGGCGGCTGGCCTACCGGGAGCGCGATTCCCTGATCGGCGATCAGGACTTTACGAAAGTTCCCGTCAGCCAATTACTTTCTCCTGAGTACGCAAACAGGTTGAGGCGCGACATCGACGCCAACAAGGCCATGAAACACCTCCCGGATGTTGAGATGGCAATGAGCGATACCGTCTACATCTCGGTCGTTGACAAGGACCGCAACGCGGTAAGCTTCATCAATTCGACATTCCACTCTTTCGGCAGCGGCATCACAAGTCCCAGAACGGGTGTCGTCCTGCAGAACCGGGGCTCCAGCTTCAAGCTCGATCCACTTCATCCCAATGGTCTTGCGCCAGGCAAGAGGCCCATGCACACCATCATGCCTGGCATGGTGACTAAGGCCGGACATGCGGTCATGCCATTCGGCGTCATGGGTGGGGACTACCAACCCTTCGGGCACGCTCATTTGCTGACCAATCTTTTTGATTTTGGCATGGATCCGCAGGAGGCTCTCGATTCAGCTCGCGTGTTTTATGAGAATGGAACTGTGTCAGCCGAGCGAGGCATTCCTGTTGAGGCAATCGCAGGCCTCAAAGAGTTGGGCCACAATGTGACATCTGCGGAAGAACCATTTGGCGGAGGCCAAGCCATCTGGATCGACCGGGAAAGAGGAACACTGTCGGGTGCATCTGATCCACGCAAGGACGGATGTGCCATTGGTTTCTGAATGCAATCAACAGAAAGAATTGGTATGGCCCGTGCGCTGCTGCTTATCGATGTCCAGAAGATTTACACAACGCCTGGATCACCCCTCTTTGTCGTGGGACATGAAAAGGCAATTGCAAACATGAACCGGCTGGCGCGGGCCTTTGCCGCCGCCGGAGAGACAATCATTTATGTACGCCATCAACACATGAAGGACGGAAGCGATTCCGGACGCATGTTCGACTATCTCGGCGCACCAGGAGAGCTAGGCTTCGTCGAACACACGCCGGATGTGGACTATGATCCTGCCATGGAAATCGTGTCGCCAGCGCTTCACATTGTTAAACAGCGCTACTCCTGTTTCCCGGGCACGGGCCTGGCAGACATCCTGCGGGAAAGACGTGTTGATACGATCGTCGTGACGGGCTTCATGACCAACTACTGCTGCGAGACAACGGCCCGCCATGCCCACGACTTGGACTACTTTGTCGACTTCATTATGAACGCGACAGGTTGTCCCGATCTTTCCGCAGATGTCACGCAAGAGAAAATCAAATCTGTTGTGGCCGCTTCGCTGCAAGGTGGATTTGCGCGGGTGCATTCAACCGGCCAATTCCTCAAAGACGTTTTCCAGTCCTAATCTGAACGGGTGAGATATTATTGTGGACTTGAGCCAGACAAGCACTGTAGCGGAACTTCTCGCCGCACACCCTCCGCAACGAGTCGCCGTAGGTGCACCCGGGCGGCCGGATATGACCCGTGGGCAGTTGAACCAGGCCGTGGCAATGGTGGGCGGTGCATTGCGCGGGCAGGGGATACGCCAGCAGGATGCAGTGGCCATTGTCATGCCGAATGGGCCGGAAATGGCGGTTTTGTTTCCGGCTGTGGCGTGCTGGGCGATCGCAGCACCGCTAAATGCCGCGTATCGTGAGGACGAGTTCGATTTTTATCTCGGCGATCTCGACGCGAAAGCGGTTATTGTTATGAGCGGACAAGACTCACCCGTACGCGCAGTAGCAGCAAAGCGGGGCATCGCGATTATCGAACTTTCACCGGACACCGGAGGGCCATCCGGTATCTTTACACTATCGGCTCCCTCCCAAGATGCGGGACATCCTCACCCAAAGCCAGATCACGTGGCGCTGGTGCTGCACACATCCGGCACTACTTCACGGCCCAAAATCGTGCCGCTCAGTCATCGTAACCTCACAGCATCCGCGCGCAATATCGCGGGAACGCTTGCGCTGTCTCCCGAGGACCGCTGCCTTGTCATCATGCCTCTCTTCCATATTCATGGGCTTGTAGGCGCACTCCTTTCCTCGCTGTGGGCTGGTGCAAGCGTGTTCTGCCCGCCTGGCTTCAATGCCTTGAAATTTTATTCCTGGCTCTATGAAAGCGATGCGACCTGGTACACCGCCGTACCAACCATGCACCAGGCCATACTGTCGCGCGCAGACCGCAATTCAGAAGTAATCCGGAAACAGCGCCTGCGCTTGATCCGATCATCGTCCTCATCACTTCCGCCGCAAGTGATGGCGGAATTGGAGAAAGCCTTTGGTTGCCCAGTCATCGAATCATACGGCATGACCGAAGCTGCCCACCAGATGGCCA
>JANMMM010000053.1:0-15333 GCA_031373225.1 Phyllobacteriaceae bacterium | reverse complement strand
CAAGGAACGCGAGGCTGGGGCAGACGCTTCGACCGTCCCTGTCATCGCCGATAAGAAAGCTGAGAGCGATGCGATGATGTCGCAGGACTTGGCCGCCGCGCCCGCGCCTCAGGCCATTGAACCCGCCGCCAACCTCGCCCGCAACAAGATGGAGTATGGAACGGTTTCCTCTGATTTCCGGACGCAGCTTCCCGATCAAATTCTTGTCGAGGAAAACCGCGACAAATTCCCCGAATTCAAATCCAACAGCACTGTCCTGACCGCCGAGCAGCCGGTCTCGACCTTCTCGGTCGATGTCGACACATCCGGCTATTCCTCGCTGCGCCGCGCGCTGAACCAGGGCGCGCTGCCGGACAAGGCATCGGTGCGCATCGAGGAGATGGTCAATTATTTCCCTTATTCCTACGCCGGTCCTGAAAAGGCCGAGGAGGCGTTCAAGGCAAATGTCACCGTCACGCCGACCCCATGGAACAAGAACACCAAGCTCCTGCATGTCGGCATCAAGGGCTATGATGTCCCGGTTGACGCGCAGAAGGCGGTCAATCTTGTGTTCCTGATTGATGTTTCCGGCTCGATGGACGAGCCGGACAAGCTGCCGCTCTTGAAGTCCTCTTTCCGTCTGCTGGTCAACAAGCTGAAACCTTCGGATACGGTCGCCATCGCCGTCTACGCCGGCAACGCTGGCGTGGTGCTTGAGCCGACCAAGGCTTCGGAAAAGGCGAAAATCCTCGCAGCCATCGACAATCTGCAGCCCGGCGGCTCCACCGCCGGCGAGGCGGGCATCAACACGGCCTACGCGCTGGCGCAGCAGGCCTTCGTCGAGGGCGGCGTGAACCGGATCATGCTGGCGACGGACGGCGACTTCAATGTCGGCGCGGCGGATGACGAGGCGTTGAAGAAGCTGGTCGAAGAAAAGCGCAAATCCGGCGTGTATCTCTCGGTGCTCGGCTTCGGCGAGGGCAATTATCAGGACAATCTGATGCAGACGCTGGCGCAGAACGGCAATGGCGTCGCCGCCTATATCGACACGCTGGGCGAGGCGGAGAAGGTGCTGGTGCAGGAGGCGACAGCCTCGCTATTCACCATCGCCAAGGATGTGAAAATCCAGGTCGAGTTCAATCCGGCGCGCGTCTCGGAATACCGGCTGATCGGCTATGAGACGCGGCATCTCAACAATGAGGACTTCAACAATGACCGCGTGGACGCGGGTGACATCGGCTCCGGTCACACCGTGACGGCGATCTATGAGATGACGCCGAAGGGCGCGCCGGGGCAGACCAATGATCCGCTGCGTTACAAGACCGGCAACGAGCCGGATACCTACACGACCTCAACCGGCGAATATGCCTTCGTGAAAATCCGCTACAAGCTGCCGAGCGAGGCGACGAGCCGCCTTGTTACCCAGCCGGTGACGCAGGACAAGGAAACAGATTCCGCCTCCACCGATGTCAACTTCGCCATCGCCGTCAGCGCCTTCGGGCAGAAGCTGCGGGACGAGGACCA
Source organism: Phyllobacteriaceae bacterium (assembly GCA_031373225.1). Lineage (GTDB taxonomy): Bacteria > Pseudomonadota > Alphaproteobacteria > Rhizobiales > Rhizobiaceae > JANOYJ01. The sequence continues at coordinate 13,830 of JANMMM010000053.1, read as the reverse complement.
GGTGGCGAATTATTCCATGGCCGAGATCAAAAAGCGCGCGACGGCCTCGCGCGGCGAAGACCAATTCGGTTACCGCGGCGAGTTTCTCAAGCTGGTGCGGCTGGCGGCGGGGATCAAAGGCGAGTGATTCAAGCGATCGTTCACGAACCTATCACGCAAGACGGGTAGGATCGCCATTAATTCAACGAATTAGGAGGCGGTTATGCGTGTTCGGAAGTCTGACGGCCCCTTTTCTGTCCATGCCATATCAGGGACATATGTCGTTCTCTTCGGCTTCAATCTCGATGAGGCGGAGTGCGCGGGACTGAAAGGATTTTCGATCCACCGCACCGACCACACCGAAAACGAAGCATACTTTTTCGAAGGCCAGAAAGCGTTCGAACAAACCGATCCCGGCCTTGCGCCGGGATCTCATTCGACCCGATCCCATCCCATCCAGAGCTTTCAATGGTCGGACTACACCGCCAAGCCGAACCATCGCTACACCTATTCGATAACGGCCTTGAAGGGCGAGCCGGAAGTGCTTGTGCCCTTCAAACGCGTCGAAATCGCCATCGAAACGGAGGCGCCGGAAGGCGGCATCCACGATATTTACTTCAACCGCGGCGTTGGCGCGTCGCAGGCCTATGCCAGGCGTTTCGGCAACCGTCCGCCGACGGAGATTATTGACGGCCGTCAGGTGCGCAATGAAGGCGCGTACAAATGGCTTTCGCGCGGGCTGTATGAGGCAATGACGGATTTTGTCCTGCAGGGCGCAGGCGCCAGCCGCGCCTTTCGGATTGCCGCCTACGAGTTTCACTACGCGCCTTTTCTCGATGCTGTCAAAGCCTCGTCTGACAGCGGCTCGGACATCAGGATCATCTATGACGCGCGCAAGGATGAGCCGCGCGACAAGAACCGCTCTGCGGCTGCGGCGGCCGGCGTTGCGGGGCTGGTCACCGAAAGGCTGGAGGGCAAGAGCAAGATTTCACACAATAAATTCATAGTGCGCCTAACAGACGGCGTGCCGGATGCCGTCTGGACGGGCGGGACTAACTTTTCGGAAGGCGGCATCTTTGGCCATTCCAACGTTGCGCATGTGATTCAAGACCGGGTGATTGCGCAGAAATATCTTGACTACTGGACGCTGCTGGCCGCCGATCCTGAAAATGCGGACCTCAAACCCGATGTGGAAGAGCTGTCGCCGCTGCCGGCGGGCGGCCCGCCATCTGGCGTGACGGCATTGTTTTCGCCGCGCAGCAGCCTGGATGCGCTGGACTGGTACGCAGGCCTGGCGGGCGCAGCAAAAGAAGGTCTGTTCATGACCTTCGCATTTGGCATCAGCGACGCGTTCCAGAACGTCTATGGAGAGGCCCAAACGCCGCTGCGTTTTGCCCTTTTGGAGAAAAAGACGCGGTCCATGAAAAAGGGGCCTGAGCGCGATGCCGCCGAAAAGCAGATTGATGATTTAAGGCGCAAGCGCGAAAACGTGTTTGCCATCGGCGGTTTGGTTCCAAACGACAAACTGAACGGCTGGGTGGCCGAAAAGCTCACCGGACTTAACCGGAATGTCAACTACATCCACAATAAGTTCATGCTGATCGACCCGCTTTCAGACGACCCGGTCGTCATAGGCGGCTCGGCGAATTTCAGCGCGGCTTCGACCGATGGCAATGACGAAAACATGGTGGTTGTGCGGGGTGACAAGCACACGGCCGACATTTATCTGGGCGAGTTCATGCGTCTTTACAGCCACCATGCGTTCCGCGAGTCACTGCAATGGCGGCGCGAAGGCGATCAGCCGAAGTTCCTGCGCATTGATGACTGGTGGAAAGACTATTTTGCCAACACCTCGCGCAATGCGCGCAGACTGTTCTTTGCCTGAGTTCCTGCGCGCAGCGGCGGCTCGTCCAATTCCAAACATCCCGCCTTGCGCTCGGGCAGCACCAGAAACGCGCCCTTTGCATACAGCCTGCGCACAAAATCCCGGTCCTCGCTTGTGACGCTGGCGGTGGCGCGGTCCCAGCGAAGAACTGAAACACTATCCGGCAGATTGTTCATCAGGGCGCTTGTGGGGAAAATGATGGTCGCGGCTTGGGTCGCGCCGGGGGCGAAAGTCATGGCGGCGGTGACGGCAAACCAAAACATTATCAGCAGCGCCATGACGGATGCTGAACGCCGAAACCGGGCGGCGCGGTCAGTAATCATAGACATGCTCCAGCCGGACCGGCCCGGCGGTCAGGCTTGCGAGCAGCTTATTCAACGCGGCCACCCGCACACTCAGCAGCGCCCGCTGGCCGCCGAAACCGTTGCGGCTGACCATTGTCAGAAGCTCGGCGCCGGGAAGGGCGGGCAGCGCTTGGCCTTCCGCCATAGTTACAGTCACCAGCACATCGTCATTGCCGGCAATCTCAGCAACAATCCCGCCTTGCGCGGCGATTTGCTGCAGAATGCTGGTAAAGGCGCGGTAGCGCGGCGTGCTGATGACGAACCCCTGAGGAACCGGCTTTACGACCTCGACATCTTTGATGGCCCTGAGCTGCGCTTCGCTCATGCCGGACACGACGCTGTTGATTTCCAGATTCGCGACGCCAGTTGCCGCGACGGCATTGGCGATGGCTTTAGCATAGGCGGCTTTGGCCTTCCATTCGCCGCCAAGCGCCAGCCGCCGCTCCCAGCCGCGCAGAGGCATGGTCAGCGGGGCGTTCCAGAGGTTTTCCACCTCCTGACCGAACGGATATTTGTACCAGGGCGTCTGCTGCAGAAACGCGGCATAATCGCCGGCCATCTCGGCGGCGATCACATCCTGCGGGCTTTTCACCGGCCCGCGCAGCCAAGCGCAGAGGCGCCCAAGCGTTTCCTCATACAGAGCCTTCATGCCCATTTCGAGCGTGAAGGACGCGCCGATGACATAGATGGTTCTGACGGTGGCCGCATCCGCCCCGCCATGCGCCCCGGCGACTTTCTTCAGCGCGCAGGCGCTCGTCCAGAAGCCTTCGATCGAGGAAATATAGCCGAACGCGTGTTCGTCAGAAGTTTCAAGTGTCCGCGCAAGCCCCTCATAAGCATAGACAATATGCCATTCCGGATAGGTCAGGAACGAGTTCGCCTCCTGCCGCTGGAACTCGGCTTCAGTGATGATTGGCTTATAGGTGTCCTGTTGTGCCTCGCCGTTGCAGGAGGCAGCAAGCCATGCCACGGGCGCGAGAAGCGCGGCCAACATCAGCGCCAGCGCGGCAAAGCTCCATTTCAGAAGCCTCCAGAGCCAGCGCATCAGGCCAGTTTCCGGTCAAGGAATAGCGCAGAGAAGAGCGCGAAACCGCCCAGCGCGATATGCGGCGTGTTGGCGAAAATCTTGAAGGAGAAGTCGAGGCTCTGCCAACCGTAATTGATGATGCCGAGATCAAGATAGCCCGAGCCTGTGACAAGGCCAAGCAAGCCATCGCCAAGATACAGCGCGCCGAAATAGAACAGGAAATTCTTCGCCGCCTTGTGTCCCAGCCATGCCGAGAGGCCCGCCCAAGCCGCCGAAAACAGATGCAGCGCGTCGTCGTAAATGTCGAGCGCGAATATGCCGAAGGAGCGCCCCTGCTCGTCCGTAATGCCGGGAATATAGTTCAAAGTGGCGGCGAAACCGAGAGCGAGCACGTATCCGAGACAAATCCAGCGCAGCAGCGTCATTTTGGTTCCTCAAACCTTCGAAAGATAGTTTTCCCACAATCCGTTGCGGAAAGTGAGGGCGGGGTCAATCAGCCGCTTTTTGGCGACAAAATCGCCATGCCGCGCATAGCCGCGCTTGAACTGTTCGAGCGTGGCGTGGGGTCGGTAGGGCAGATAGTAAGTCCCGCCGATGGCCAGCACCCGCTCGATCAGCTCCGCTGTCATGCGCGCCATGTCGGCTTCGCCGCGGATGGATTTTTCCTGCGAGAACAGCATGACCGAAGCGATGCGCGGCTCTGTTGCGTAGGCGAGGACGCTGTCCTTGTCCGTGTCGACGAAACGCAGAGTGATGTTCAAGAGCTCTTGAAAGGAGGAGGGGATAACCTCTTGGCAAGCCTTCACAAATTCAGCGAAGCGGTGAGGCGAGACGAAATATTCGTGCAGGATATCGGTGCGGCCCGGGTCCTTGTCGTCGAGCGTGACGACCGGCTCATTCATCAGGCTGTTGCGCGTGGTCGCGCCTGCGTTCACTTTTGGATTTATCCCAGTCTCAATCCCCCAGCGCAGGTCCTTCCAGCGGTCCGACCCCGGCTGCTGGCGGAAAATATCGCGTGCGATTTTCGACATCATGCCCGAGCCGCTCGCCTCCGGCAGATTGGACTGGTCGGCCGCCGGCCTGTAGGTGATCATCATGGCTTCGTCGAAGAACCCGTCAATGGCGACGCTCATGCGGCCATAGGCCATCTGAATGTCTTTGTTCTCCCGAATTTTTTTCAGAAACGCTGGGCCAAATTCCGTTCCCGGCATGGTCTCAAATGTCGGTTCCAGCCGCGCGTTTGGCACCATGTCCATTTCAAGCTCGGTTATGATGCCGAACATGCCGTAGCCGCCCATTGCGAAGGAAAACAGATCCGGGTTTTGCGTGCGTGAGCAGGTCACATGCTCCCCGTCGGCCAGCAGCATTTTCACCGACCGCGCCGTCGTGCCGCCGCCCGAAAAGGCCACAGGCCAGCCATGGGCGTTGACGCTGTAGGTGGAGGCGACGCCGAAATCATTGTTGGATTGCATGACGGCGGGCGAGAATCCGATCCTGTTCAGTTCTCGGATCACCGTTGACCAGCGCGTCCCGGCGGCGACCCGGTAGGTTTTGGCTGCGGCGTTCGGCTCGATCCATTCCTGATTAAACGTCAGCGCCAACCCGTCCTTGGCCAAACTCTGCCCGCCCATGGAATGGCGCGCGGCATGCGGCGCGATGGCGCGTCCGAGGCTTTTGGCTTCGGTCAGCTCGGCCCGCAGTGTCGCAAGCAGCGCCTCGTTAGGGTTGCCGCTCATAATGACCTGCTTTGCCACCACAGTCGGCGACAGCTCGCCCGCATCGTTGAGAATGGCAGTCTCATGCGCGCCGGGAGCAGGGAAGGGCAGACCCGCTGGGATCGGGGTTTCATACAGATTTCGCGTGCCGAACGCGCCAAGTCCCGCGCCCGCGCCCAAAAGCAATCCCCGCCGTGTGAATTTGCCCATGTTGAAATCGCCCCGAATCCTTGACTGCCAGTGAATTTCAAGAGCGTGGAATTGTCAAAGCCATTGCTGGCTTTTGCGTCACACAAACCTGACCGCATAGACCGGCGGCAGGGAATGGCTGATTTCCTGCCAGTGATCGCCCTGATCCTCCGTTACATAAATCGAGCCGGTGGTTGAGCCGAAAGCCAGCTGGTCGCCGCTTTCGTCGATCGCAAGCGCATGGCGCAGCACCAGATCGTAGGAATGTTTCTGCGGCAGGCCGCTCGTCAGAATGTCGAAACTTTTGCCGCCGTCCCGGGTGCGGGTGACGACCAGCTCGCCATTCTTCGGAATGCGCAGCTCGTCCTTGATGCCGGGAACAAACCAGGCCGTGTCCGGCTCGTTTGGATGCACGGCAACCCCGAAGCCGAAGGAGGACGGGTTCACATCCAGCACTTCGCTCCAGCTCTTTGAGCCGTCGCGCGACTGGAATATGCCATTATGGTGCTGCACCCAAAGCCGGTCAGGCGTATTTTTGCACTGGACGAGGAAGTGCGGGTCCTGCTGGTAGGGCTCGCTTTGCTGTTCGGGCGGTAGAAAATCGGCGCGCATGCCGTCGGCGCGGCAAGCCCATGTCTTTCCGCCGTCATCGGTCTGCCAGACGCCGCCGCACGAGACGCCGAGGCGGATGGTTTTGGAGTTTCGCGGATCAACGCAGATCGAATGGATGCCGGGAAGCTCGCGTCCGCCGCCGAACCAGAGCTGGCGCTTGGGCTCGTCCCAGAGCGGACGGTTCAGCACCCATGTGTCGCCATGGTCTTCGGACTTGAACAGCCCGCCCGGAATGGTGCCGCACCACAAGACCCCCGGCTCATCCGGCCCGCCCGTTTCCAGCGCCCAGATCAGCACCATCGACCATGGCAGGTCCTTGCCCCAGCCGTCTTTGGAGACGACATCGTCCGGCTTTTCAGGGTAGGCGGGCGCGGCGATCTCCTCCCAGCCATTGCCCTTGTTGCGGTGCAGCTTGACGCCGAAATGGCCGTGGTCGAGCGTGGCGTAGGAATAGCCGGAGCGCGGGTCGCGCAGCGACACCGTGACATTGTCGCCGAGGAAATCCACATCGTTGATTTCCCAGCCCTTGCCGTTGCGGCTGACATTGAACAGTCCCTTGCGCGTTGAAACAATCATCTTGTCGGCCATTTTATCCTCCTGAGAGCGCCTGCAAAACAAAAACTTCGCTATTTGATTCAACCGCATCGCTCAAGCGTCTGCGATCCAACACAATATCGCCGTCAACGATGATGCCCATATGGCGGCGCAGCGCAAACTGCTCATCGACGACATAGCTTTTGAGACGCGGATTTTCCGCAAAGACGGCGGCCAGCACCTCGCGCACCGTCACTCCCGGCGCGTCCACGCTCGGGCAATCGACATGCCGCATCAGATTGGCGGTGAACGTGACTTTGGCCATGAGGGGAATTTGACGCAAAGCGAAATTCGCCGCAACTCAAATCTATTGCGCGCCTGCGTCTTTCATATTGCACTGCACCATGCAAAGACCTTATTGTCAGGCGAGAGTCATCGCACAGATCAAAAAAAGGGCTGCGGCATGGCAAAGTCTGACAGAGAGCTGAATGTTCTCGTGCTGCAGGGCGGCGGCGCGCTCGGCGCATATCAGGCCGGCGCATATGAAGCGCTGGCCGAGGCCGGCTTCCTGCCGGACTGGGTGGCCGGCATTTCCATTGGCGCGATCAACGGTGCGATCATCGCCGGGAACAGGCCGGAAGACCGCGTGGCCAAGCTGCGGCTTTTCTGGGACAAGGTCTCGTCGGGCCTTCAGGGCGCGATTCCGGCTTTTGAGGATTATCTGCGTCCGTTCTTCAACGAAACCAGCGCCAATCTCGCCGCCACTTTCGGCGTTCCCGGATTCTTCAAGCCGCGTTTTCCATCCGCTTACTTTCAACCCAAGGGAACAGCGGAGGCGATCAGCCTTTATGACACATCGCCGCTCGCCGAAACGCTGGCGGAGCTGACGGATTTCAAACTGCAGCGCTCAAACGGCACTCGGCTCAGCGTCGGCGCAGTGGACATAGAAATGGGCAATTTCGAATATTTTGATTCCGCCCGGGAGCCGCTCGGCGTTGAGCACATCATGGCCTCCGGCGCGCTGCCGCCAGCCTTTGCGCCAGTCAAAATCAAGGGCAAACACTATTGGGATGGCGGCATCGTTTCGAACACGCCGGTGGATTATGTCATGGAATATGCAGGTCCCATGCAGGATATGTGCATCTTCCAGGTCGATGTGTTCCGCGCCAAAGGGCAATTGCCGCAAACGCTGGGCGACGTCACTGAACGCGAGAAGGACATCCGCTTCTCCAGCCGCACCCGGTTCAATTCTGACCATATCAAGAAAATGCAGGACATGGCGAGCGCCGCCGCCCGCCTTGCCAGCAAACTGCCGCCCGAACTGCGCGAAGACCCGGACGCCAAGCTGCTGCAGGGCTGGGCCTGCCAGGCGCATGTGACGCTGGCGCATCTGATCCGCCACGACACCGGCAATGATTCAGGCAGCAAGGACTATGAGTTTTCGCGCCTTTCCATAGATGAGCATTGGAACGCGGGCCGGGACAGTGCGCGGCGGGGGCTCAAGCGCAAAGATTGGCGCGGGCGCGACAGGAACGCGCCGGGCGTCACGGTTTTTGATCTCACAAAGTGAAATGACTCAAAGGAGCCAGCTATGAAAATGAAAGACAAGGTCTGCATCGTCACCGGCGCGGCCTCCGGCATCGGGCGCGGCATTGCTGAAAAGTTCGCCGCCGAGGGCGCAAGGATCGCCATCGCCGACCTCAATCTGGAGGGTGCCAAGGCCGCTGCCGCTGATATTGCGTCCAAGCATAAGGGCGAAGCTCTCGGCGTCGGCATGGACGTGACGAGCGAAGAACAGGTCAATGCGGGCGTCGCTGAAGTGGTGAAGAAGTGGGGCAGGGTGGACGTGCTGGTCTCAAACGCGGGAGTGCAGATCGTTCACCCGGTTGTTGAGTTCCCCTTCGCCGACTGGAAGAAGATGCTGGCCATTCATCTTGATGGCGCGTTCCTGACAACCAAAGCCTGCCTTCCGCACATGTACAAGCAGGGTTCGGGCACAGTGCTGCTGATGGGCTCAGTGCATTCAAAGGAAGCCTCGCCGCTGAAATCCGCCTATGTCACGGCCAAGCACGGCCTGCTCGGCCTTGCCCGCGTCATCACCAAGGAAGGTGCCGAGCATGGTGTGCGCGCCAATGTGATCTGCCCCGGCTTTGTGCGCACGCCGCTGGTGGACAAGCAGATACCGGAGCAGGCCAAGGCGCTCGGCATTTCCGAGGAGGATGTCATCAAGAAAGTCATGCTCGGCAAGACCGTGGACGGCGAGTTCACGACGATTGACGATGTGGCGGAAGTGGCTCTGTTCTTCGCCTCGTTCGGCAGCAACGCGCTGACGGGCCAGTCGCTCGTGGTCAGCCACGGCTGGTTCATGGAATAGTTGCAGTCAGAAAAACCCGCCGCTAAAGTCAGGATTTAGGTGCTTGGAACGAGGGGAGCCGGACAATGAAGGACTGGTGGCGGGGCGGAATAATCTATGAAATCTATCCGCGGTCCTTCAAGGATTCCAACGGCGACGGCATCGGCGATCTGAAAGGCATTGAGGAAAAGCTGGAGCATGTCGCCTCGCTTGGCGTTGACGCCATCTGGATCGCGCCGTTCGCCAAGTCACCGCAGAAGGATTTCGGCTACGATGTGTCGGACTACTGCGCCGTTGATCCGCAGTTCGGGACAATCGAGGATTTCGATGCGGTGGCCAAAAAGGCGCATGCGCTCGGACTGAAAGTGCTGGTCGATTATGTCATCAGCCACACATCCGACGAGCATGAATGGTTCAAGGAAAGCCGGTCGTCACGGACCAACCCGAAAGCGGACTGGTATGTCTGGGCCGACATGCAAAAAGACGGCACGCCGCCGAACAACTGGCTGTCGGTGTTTGGCGGCTCGTCATGGCAGTTCGACACGCGGCGCATGCAATATTACCTGCACAATTTCCTGAAAGAGCAGCCGGACCTCAACTATCACAACAAAGAGGTGCAGGACGCGACGCTCGCCGAGATGCGCTTCTGGCTCGAACGCGGCGCGGACGGGTTCCGGCTCGACGCGCTGAATTTTTCCATGCATGACCCGTCGCTTAAATCCAATCCGCATGTCGAGAACCCTTCGGCCTCCGAGCAGCCGCTGAGCAATCCCTATTCCTATCAGCGGCATCTGTATGACAAGAGCCAGGACGCGCTTCTGCCCTTCCTGCAGCGCATCCGCGCGCAGCTCGACGAGTTCGGCGCCACCGCCAGCCTCGCCGAGGTCGGCGACGACAGCGCCCGCACCATGCAGCTGATGGCGGACTATGCCGGGTCGGGCGACAAGGTGCACATGTGCTACGGCTTTGATTTTCTCGGACCGAACTGCACGCCGCTGCATTTCAAGACCATCATCGAAAAGTTCGAAACCGGCGCGGGCGGGGCCTGGCCCTGCTGGGCGTTTTCCAACCATGACTGCATCCGCCAGGTCTCGCGCTGGATGCGGCCCGGCGAAGACCCGGCGCGCGTCGCCAAGTTCGCCGCCGCGCTGCTCTTAAGCCTGCGCGGCTCGCTCTGCCTGTATCAGGGCGAGGAGCTTGGGCTGACCGAGGCGGACCTGCGCTTCGACCAGCTGAAGGACCCGGCAGGCATCACATTCTGGCCTGAATACAAAGGCCGAGACGGCTGCCGCACGCCGATGCCTTGGGACGGGGAGGTTGAGAATGCCGGGTTCGGGCAGGGGACGCCATGGCTGCCGGTCGAGGCGGCGCATCTGGCGAGTTCGGTGAAGGCGCAAGAGGCGGATGCGGAATCTGTGCTACACTTTTACCGCGAGGCGATAGGCATCCGGCAGGGGAGCGCGGCGTTGAAGACGGGGAGTGTGGAAGTGCTGGAGGCGGGGGAGGATGTGGTTGTTCTCAAGCGCGTCGCTGGCGGGGAGACGGCGACATGTGTTTATAATTTCGGCGGCGTGCAAATACCAGTTCCGAAAAAATATGGTACAAATATTATCCTCGCCTCTGGAAACGGGGTTATGATCGAGCCGCGCGGTTTTGTCTGGCTGCGTGCGTGACTTGGGTGAAGTCGCGGGTTCTTTGAAAATTACCCCCTTCTCCCCTTCCGCTCCCGCCGCACCTGACTCCCCTGTTCCGCCGCAACCTTATTCCGCATCGGCCCAATCTTCTCCACCACTTCCTCAACCGTCGGCCGGGCCCGCTTCTTGTGGCCGTCAATGGCGTGGCGCATGGCGGCGAGGTGGTTGTAGCTGGTGCCGCAGCAGCCGCCGATGATGCGCGCGCCGGAGTCGATGGCGAGGCGGGCGTATTCGGACATGAGCTCTGGCGTGCCGGAATAGTAGATTTCCGCGCCGCGGAATTCCGGTATGCCGCAATTGCCTTTGACGATGACATTGGCGGACGGGTCGCTGTCGGTCATTTCCAAGAGGCTGGACAGAATGTCCGACGCGCCAACGCCGCAGTTGGCTCCGACGGCGAAGGGCTTCACCGGGAGCGGCTCGGCGACCTTGTGGATGTCGCGCGGGTGGGTGCCCATCATCGTCTTGCCGGCCGTGTCGAACGACGCGGTGAAGATGAAGGGCATGTTTTCGCGGATGGCGGCTTCCGAGGCCGTCTGCATTTCCTCCGGCGCAGACATCGTTTCGATCCAGACCACGTCGATGCCGCCAGCTTTCAAGCCCCTGATCTGTTCCGCAAAAGAGTCCACAGCCTCCTCATGCGTCAGCGCGCCGAGCGGCTCGAACAATTCGCCCGTCGGGCCGACGGAACCGGCGACAATCACCTTGCGGCCGGCCTTGTCGGCGACAGCGCGGGCGATCTCGGCGGCTCTCTTGTTGGTTTCAAACACACGGTCCTGATAATTGTGCAGCTTCAGCCGCTGCTTTGTGCCGCCGAACGAGTTGGTGAGAATAATGTCTGCGCCCGCCTCAACGAATTGCCGGTGATGATTGGAAATCTTCTCCGGCTGCTCAAAGTTCCACACTTCCGGCGCCTCGCCCGCTTCCAGCCCTTCGGCAAAGAGGTTCGTCCCCGTCGCGCCGTCGGCGAGCAGGACGCCTTTTTCATTGAGCAATTGTTCGAGCGGATGGGTCATGGAACGGCTGTCCTTTTGCTTGGGCCATAAGGATATAAACAAATCTTTATGTCCTGTCAAAGCGACATTCAGACCGCATTATAAAGACCCGGCGAAACAGTGCCAATCACCCTACTTCACTTGTTGATTTGGCCTTTAGACATAGGCACAAGAATTTCCCAATAATCTGGAAGCAGTTTGGTGTTGGAATAATATAAAATCATGTCGCAATAGTTCAGATAACCAATGGTCTTATTTTTATCCGCCACCGCGACTTTTCTCGCAAAGATCAATGCAAAAGTCCCCCTGCGGAATCCCCAGCCTGAAACATTACCGCCGTCCGAATAGAACTCAATATCAACTGTACTTGACTCAGTTCCTTTGTATTGTCGCAACACATCGAAAGTCGCAATCTTGTCTGGCGCGGCGATTGGATCATCGTACCAATCCGTTACGCCTTGGCTCTCAGCAAAATCGCGGTTCCTAATAGTATTGACACGTCCAAAAAAGACTAGATCAGTTCTGGCGATATGTTCCGCCGCTGTGGGATGATTGCATGACATTGCGCTGGCTTTATCACTTACTGGCAGCATGCCAGCAGCAGCGATCAATACGAAAAGCGAGAGTTTGGTCATTTTGGCCGTTATAGTTGTCATGACAATCCTGCCTTCTCTTTCAACGAGCCAAGCATGTCTTCTAAATTTGGCCCCTCCGCAAGCGATAACCACTTTGAAGGCAAACGAAGCGTGAAAGTGCCTAGTTTGGCGATCAGGGTTATGATGCTGAAAAACACAACCAAGTTATCGCATTCACTCTCGAACTGGAGACGATGCCAGCGCTGACTGAAGTTTCGCTTAGCCGCTCCAGCAGCGCACGTATGAGCAACTGACATCTCATGACGCTTTCCCGATAGAAATTATGCGCATACCGGCGTAACCTCCTAGAACCAAAGGGGTTTTGCGGCTTGGCTTTGTGATGGGCGAAAATCGGGAGCATGCGCGCGCGGTCGAATGGCCGACAATGGCGCTGGTGGGATTCTGTTATCTGGCTTGGATCGGCCTCGGATTTGTTCTCTATTCTTCCATACCCTTGATTGCTCTTGTCCTCATGGCCTTTGCGGTGGCGCTGCATTCGTCGCTCCAGCATGAGGTTCTGCATGGCCACCCGACCCGGCACGCTCTGGTGAATGAGGCGCTGGTGTTCCTGCCGTTAGGCGTGTTCTACCCGTTCCGCCGCTTCAAAGTCCTGCACCTGACGCACCACAATGACGAGCGGCTGACTGATCCGTATGACGATCCGGAAAGCTATTACCGCTCAGTGATGGACTGGGAGCGGCTTCCACACTGGTTGAAGCGGGTGCTGGAGGTCAACAACACAATGCTGGGCCGGTTTTTTCTGGGCCCCGTTCTGATGTCGGGCGGGTTTGCCTGGTCGGAAATTCAGCGGATGCGCAAGGGCGAGCGCCGCGTTGTTGTCGCCTGGCTGCTGCATTTTCTCGGCATGGTCCCGGTCTACCTCATCGTCACGCGCCTGTTCCACATGCCGTTCTGGCTTTATGTCCTCGTCCCGGCCTATTTCGGCTTGTCGCTCATCACCATCCGCACCTATGCCGAACACCGCTGGTCCGAGACGCCGGAGGGGCGGACGATCATTGTCGAGCGCTCGCCGCTTGGTCTGCTCTTCCTCAACAACAACCTCCACCTCGTGCATCACAAGAACCCGGCGACGCCCTGGTACGACCTGCCGCGCTTGTTCGCTGAGCGGCGGGCGGAATGGGTGGCGATGAATGAGGGCTATGTGTTCAAGGGCTATCTCGCCCTGTTCCGCGCCTATGGCCTGAAGCGCAAGGAGCACAATGTGCATCCGGCGCTCAGGCGCGCGCCGCCTGCCGAATGAGCGATCCGGCCAAACTCGCCGCCGCCATCCTCGCAGGTCCGTTGCCGCTTGAGCCGTTCATAGCGGCTCTGCCCATGTATGACTGGCCGGAAGTGAGGGCTGAGGTTGACGCGCAATGGGCGGCGGTGCGGGATGAACTGCGGAAGAAGGGCGTGAATGCTCCGGAGCGTTTGACCCGCTGCAACGCCGATCTGCCGCCGGTTCCGGGCGGAATAAAAGACCGCTCCGGAAAAGTGATCGCGCCTGACCCCGCCACGATGCCGCCGGACGAGTTCGATCTCGCGATGCTCTGGCAGCATCCGAACCTGCTTTTGGCGCAGACCTGCCACGGGCCTCTGGGGCTGTGGCTGAAGGGTGTGCGGATTGTTGGGCAGGAGGACTATTCGGGGATCGAAGGCGGGGAGGGGGAGGAGTATTCGAGCGTAATTGAGATGCGGCGGAGCGATGCGCCCCTCTCTGTCCTGTCGGACATCTCCCCCGCGAGGGGGGAGATCGGCTGTGTCGCCCCTGTTATATTTTGTTTTACCCATGTAGGGAGAGGGAAAGCGGGGCGGGGAGCGATCTACCCCCACGCGGGGGGGTTGTGCGCCCGGCCAGAGAGGGGGGC
>JANMMM010000022.1:0-20414 GCA_031373225.1 Phyllobacteriaceae bacterium | reverse complement strand
CGGGTGGAGGCCTCGAAAAACAGATTGATCTGAGTTCGGCCCCGCAGCGTTGGACGCTTTTTCTCGGCCTGCCGGGAAACAGGCACCGCCGCTTCGGCCCGGTCGAGAAGCAGGTCAATGTCGAGATGCGAAAGCCCTTTGATGCCGAGCAGGTGCCGGTGCGGGAAAAGGGGGAAGGTGCCGCTCTCGATCATGTCAAGTTGGGGCTATAGGCGTCTTGGCGCATGGCCGCAAGCTGAAGAGCGGTGCGGTCAGGCTGCCGAGGCGGTTCAGGTGCGGTTTTCCACGTATGAATTGCCATGCATTAACCTTAACAAATGGTTTAGATTGCTCTTATGAAAGGTTAACGCCACAATCCAGCCATAAAGAACGGCGGCCCATGAAGCGATTTTTGACCTTTGCCATCCTGTTCCACTGGATGATGTTCTTCGCGCTGCACGCCGTCAAGGCGCTGGCGGGGGCTTCTGTGTTTGGTTTTCTTCGCGCTTCACCCTTGCCAGGTTCCCTTCCAATGCTGGAGGCGGGCATGGGCATTGTCTCCATTTTCGCGGCGGTTCTCTTCAGCTGGGCGCTGCTGTCAGCGCTTTCTCAGGGCGAAGACAGCGCTGCTGCGGAACTTGACCTCGAACGGGCGGCCTTTGCCAGCGCCGCCTTCATCTTCTCCTGCCTGTCAATGATGGCGATCCTTCACGCGGACAGCGCCGCGCTCATGTCCGCCTCGTCCTACTTCGCCGCAGTTTTGGTCTCGTGGGCCGCCTCATCGGTTGAGTGGGAGCTGTTGTCGGCAAGAACGCTGAAACTGACAGAAACTGAAGCCTCGCGCCATGCCCGCAAGTTGGCGGGCGATGCTGGGTGGCAAATGGCATTGACACGAATTTCAGGACGAAAGGAGAACCGTTAAATGCGCTACATCCTGTTGTTCTGGGCCGCGCCGCTGGGCTTTTTCTGGGGCTGGTACTTCCTGTCGCTGAACGATATCAGCATGGGCACGCATTTTTTCAGCCGCAAACTGCATGATCTCGTGTTTACAATTTACGGCAATATTCTCGGCATGGAGCCGGAAGTCATCCCGGCGCTTGTGGCCAAGGCCTGCGTCTTTGACACGCTGCTGATTGCTGCGATTTTTGCGCTCAGAAAGCGCCATTCGATCATCCAATGGGTAAAATCCATGCGTTCGGGCAATCAGGTCGCTTCCGCGCCCGCCGAAATCGCGTAAAGCCGGTCCAAAGCTCCCTGCAGAATAAAAGCCGCCGCCGCCGCATCGATGCGCTGCGCCCGTTTGGCGCGGCTGACATCCATGCTGATCAATGCCCGCTCCGCCGCAACGGTTGACAGGCGCTCGTCCCAAAACACAAAGGGCAGGGCGCTCAGCCGCTCCATGTTGCGCGCAAAGGCGCGCGTCGCCTGTGCGCGCGGACCCTCGCTGCCGTCCATGTTCAGCGGCAGGCCAATGACAAAGCCAACGGCAGAGTTTGCGGCGGCGATCTCCAAAAGCTTTGCGGCATCGGCTGTGAATTTGGTCCTTGAGATGACAAGCTTTGGCACTGCAAACCGTCTGCCGGGATCGCTCAAGGCGACGCCGATCGTCTTTGTTCCAAGATCAAGCCCGACCAGCGCGCCGGACGCCGAGCGGAAAATCTCTTCAAGGGCGGCAACGGCCATCTCACTTCCCTTACAATGCGCATCGGGCGCTTCGAAAGCCTTAGCGGCGGCAGCGCTGGAAAGCGAGCGCGGTGACTGTGCAATTGACAAGCCCCCCGCGCCGCAGCAACTATTGCACGAGCAAGGCTTGGGCAAGGGACATGGCTGATACCCGCGAGCAAATGATGCAGCGCATCGCCGCGCTGTCATTTTGGTCTGGCAAGCCGGCGATTGCGCCGGTTTCCGGCGGCATGACCAATGTCAATTTCGTGGCAACCGACGCGTCGGGCAAATATTTCGTGCGGCTCGGTGAAGATATTCCTGTGCATGGCGTGCTGCGCTTCAACGAGTTTGCGGCCAGCCAGGCCGCCGCCGCCTGCGGCCTGTCGCCCGCGGTGCTGCATTCAGAGCCGGGCGTCATAATCTTTCAATGGATAGAGGCGAAGACGCTGACCGCTGCCGATCTCAAAGACATGGACATGATTGGCCGCCTCACGCCGGTCCTGAAAAAGTGCCATAATGAGCTCGCATCACATCTGCGCGGCCCTGTCCTGGCATTCTGGGTCTTTCACGCTATCCGCGATTATGTGGCGACGCTGCGCGTGAACAAGAGCCCTTATCAAGATGATTTTTATCGATTTTTGATGATAGCGGAAGAGTTGGAGAAGGCGATTGGCGAGATCAGGATGGCGTTCTGTCAGAACGATCTTCTGCCCGCCAACATTCTCGATGACGGCAAGCGGCTGTGGCTGGTGGACTGGGACTATGCGGGTTTCAATTCGCCGCTGTTTGATCTCGCCAACCTTGCAACCAATGCCGGATATGGCGAGGCCGAAGAAAACCTGCTGCTCGAACTCTACTTCGGCAAGAAGCCCGACCGGCCCTTGAAACAGCGTTTTCTGGCCATGTCCGCCGCCTCGGCCCTGCGCGAAACGCTGTGGAGCATGGTGTCCGAGCTATTTTCTTCGACGGACACCGATTTTGCCGCCTACACGTTGGAAAACCGCCAGCGGTTTGAGATGGCGTTTCTAAGATACGATTTTTACTGAAATCAAGGACAAGAGAATGGCCAGCATTCCTTCGCATGCGCGGATTGTCATCATTGGCGGCGGCATTATCGGATGCTCGACTGCGTATCATCTGGCGCAGCTCGGCGAGAAGGATGTCATCGTCCTCGAGCGCGCCCAGCTTACATCCGGCTCCACCTGGCACGCGGCAGGGCTTGTCGGGCAACTGCGAACCTCGGCCAATGTCACCCAGCTGCTGAAGCATTCGGTTGATCTCTATAACCGCCTTGAAAAAGAGACAGGCCTCGCCACCGGCTGGAAAATGAACGGCGGACTGCGCCTCGCCTGCAATGCCGAGCGCATGGTGGAAATTCAGCGGCAGGCAACGACGGCGCATTCGTTCGGTCTTGAAATGCATCTTTTGTCGCCGAGAGAAGCGCAGGACCTTTGGCCGGTGATGGACATTTCCGACCTGCACGGCGCAGCTTTCCTGCCGACCGACGGTCAGGCCAACCCGGCCGACATCGCGCAGTCCTTGGCCAAGGGTGCGCGGATGGGCGGAGTCAAGTTTTTCGAAGGGGTGCGCGTCACCGGCTTTGTGCTCGAGCATGGCTGGGTCACCAGTGTCGAGACAGATCAAGGCAGCGTCGTGTGCGAAAAAGTCGTCAACTGCGCGGGCCAATGGGCGCGCGAAGTCGGTGCGCTGGCGGGCGTCAATGTGCCGCTGGTCTCGATCCAGCACCAATATGTGCTGACTGAACCAATCAAGGGCGTTGAGAAAAACCTGCCGACGCTGCGGGACCCGGACCGGCTGATCTATTTCAAGGAGGAGGTCGGCGGGCTGTCCTTTGGCGGGTATGAGCCGAACCCCAAGCCTTGGGCTGATGATGGCTTGCCGCAGGACTTCGCCTTCCAGCTTCTTCCCGACGACCAGGATCATTTTCTGCCCCTGATGGCCGAGGCGCTGGCCCGCGTCCCCGCGCTTGAGCACACCGGCATCAAGAAAATGATCAACGGCCCTGAAAGCTTCACGCCCGACGGCAATTTCATCCTTGGCGAAGCGCCGGAAGTGAAAGACTTCTACGTCGGCGCCGGCTTCAACGCCTTCGGCATCGCCTCGGGTGGCGGCGCGGGCAAGGCGCTGGCCGAATGGGTGGCGGGCGGCGAGGCGCCGATGGACCTGTGGCCGGTTGACATACGGCGCTTCGGCGCGGTGCACCGCGAACAGAAATGGGTGCGCGAGCGCACGCAGGAAGCCTATGCGCACCATTACACCATGGCCTGGCCGCACGAGGAATTCGTCACCGCGAGGCCGGTTCTGAAATCGCCGCTTTACGAGAGGCTGAAAAGCCAGGGCGCTGTCTTTGGGTCAAAGCTCGGCTGGGAGCGGCCGAACTGGTTTACGGGGCCGGGCGAGGCGGCGCATGACATCTACACTTATGGCCGGCAGAACTGGTTCGACGCTGTGGGCCGGGAACATAGGGCAGTGCGCGAGCGGGTCGGTGTTTTTGACCAGACATCGTTTGCCAAATTCATGCTGACCGGCAAAGACGCCGAAGCCGCTCTTTCCTGGATCTGTGCAAACGATGTTTCCGGTCCTCCCGGCAAAGTCACCTACACCCAGATGCTCAACAAGCGCGGCGGAATCGAGTGCGATCTGACCGTGACGCGGCTTGCGGACGACGCCTACTACATCGTCACGGGCACTGGCTTTGCCACGCACGATTTTCACTGGATTTCATCGAACATTCTGCGCGGACTGGACGCAAGGTTGACAGATGTGACGGATGAGTACGGGGTCTTGTCGTTGATGGGTCCGCTGGCGCGAGCGGTTTTGCAAGAGGTGACGCGTGAGGAAGTGGCGAGCGCTGCCATGCCGTTTGCCCGCATGAAGGTTGTTCAAATCGCTGGCGTATCAGTACGAGCGCTGCGCATCACCTATGTCGGAGAGCTTGGCTATGAGTTGCATGTGCCAGTGGAGGGAATGGTCGCGGTTTATGATGCGCTGATGGAGGCAGGGAGCGCACATAGCATTGTCAATGCGGGTTACCGCGCGATTGAATCGTTGCGGCTAGAGAAATTTTACCGTGCCTGGGGTTCGGACATTTCGCCGGACCATACGCCGCTTGAGGCCGGGCTTACTTGGGCGGTGAAGCTGAAGAGCGGTATTTCATTTCTTGGCCAAGAGTCAATTTTGGTTCGAAGGTCACGGAAGCTTCCGAGACTTCTTGCCTGCTTCACCGTCGATGACCCTTCCATCGTCCTGCTGGGACGCGAGACGATTTTCCGCAATGGGAAACAGGCTGGCTGGCTGGCGTCGGGCGGATATGGCTACACGCTGGGGACCAATATTGGCATTGGTTATGTGCGGAACAAGGAGGAGGGCGTAACGGCGGATTATGTGCTGAACGGCGAATACCAGCTGGAGATCGCCTGCAAGCTCTATCCGGCGAAAGTGTCGCTGGAGGCGCTGTATGATCCGAAATCAGAGCGGGTGAGGGGGTAGCCTTCCATCAATGCTTCCTTGCCTGCACCAGATAAGCGCTGATCGTCACGTCGCCCAAGAGCCTTGACGCCTCCAGCCGGTGCAATCCCGCAATCAGCACATGCCTCTTGCCGTCAATGCGGACCTGTATCGGGATCTTCATGCCGTTTTCCAAAATGTCTTCGGCCAGCGCCTCCGCTTTCGCCGCATCGAGCGTCTTGCGCCGCTCCGCCGGGATATAGATTCCGTCAAGCTTGACTTGGATGATCTGCATCATGGCTCAGGTCACCGCCTTCTGCGCCAGAAATTCCGGCCTGTTCCAACTTTTGGTCTCCAGTATATCGCGTAAAATTTGCGCCGCATCAAAGACTTCGGCAAAGCTGGTGTAAAGCGGCGCGAAGCCGAAGCGGATCATGTCCGGCGCGCGGAAATCACCGATGACGCCGCGCGAAATCAGCGCCTGCATGATGGCGCAGCCCTCCGGTGCATGGAATGAGACGTGGGAGCCGCGTTCAGTCATTGCGCGCGGCCCAGCGAGCTTCAATCCGAATTCGCCGCCGAAGCTCTCGACATGGGCGATGAACTGGCCGCAGAGCGCATGGGCCTTCTGCTTCACCGCATTCATGTCCACACCATCAAACACGTCCAAACCCGCATCGAGCGCAATTAGAGACAGAACAGGCGGCGTGCCGCATTGCAGACGCATTATGCCGGGAGCCGGGCGGTAGCCCTGCTCAAACGCAAATGGCGCGGCGTGGCCGAGCCAGCCGGACAGCGGCGATTGGATTTTTTCCTGAAGATCGGGCCGCACATAGAGAAATCCAGGCGCGCCCGGACCGCCATTCAGATATTTGTAGGTGCAGCCGACGGCGAAATCGACATTGAGCCCGGCAAGGTCAAACGGCAGCGCGCCTGACGTGTGCGAAAGATCCACGAGCACCAACGCGCCACGCGCATGGGCCTTTTCGACAATCGCAGAAATGTCGTGCGTCCGCGCGGTGCGATAATCGACATGAGTGATGCTGACCAGAGCGGTTTCATCGTCAATTGCGCTCAGCACCTCTTCCGGCGCAGCCAGCTTAAGGACATGGCCCTTGTCAATCTGGCGGATAACGCCTTCGGCGATGTAAAGATCGCTGGGAAAATTTCCCGTGTCGGAAACTATGGTTTTTCGTCCCGGCCTCAGTTCAAGCGCTGCTGACATCAGTTTGAAAAGATTGACGGAAATCGTATCGCCCACCAGAACGCTGCCTGGCTGCGCGCCGACAAGCCGCGCGATCCGGTCCCCTGATTTCCGCGCTAGGTCAATCCAGCCGTGCCGGTTCCACGACGTGACGAGGGACTGCCCCCATTCCTCGCTCACCGCCTTGCCGATGCGCGCGGCGGCATGGGCAGGCAGGCAGCCAAGCGAATTGCCGTCGAGATAAATTTTGCCTTCGGGCAGCACAAATGCTGCCCGCTTGTGCGCTAGTGGATCGGCGGCGTCGAGTTCAAGGCACACTTGGCGGGATGTTTGCATCATCGCCTTTTCAACGATGACGGCAGGGCGAAGTCAATATCAGCGCGCGCGCGGCAAACGCCTGTGCCATGATGAGGCTTGGCTCAGGAGGAAATCATGTTTGGACGCCTTGCCTTCATTTCATTGCTGCTTTCACTCTCTTCGGCGCGCGCCGAATCCATCTATCTGGTCAAAGAATGCCAGTGGACAATCGGAGGCGGCAAAACCCGCTGCGAGGCGATGAACCGGCCGCCGTCCGAGGCGAATTACGCGCCGGTCAACGTGTTGTTTGTCTCGATGGATGACAAGCGCGAGCCGGTTCTGCGCGTGGTCTCCTGGCCGGGGGCGCTGCCTGAAAAAGTCAGCGCGCTGAAAATCACCGTCCGCAATGGCGGCGAGGCGCTGGTGTTTGACGTTCCGGCGGAGGCGGGCAACAAAGAGTGGAACGTGGTGTCAACGGCGGGACCCTTGCCGAAGGATTTCGTGCGCCTCCTGTCCGATCATGCCAAACAGCTGTTCAACATTGACGTGGAAGTTCCGGGCAGCGCGGCAAGGACCGTGTTCAGCGTCGAGGGCGTGAACAGGGTTGTGTCCCATCTTTATGACTGCGTGCAGAATTTGGAGAAAGGCTGATCCGCGCGGCGGCCGCATTTGTATCTATTGTCACACGCCCGGTTTCGGCGTCTCCTGATGGCGCTGAAAGGGATTATCAAGGTTTGAAGGGCATTTTCGGCAGCGGATAAATCAGGAATCTGGTCATGAAAGCTGAAAATTTCTCCCGAAGAATTGTTCTGGCCCAGCTAGGCGCGGCGATTCTTGGTCCGGCGGCGCTGCTTGGCCAAACGCAGCCCGGCGAAGCCGCCTCGCTTCAGTCGGAAGCCGCGCGGCATCTCAACGCCTACCGCGCCAAAGCCGGGCTCGCGCCGCTTTCCTCCGACGCACATCTCGTCAAGGCCGCCGGCGCCCAGTGCGCCATCATGATCGCCCATGGAAAAGTCGGTCATCAGTTCGGACCAGGAACAGCGTTCAGCGAACGGATGTTCCGTGCGGGCGTCGCGCCCGGCTATCACGCGGAAAATGTCGCGCGCGGACAGCGCAGTGTCGCCGAGGTTATGCAGGCATGGATGAACTCGCGCGGACACAGGCGCAACATGCTCGACCCGCAGATGGCCTCGTTCGGCATTGCCTCCAAAAGCGGCTACTGGGCGTTGGACTTGGCTGGACCGATCTAAGCCCGGCCGAAATACACGTCCTTGCCGAGCGGCACACCATTATGACGCAAAATGTCATAAGCCGTCACGGCGTGGAACAGGAAGTTGGGCAGCGCGAAGCCGAGCAGATAGTCCTGGCCCTTGAAAGTCAGATCGCCCGATGGCCTGCGCATGATGACCTCCCGGTCTTCATGGCCGTTGATCAAATCGGCGGGGATGCTTTTCACCAAAGCGATGGTCTTTTCAATGCGCGCCTGCAGCTCGGGGAAACTCGTTTCATTGTCCTCAAATTTTGGAATTTCAAGCCCCGCCAGACGGTGGACCGCGCCTTTAACTGTGTCCGTCGCGACCTGAACCTGGCGGGTCAGAGGGAACATGTCCGGCGCGAGTCGCGCATTCAGAAACACCGATGGGTCGATCTTGCGCTCGATGGCGTTGGCCTCCGCCTTTTTCAGGACCTGTGAAAGGCCGTTGAGAGCCGTCAGAAAAGTCTGCGTGGCGGCGGCGTGCATATTGATGGGCATGGTTTTCTCCGGGTGTTGCGTCAAGCGCCGCGTATGGGCCAATTGCGCCGGGAATGAAAGGGGGATTGGAATTGCCGCGAAGCCGCGCTCCGGAACTATTTGTCCGGCCTGAACCGGCGCAGGATGTCAGCAAGCGCCGGTTCCGCGACCCGGTTCGCCGCTTCGCCGGACGACATCCACAGGCGCTCGCGCTGGGATTTCTCCGGCCAGTCTTTCAAATGCTTCTTCACTTCCAGCGGATAGACATCGACAGCGCATGCGAGCGCGAAGCCGGGGCCAATTATTTTGGTGTAATTGTATGATCCAATTGGCTTGCTTGACACATTGCCCTTGACGCCCGCCTCTTCAAAAGCCTCCAGCGCCGCCGCCGCCGAATCCTTCATGCCCTTTTCAGTCCAACCCTTGGGCAGAACCAACCGACCGGTCTCGCGGCTTGTGACCAACAGCACCTGAAGCCCGTCCTTCTGTCTAACGTAGGGCAGCGCAGCGACCTGACGGCGCGGCTTGATCTCCGCGTCCGAAGCATCGGTTTCCCGGGCCGCAACGGCCCTCAAAAGCATGTTCACCGCAATCCCCGTGCTGCGCAAAAGTCCCCAAAGGAACTTATCCGGCAAACGAATTAATGTCTGGTTATGCGCGGGTTTAGCCGATTCTTGAAACGAAATTGTGACGGTCAGCTTTTGTGGAGCTCAGTGATCGGCGCCTGATAGGTGAAGCCCATGTCCCAAGGAAAATAGATCCAGGTGTCCTGGCTGACCTCGGTGACGAATGTGTCCACAAGCGGGCGGCCTTTCGGCTTGGCGTAGACGGTGGCGAAATGCGCTTTCGGCATCATGGCGCGGACGATGGCGGCGGTCTTGCCGGTGTCGGTCAAATCATCGACGATCAAAACCCCTTCTCCGCCATTTTCGAGAAGCTCGGGCGTTACGTCTTTCAGCACCTTCAGTTCGCCCTGCTCGGCATAGTCATGGTAAGACGCGATGCACACAGTCTCGATCAGCCTTATGTTGACCTCCCGCGCAATGATTGCGGCCGGCACCAGCCCGCCGCGCGTGATCGCCACCATGGCGTGCCATTGAATGCCCGTTCCCGCAAGCCTCCACGCCAGCGCGCGGGCGTCGCGGTGGAACTGGTCCCAGGACACCGGGAAGGCTTTTTCGGGAAGGGACATGGCGCGCTCCGCAGCAGGGTGGATTGCGCCACGCCATAGCGGCAATATCTCGGTCAGTTCAAGTCAAATGACAATCTGCGTTCCGATCTCCACAACGCGCCCGGTCGGGATGTGGAAATAGTCGGTCGCATCGCTGGCGTTGCGGGCAAGCATGATGAACAGCCGGTCCTGCCAGAACGGCATTTCGCTCTTGGCCGACGGACGCAGCGAGCGGCGCGACACGAAGAAGGAAGTGGACATAATGTCAAACTTCCAGCCGAGCTGGCGGCACAGGCCAAGCGCATGCGGCACATTAGGCTCTTCCATATAGCCGAACGTCATGGTGACCTGCGAGAAGCCCTCCGAGATTTTTTCAATCTCGACACGCTGATGGTCAGCAATGCGTGGAATATCGGCGGAGACCACCGTGAGGATCACGTTGAACTTGTGCAAAACTTTGTAGTGCTTGAGTGAATGCATCAGCGACACAGGGGTCGTGTCGGGATCACTGGTGAGGAACACGGCGGTGCCCGGCACGCTGACAGGCGGCTTATTTTCAAGAATGGCGATCATTTGCCGGAGCGGCACATCGTCCCGGCGGGATTTCGCCGCCAGGATCGCCGTTCCGCGCATCCATGTGTACATGATTAGCATCATGATCGCGGCGAAGATCAGCGGCACGTAGCCGCCCGAGACGATTTTCATGAGATTTGCCCCCAAAAATACCAGGTCAATGATGAGAAACGGCAACATGAGCAGCCCCGCCGCCCAGACCGGCCAGTTCCAAAATTTCCAAACCACAACGAAAGCCAGGCAGCAGGTGACGACCATCGTGCCGGTGACCGCTATGCCATAGGCGGTGGCGAGGCTTGTGGATGAGCCGAACAGCATGACGAGAAACAAAACGCCGACCATCAGCATGAAATTCACCTGCGGCATGTAGACTTGGCCCATATGGGCAGCAGATGTGTGGCGCAGGGCGAGGCGCGGCAGAATGCGCAGCTGGATCGCCTGGCGTGTGAGCGAATAGGCGCCGGTGATGACGGCCTGACTTGCAATGATTGTCGCCATGGTCGCGAGTATGACAACCGGCAACAGCGCCCAGTCAGGATAGAGCAGGAAAAAAGGATTTTCGAGCGCCGCCGGATTGTTGGCGACCAATGCGGCCTGTCCGATATAGTTGATGGCGAGCGAAGGGAAAACGATGGCGAGCCAGGCAAACTGAATCGGCTTGCGGCCAAAATGCCCAAGATCGGCGTAAAGCGCCTCCGCGCCGGTGACGGTCAAAAACACAGCGCCAAGCGCGATCAGGCCGATTGTGCCGTTGCCTGCCACAAAACGGATGGCATGAACCGGGTTGATTGCTTCGAGCACGCTTGGGTCGTCGGCGATGTGAACAAAACCGCCCACGGCCATGACGGCAAACCAGACAAGGGTGATCGGGCCGAACCAGCGGGCGACAGCGGCGGTGCCCCGGCTTTGGATGAAAAACAGGCCGAAAATGATGCCAATGGTTATCGGCGGGATATAGGGGTCAAACGCCGAGGTGACGAGTTTCAGCCCTTCCACGGCTGACAGGACAGAGAGCGCGGGAGTGATGAGCGCATCGCCGTAAAACAGCGCTGCGCCAGCCGCGCCGCAGAAGAAGATGAAAGGCGCGGAGCGTCCCAGCGCTCTTTGCGCCAAAGCGTAGAGCGAAAGAATTCCGCCTTCTCCATTGTTATCAGCCCGAAGCAGGATGAAAACATATTTCAGCGTGACAATGATCGTCAGCGACCAGAGCATCAGCGACAAGATGCCGATGACATCCTCGCGCTGCGCTGTTTGCCCGTTGGCGGCGGCGAGCACGCCTTCGCGCAGCGCATAGAGCGGACTCGTGCCGATGTCGCCATAGACGACGCCGACCGAGCCGAGCGTCAAGGCCCAGAAGCCGGTTTTATGGGCGAGTTCGGTTGAAACGGCGGGTTGTTCAAGCGCGTCTTGCAATGCCATTTGAATTCATGATCCTGTTTCCCGCAGCAAGGATCGGCCCTTTTGCATAAGGAAACGAGATGGATTTTCGGGCATCCGCATAAGGAATCCATAAGGATCGCCGGATTTTGACTTTCGGCTCTTGCCGTTTGCGGGCTGACTCGTGTTAGCCATGGGCATGGCTGAGACGCGGAACTGGTCTGATCAATTGACAGCGCTGCTGCGCGCGTCGGGCGCGGCCGTATTGACCGTGACAGTTGCGGTGCTTGTTGGCATCGAGCTTGAAAAGTGGGTTTCAACGCGCGGCATTTCATTGGTTTTTATAATGGCCGTGGTCATTTGCGCTTCCCGCATGGGCTTTGCCGCCGGCATTTTAAGCGCGGTTGCGGCGTTTCTTTCGCTGAATTTCTTTTTCATCGAGCCGCGCCACACTTTCGCAATCGCCGACCAGAAAGAGCTGTTTTCGCTTGGCATATTTCTGGCGGTCGCGGCGATCACCGGCAGCCTTGCAGGGAGGCTGCGCGAGGAGGCGGTCAGCGCCAGCCGGCGCGCTGACATGCTGCAACTGTTGTCAGACTTTTCAGCGCGCATTTCAACCGCGGAGAGTGAAGGCGAAATTCTCGCGGCGCTGACCGAACAGGCTTCAAAGGCCATTGACGGCCCGGCGGCGCTGTTTCGGCAGGATGGAGAGGTTCCGGCGGCCGAGGCTGCGTTTCCGGCGGATATGGCCATTGACCTCAACGAATTGCAGAGCGCCGAGCTGGTGTTCCGCAAGGGACATCCGCTCGCGGCGACAGCGCCCGGCTGGGCGGGCGGGCGTTTTGAATACCGGTTCGTTGACAGAGAGCGGCTTCCTGACCGGGTGATCGCGCTGGCGCCAAAGGGTGGGCACACGGCGATGACGCCCGACGCCGAGCAGGCAGTGTTGACGCTCATGGACCAGGCGTCGCTGGCGGCGGAGCGGTTGCGGTTTTCGAAAGCAACTGAGATGGCGCAAGCGGCGGCACAGGAGGAAAAACTGCGCTCAACGCTTTTGTCTTCGGTCTCGCATGATTTGCGCACGCCGCTGGCGGCAATTCTTGGCTCGGTCACCACGCTGCGGCAATTTGGGGGCACAATCCCGGTGGCGGCGCAGAATGAATTGCTGGCGGCTATTGAAGACGAAACCAGGCGGCTGGCGCGCCAAGTGGCCAATCTGCTCGATATGACCAAACTGCAATCGGGCCTGAAGCTGCGCAAGGAATGGGCCGAAATAGGTGAAATCGTCCAGTCAAGCGTTGCGGCGATGCAAGTGAGTGCGCCCGGACGGGTGTTTGAACAACGCATTGCCGCCGCTCTGCCGCCGCTGAAATGCGATGCGGTCCTGCTGGGACAGGTATTCTACAATCTCTTGGAAAACGCCGCGAAATTCTCACCGTCTACAAGTCCGGTGCTGATTTGCGGCGCTGCCCTGGCCGACAGCATGGAAATCAAAGTCATTGACCAAGGGGCCGGCATCCATGCCGATGATGTGCCGTTTATTTTCGACAAGTTCTTTTCCCGCGCGCTTGGTCCGGCCGGCAAGGAAGGCGCTGGTCTTGGTCTTGCTATCGCCAAGGCCATTGTCGGGGAAATGGGCGGCGACATCCGCGCTGTCAGCCCCGGCGGCAGCGGGATCGGCACGGAAATGATCGTGACTCTCCCCATCGGCGAAGTTCAATCAACGGAGGCACAATGAGCAAACTCCTGCGCATTTTGATTGTCGATGACGAGCCGCAAATCCAGCGGTTCCTGCGGCTGGGTCTCGAAGCGGCAGGTTACGACACGCTTTTGGCCAACGACGGCGCCGAGGGGCTGCGCCAGTCGGCGGCGATGAATCCGGATCTGGTTATCCTTGACCTCGGTCTGCCGGACATGGATGGCAAACAGGTATTGGCGCGCCTGCGGCAATGGTCGTCGGTGCCTGTGTTGGTCTTGTCGGCGCGCGATGACGAGCATGAAAAGATCGAGACGCTTGACTTGGGGGCCAATGATTATATCGCCAAACCGTTCGGCATTGGCGAGTTCCTCGCCCGCATCCGCGCGGCGTTGCGAACCGAGCGGTCAGAGCCCGGCGAAACTTCTCATTATCAAATTGGCGGCTTGTCCATCGACGTTGCGCAGCATCAAATTGAGCTCGCAGGCGAGCCTGTGAAGCTGACGCCGAAGGAATTTGAGCTATTGCTTTATCTGACGCAAAACCGGGGCAGGGTTTTGACACACCGGCAGCTGCTCGCCAAAGTCTGGGGGCCTGCGCATGGCGCGGACAAGCAATATCTGCGGGTTTTCATCGGGCAGCTGCGCCAGAAACTCGAAGCGGATGCATCCAATCCTTCAGTGATTCTGACCGAGCCGGGCGTCGGCTACCGCATCGCGCCGGACGTTTGAGCGCGCTCAGGAAAATCCGGCGATCATCGCTTCCACGGCGGCTTTTGCTGCATCCAGCGCCGTCTGATGTTTCGACCGAACGATGATTTCCACCGAAAACGCGCCGTCCGCCATGCGCGGATAGGAGCCGATGATCGTATCCGGATGCGCCTTCTGGATTTCAGCCAGCGGCGTGCCGATTTTTCCCTCGCCATGCGGACAGAAAGTGGCTTCGGAAAGAAGTATCTGACCGGTGCGCAGCGCCGGCAGAACCGCATCGACCATGGCCTCGAACACGGCGGGCACGCCCGCCATGACATGGACATTTTCAACAATGAAGCCCGGCGCGACCGAGACTTTGTTTTCAATATGAGCCGCCCCGCGCGGCATACGCGCCATGCGCTGGCGGGCCTCGTTGAATTCAACGCCGCGCGAAGCATAGGAATCGCCGAGAAGCGCCATCGCCTTGGAATCATATTCGCATGGCAGTCCGAACGCCTTGGAAATGGCGTCCGCCGTGATGTCGTCATGCGTCGGCCCGATGCCGCCCGAAGTGAACACGTACGTATAGCGCGCCCGCAGCGCATTCAGCGCCGCAACGATATCCTCTTCATCGTCCGGCACAATCCGCACTTCCAAAAGCTCAATGCCGACGGCGGTGAGGATAGTTGCCAGATGGCCGATATTCTTGTCCCGCGTCCTCCCGGACAAAAGCTCATCGCCGATGGCGAGCATGGCGGCGGTGATGCGTGCATTGTTCATGAGCAGTCCTTCAAATCTTTGGTGCGGTCGGCGGGAATTGAACCCGCAAGGGCATAGCCCGAGGGATTTTAAGTCCCTTGCGTCTACCAGTTTCGCCACGACCGCAGCATTGCCGTGCGTAGACCAGCGGAGAATTGTTCGCAAGCCAGCCCCGCCACGCGCAGCGCTCCCGGCGCAACTGGCGGGCAATTGTTCCCAAAGCCTCAAAGCGCTATCATGCTTCATGCCGGAATGGGATCACATGCGCATTGTGCTCGCCATCCACCGCACAGGCTCAATGCAGGGCGCGGCGGATATGCTGCGCATTGACCGCACCACGGTGCTGCGGCGGCTTGACGCCATAGAGAGCCAAATGGGCGTGCGGCTGTTTGAGCGGCGCAGCGACGGCTGTGTTTTGACCAAAAGCGGCGGGGAAGTTGTCGGCACGGCGGAAGCCATCGAAGCGTCGATGACGCTGCTCAGCCACCGCGTCGGCGGCAACGCCAGTGTCGCCGAGGGCAGGGTGATCGTCACCGTGCCTGAATATTTCGCCGCGAAAATCCTGATCCCGGCCTTGCCGCGCCTGCACCGCGATTATCCCGGCATCGAAGTTAAAGTGCATTGCGGCTATCAATTCCTGAACCTGCTGCGGGGTGAGGCGGATATTGGCCTGCGCAATAAATGGCCGGAGCAGAACACATTGATCGCCCGCAAGGTTGCAGCGGTGGGATATGCGTTTTACGCCTCACGGACATATCTGGCGGCAAGAGGCGCGCCGCAGGTCAGTTATGAGGGTCATGATTTGATCCTGCTCGACGAGACCCTGTCCGGCATGGTGGGTTATGACCGCATGCTGGAACTGGCGAGCGCGGGGAAGATAATCATGCGCTCGAACGAAATTCTGCCGATGGTCGCGGCGGCATGCGCGGGTCTTGGAATCGCCTTCCTGCCCTGCATGGCCACCTTTGGCCACGGGGAACTGGCCGGCCTGTGGCCGGGGCTGATCGGCGGCGAGCGCGATGTGTTTCTGGTCATGCCCGAAGACCTGCGCCATCAGGCGCGGGTGCGGGTCGTCTATGATTTCATGGCGGACCTTTGCCATGAGTTCGGGCCGGTGATGGCGGGCCGGGACGTGTCGGAGGCCTTTCCGCCGTCCCGGCCCGGCTGATCTCACTTGGGCTTCATCTTGGTGATGAGCGTCTGATAGACAGCCTTGCCATCGGCGATCACATATGTCTCGACGCCGAGATCATAGACATTCTTCGATGTCTCCGCCTGCCAGACAAAGGCCACCGTGGAGCCTTCAGCGGCTTGCGAGGTGAGCTTGAATGTCGTGCCCGGCTGGGCGAATTCGCCGATGACGCCCTCGATCATCGGACGGATTTGGCCTGCGCCGTGCAGCACGCCCATCGGCGTGAACACCGTGGCGTCGTCGCTGTACTGGCTCATCAGCGCCTCGACATCGCCCTTGCCGAACGCGGCGAGCCGCGCATCGGCGAATTGCTGCGCTGTCATTTCCGCCGCGAAAGCGGGCATGGCGGAAGCGAGCGATGCGGCAATCAGCGCCGCGCTGGAGAGAAGTTGAAGTGTGGACATTTTTTCCTCCTGTGTCTGCCGGCGCGGGAATGCGCGGGATTGGGAGAATGGATATTCTTATGCGTCAGTTCCGCGAAGACGCGCCGCCGCACACTTGCTGTGCGGGAATACAACAGACGTGCCGCAGCTCAGCCCAGCAATTCCGCAACCCGGGTTTGGAGAAGCGGAATCACCTCCGCCTCAAACCACGGATTCTTTTTGAACCAGCTGATATTGCGCGGGCTGGGATGGGGCAGCGGCAGGAGGTTCGGCCAGAACGCGCGCCAGTTTTGAACTGTCCCAGTGAGACTTGAGCCCCTGTTCTTGCCGAGATGCCAGTCCTGCGCATACTTTCCGAGCGTGATGGTCAGCTGAATATTCGGCAATTGCTCAAGGACCTTTGCCCGCCAGAGCGGCGCGCATTCGGGGCGCGGCGGCAGGTCGCCGCCTTTGGCTGTTCCGGGAAAGCACAGGCCCATCGGGAAAATTACGAACTTTTTGGGATCATAAAACTCTTCGCGCGTCACGCCAAGCCATTGGCGCAGCCGGTTGCCGCTGGGATCGTCAAAGGGCACGCCCTTGGCATGAGTCAGGCGTCCGGGCGCTTGGCCGACAATGAGGATGGGCGCGCTTGCGTCAATCTGGAAAATAGGTCTTGGGCCAAGCGGCAGCCCTTCGCACACGGAGCAGGCGCGCATGGCGGCGAGGAGCGCGGGCAGAGTGTCCATTGACTGGGTCCATTCCCCGCGCTGTCAACCTGCGGTTCCGTCAAACTACTCCGCACGGAACTCATAAGTATAGTGCACCGCCCCAGCGTTGCAGCCGCCGACGACGATGTGGAGCGGATCGCCCGTTTTCAGGAAATCAAAAGTGAAAGGCTGGAGCGCCACATCGATCGTCTTTGTGGCAGTCTCGCCGCCCTGCGTAAAAACATCAGCCGCTACGGGCGTGCCCTCGACGGCAAGCCGAAGCCCGGAACGGACCTCGATATGGCCCGCAAGGTTGCTTTTCGGGTCCGAGGTCGCCGAGACTGTCAGCCTCATGGTGAATATTTCGGCGCCGATGCGCTTTGGCGGCCCGGTCCAAGTGCATTCCCCGTGGGCGAGGCTTGGCCCATACTGAATAGTGATGCTGCCCGGGCTGAGGCTCTTCTTCCATTCCGGAACAGTCTGGGCGATCTCGTCTTCCATGCCGACCATCTCAAAATGCGCGCCGCCCTCTGCCGCTGTTTTGCATGCCTCCTTGGCCTTCAGCGCCTCGGCTTCGCGCATGAACGCCTCTCGCAGCTTTTGGTCGAGCTTGGCGCCTGTCTTCACGCGCCATGCGAGATAGAGATTCTGCCACATTTCTTCGAGTTTTTTCTTTTTCCCGGCGCGGTCAGCCGCATCGGCGCTGAACTCGAGGACGGTCCGCATATAGTGGCCCCAGAACAGGGATTTGAGCCGGTCGAAATCCCGCTGCGTCGTGATCTTGTCGGCGAAATTGTCGCAATTGATGCCGTTGGCAATCTGCTGGGTGCCTTCCAGACTGAAAAAACCCACCGGCCAAGTGTCGCCGAAATCGGAGCCGCCGCACAGAAGGTCGCTGACCCGCATCGCATTGGCCTGCTCGATTGTATACTCCACGCCGTCAATGGCGAATTTGCCCGCCGCTGTCGCCGGTCCGAAGCCGGGTATGAGCAGACCCGCCACGCCCTGCGCCAGCTTGTCCTGCGCGGCTTTAAGCCTGATGGCGTCGGGGTTCTGCAAATATGCCGCCCAGACGTCATAGGCAGGTCCTGCTTTGTCGGAGGGAATGCCGATTGCGTCCAATATGCGGTTCAACCCTTCCTGCAATGCCGCATCGCAGGCCATTTTTGTCAAGCCGCCGTCCTCCTCGGCGCGAGCCGCGCCGCCGAGAATAATTGCGGACGCCAAGCCTGCGGCCAGAATTTGCCTCATGTATGCGATTGCCTGCATGATAAAGCCTCCCGCTGTCCATGCTGCCGCAGCAGCACTATCGCAGAATCCGGGCAGGCGTGCAAAGCTATGCAAGTTGCGCCGAACGAAAAATGCACGAAGACAGGCAATGGCCGCGCATCACCTGCCGCAACAGCAAGCCCAACAAAAAAGGCCGGTGTTTCCACCGGCCTTTCAATGGTCACGGTCCTTGCGGACCAGCCAACTTACATCAGGCGGAGCTGATCAGCGGACATTTTGCCGGAGCGGCGGTCAGCAACCAATTCAAAAGAGACCTTCTGGCCTTCCTTCAGATCGTTGATGCCGGCGCGCTCAACAGCGCTGATATGGACGAACGCGTCTGCGCCGCCATTGTCAGGCTGAATGAAGCCGAAGCCCTTTTGTGAGTTGAACCATTTTACTGTGCCAGTGGCCATGTCGAAACCTTTCAAGGTGGTAGATAGAAATCCACACGCAAAGGCGCGTGCGGAAGGTATTGTCGATTTTTGAAGGGGAGTTCGTTAGCAAGCGCAGTGTTCCGCGGCCCTAAGTCATTCGGCCAAATATCGATGGCCGGTAAATGGTGTTTTCCGGCGATAATGTCAATCCCCGCAATCTGCCCCGTAAGATTTGAGGTAGAGGCGGCATCAGACCTTCACCGGCTGCCGCTGGATGTTTTCTGATCCAAACACCCTCAGGTAGCGCTTTATCACATCAGGGTTGCCGGTTGCCTTGTTAAGGTTGTCGGAAAGCTTAACAGCGGGACGGCCATTAGCTTGCGTCACCTTGCAGACCAGCGAGATGGCGGTGAGCGCATCATTGTCAATGACGGCGCAGTCTTCGAAGTCGTTGGTCAGATTCGTTCCCCAGCCGAAGCTCATCCGCGCCCGGCCATTGAAATGGGCATAGGTTTTTTCAATCGAATCCACGTCCAGTCCATCGGAGAAAATCAGCAGCTTGTCGCGCGGATCTCTGCCCTTTTCTTTCCACCATTGAATAATCGCATCTCCGCCCTCGATAGGCGGAGCGCTGTCGGGTCGGAAGCCGGTCCAGTCCGCCACCCAGTCTGGCGCGTGGGCAAGAAACGAGGCTGTACCGAAAGTGTCGGGCAGCACGATCAGCAGATTGCCGAAATACAGCTTCTGCCAGTCCGCCAGCACTTTATACGGCGCCTGCCGCATTTCCTCGTCGGAATCTGCCAGCGCCGCCGCCACCATCGGCAGCTCATGCGCGGTGGTGCCGAGCGCTTCAAGGTCGTTGTCCATCGCGAGCAGCACATTTGACGTGCCGGAGAACGCCTCGCCGATGCCCTCCTTCAGCGCCGCCACGCACCAGCGCTGCCACAGGAATGAATGGCGGCGGCGCGTGCCGAAATCCGAGATGCGGATGTCGGGCAGGGCTTTCAGCCGCTCCACTTTGGCCCACATCTTTGCTTTGGCCCGCGCGTAGAGCACGTCGAGCGCAAATGGTCCGAGCGATCTCATCGCGGCGCGCGAGCGCAATTCGTTTATGATGGCGAGCGCCGGTATTTCCCACAGCGTCGTCTCCATCCATTTTCCATGGAATGTCAGTTCATATTGCCCGTCTTTGACGGCAAGCTGATAGTCAGGAAGGCGGAACTTGTTCAGCCATTCCAGAAACTCCGGCTCGAAAATCTGCTTGCGGCCATAAAACGTGTTACCCGCCAGCCAGATCATTTCCTTCTTCTTGAGCGTCACGGTCCGCGCATGGTCCAGCTGCGCCCGCAGTTCTTCGATGTCGATCTCCTCGGCAAGGCGCACCGAAGTCGTGCGGTTGATGAGGGAGAATGTGGCCGTCACATTCGGATACAGTTTCCAGATCATCTGAAGCATCAGGAGCTTGTAGAAATCCGTGTCGAGCAGCGAGCGGATGATCGGGTCGAGCTTGAATGTGTGGTCATAGACGCGCGAGGCGATGTCGTTCTTGGCCATGATGCTGCATCCCCCGGAAGAAAGGCAGACTTAGCGGGGGATTTGGGGATTTGGCAAGGCAGGGGTGGCCTTGTCCGCTTTATGCCGGAGAGCGCGGGGCGAGGCGCCCCTCTCTGCCTGTCGGCATCTCCCCCGCGAGGGGGGAGATCGCCCGCGTCAGCGCTTTCCCCCTTCCTTCAACGGTGCAAGAATAAGGGAAAGCGGCGGCACATCGATCTCCCCCCTCGCGGGGCTAATCGTTTCCCCCATCACTCAGCCTCGCGCCGTGGGGGAGCGCCTTGATGTATTGGTGGCCGTGTTTGAAGGTGATGGGGCCTGGGGGGCGGGATTTGGGGTA
>JANMMM010000016.1:0-11158 GCA_031373225.1 Phyllobacteriaceae bacterium | reverse complement strand
GTCGGCGGCGCGACCATGGCTTCCGCTGAGTTTGACGACAGCATCGAGGAAAAGCGTCCGACCGTGCAGGTCGGCGATCCATTCACCGAGAAGTGCCTGCTTGAAGCCTGCCTTGAGCTGATGGACTCCGGCGCGGTCATCGCCATTCAGGACATGGGCGCGGCGGGGCTGACCTGCTCGGCGGTGGAGATGGGCGCCAAGGGCGGTCTCGGAATCCGGCTCGACCTCGACAAGGTGCCGGTGCGCGAAGAGAACATGACCGCCTATGAAATGATGCTGTCGGAAAGCCAGGAGCGCATGCTTATGGTGCTGCGGCCCGAGCAAGAGAAAGAGGCAGAGGCGATCTTCATCAAGTGGGGCCTCGACTTCGCAATCGTCGGTGAGACCACCGACGACCTGCGCTTCCGCGTCATCCATCAGGGCGAGGAAGTCGCCAACCTGCCGATCAAGGAATTGGGAGATGAAGCGCCGGAATATGACCGGCCTTGGATCGAACCATCGAGGCAGGCCCCGCTCGCCGCCTCCGACATTCCGCACATGGATGTCGCGGACGCGCTGCTCAAACTTGTCGGCTCAGCCAATCAGTCCTCCCGCCGCTGGGTCTGGGAGCAGTATGACACGCTGATCCAGGGCAATTCGCTGCAATTGCCCGGCGGCGACGCGGGCGTGGTGCGGGTCGAGGGCCATGCGACCAAGGCCCTCGCCTTCTCGTCCGACGTGACGCCGCGCTATTGCCATGCCGACCCGTTCGAAGGCGGCAAGCAGGCGGTGGCGGAATGCTGGCGCAATCTGAACGCGGTCGGCGCCGAACCCTTGGCCGCCACCGACAATCTGAATTTCGGCAATCCCGAGCGCCCGGAAATCATGGGGCAACTGGTGTTCGCCATCAAAGGCATCGGCGAAGCCTGCCGCGCGCTGGATTTCCCCATCGTGTCGGGCAATGTCTCGCTCTACAACGAGACCAACGGCACCGGCATATTGCCGACACCGACAATCGGCGGCGTCGGGCTCTTGCCCGACTGGTCGAAAATGGCGCGCATCGCCTTTGCGGGCGAAGACGAATGCATCCTGCTCGTCGGCGCGCCGGCGCAATGGGGCACACATCTCGCCCAGTCCATCTTCATGCGCGACCTGTTTGGCCGAAACGACGGCCCCGCCCCGCATGTTGACCTTGCTCTTGAAAAGAAGACCGGCCTGTTTGTGCGCGCCCTTATCCGCGATGGCGTGGCCACCGCCGTGCATGACTGCTCCGACGGCGGCCTCGGCGTGGCGCTGGCCGAAATGGCAATGGCGTCGGGCATCGGCGCAAGCATCAATGAGTTGAACGGCAATTCTTCCCAAGCCGTTTTCTTCGGCGAAGATCAGTGCCGCTACGTGGTGACCATCAAGCGCGGTGCGCTCGACGCTGTTTTCGATGCAGCTGAAGCCGCAGAAATATTCGCGCCGTGGATCGGAACGACCGGTGGGAAAGAATTGAAACTCGGCGAAGCGCGGGCCATACTCGTTTCAGAGCTGAAGGAAGCGCACGAATCGTGGTTTCCACGCTACATGAATTCCTGAAAGGCACGCGCCATGGCCATGGACGCCAAAGACATTGAACGCCTCATCAAGCACGGCATCCCGGATGCGAAAGTCACCATCCGCGATCTGGCTGGCGACGGCGACCATTACGCCGCCGAAGTCGTCGCAGAGAGTTTCCGCGGCAAGTCCCGCGTGGCGCAGCACCAGATGGTTTATCAGGCGCTGAAGGGCAATATGGGCGGCGCGCTGCATGCGCTGGCGCTGCAGACGAGCGCGCCGGAATAGGATATGGCTGAGGTCATATCAGGTCTACTGTTTGGTTTTGTACGATTGCTGGCCACCGGGGTTTACCCTTTTGTCGGCGACAAGATTGGGTATTCAATTCTCCGGGCGCTTTGGATGATCATCACAACAGTCGGCCATGTATTGACTAGCTTCGTTGGTCTCTTCGTTAAATTGGATCGAAAGCGCGAGAAGAAACCCCAACAGGAATTTACCGAGGAGAGGTATCGAGCATTGCGTCGGAGGAGCCGTTGAGCGGCGAAGCGGTTCAAAGTTGCAGGTGGGTGTAGCATTCTAAAGTTTTAGGTGGGTCATGAGCAAGTTGGGAGACTTCTTCAAAAGCGTGGCGGAAGACACGCTCAAGGACGTTCTCGGCAGGGCCTCGCGCAAACTGAGCCGCTGCAAGCGGCGGCAGACCCCGCCAAAAACGGCGGTGCCGGAGTAGCGCCCCCGTGGCACGCCAACCCGAGTATTCCATCCGCGCCTTCACGCCCGAAGACGCGCCCGCGCTGCGCGATCTTCACACGCGGGCCATCATGCACATTTCAGAAGACTTCTACAGCCAAGCCCAGCGGGAGAGCCGGGCGCACGGACTGACGCCGCGGGGATACGTTGACGCGTCGAGCCGGGACGAGACTTACGAAGTCGCCGTTGCAAACAGCCAGGTGATCGCCTTCTGCGGCAGAACGGCGGATACGGTGAAGGGCCTTTATGTCGATCCCGATTGGCAGGGGCGCGGCATTGGCCGTGAACTGCTGGCGCGCGCGGAAGCCAAGCTGCGCGATGACGGCCGGAAATTTATCGTCATGGAAGCGAGCCTTTCGGCCCAAGCGTTCTACATCAGCTGCGGCTTTCGAAAAGTGTCGGAAGAAGAGCGCGCCTCGCGCGGCGGGTTGATGATGGGCACATGTCTGATGCGCAAGGACCTTGCTGAAAACAAGCGCAGCTGACTCTTGCCGCAATTCATCGTATCCGTTCTTCAAAAGCATCAGTGACAGGGCAGAAAATGACCACACTCACAGACTTCTTCAAAGACGTGGCGCAAGACACGCTAAAAGACCTGCTCGGCAAAGCCTCGCGCAAACTGACACGCCGCAAACGCCGCCGGGCGCGGCCGAAGACCGCAACGGCCACCATACGCGCGATCGAAAAACTGCTGCGCCCGGCGAAGAAGCAGGTAAGCCGCAGGGCGACCAGCGCGGCGCGGAGCAGGGCGAGGCGGAGCAGATACTAAGGCGAAGGCCGTCCGAAACCCTCAGACCCGATTCAGCCTTCCCGCTCCTTGACCGCCCCATTTACACCCAGCGGCGGCAGGTTTGCGGGATTGAATTTCGCGAAGCTGCGGGCGGGGAACGGGCCTGCCGTCAGAAGGGTGAAATCAAAATGGGTGCGCCGGTCTGACCCAAGCACAAACTGCCGGTGAACGCGCAGAAAGTCGCGTTTGATTTTCCGGTAACGCTCCGGCGTCAGCATGTGTTTGATCCGAATGGTCACGACCGCAGGTTCCGGCAGGTCTGCATGGCCGTTGTCTCTGGCGACGCAGGAATTATAAAAACCGACAATGTCCGTCAGGCATTGAACATCCATCCAGAAAACGCTGCCGCTTATCAGTATTTTGCCGATGCGCGCCCGCAGCTTGGCTCCCGATGACAACAGCGAAGATTGAAAGCCTGATCCGGCCAGCGTCACGAAAGTAATTTGCCTGTCAGCGGATTCCTCGGCGCTCCGCTCCAAAACAACACCGAGGGCATGGGCCGCAAGCGTGCCGCCGAGCGAATGCGCGGTGATTAATATCTCGTCGCAAGGCAGCCGCAGAATGGCGGCAAGCGCCTCAGTCCGGCTTTCGATCAGGGCACGGACGGCTGGGTCTTTCAGCCGGGCAAGCTCCACCGCTAGCTCCCTGTCGGCTAACATGTGCAGGACATGCGCGCGCTCGGCCCAAGGCACAAACCCATAAGCGAAGAGAGCAGCGGCAAGGCAAAGGCTCCAGACCAGGTGCCAGGGACTAAGCCCCAGCATGACCGGCATAAGGGCGGTCAGAAGCGAAACGGCGAATCCGAGTGCCACCAGAACAAACGGCCCAAGAAAAAATAGCCCGAAACGCCACGACACTTTCATATAGCGAAAGAACGCGCCTTCAGCGCAAATCCTGAAAGCGGCGCGCCAGCCGCGCCAGAGCCGTAGATGCAGCGGCGCAGCTTTCAGCCGCTCCAACATTTCGAAATGGCCGAGAATGTGAATGGACGTCTCCGTCCGCCAGCCGGGTCCGCGCGCGGCAACGCTGAAATGCGGCGCGGGACCGTCTGTTTCAAGCGGTCCGATTTCTGCTGAAAATCCGAAAGCCTCCCCGCTCTGTGCCGCAGCGCGGGCGTAACGAAGCCGGTGCGCCTCCGCATCCAGCGGCTCAAACCCCGGAAAATGCGCGACGATGCGGCGTCGGATGTTCATAGGCGCTTCTGTCACAGCCTTGCCGTTCTCCAATTGCCGCTTAGGGTCTAAACAAAGGGCAAAGCAAATTCCAGAAAAAGCGCGCAGCGGCCGGAGCGCTATTGCATCGACGGCGGCTTTTCGAAGACCGCGACAATGGGGCCCGCCGGATAGCCGCCGCCGACAAACGTTGATTTTCCATTGGAGAAAGCCGAGACAACACCATCAAAATACAGCGCATTCGGGCATTCGAGCGCGTCGCGGAACAGCCGTGCGAAACTGCCGAAGCTGACTTCGATCCGCGAAATTGCAAATATCGCAACTCCGTCGGCGCGCACGCCTACACCATTACGGATGAATCGCGATGCGCCGTTCTCTTCAAATTTTGGATGCAGCGCGCCACTGACAACCAGCATCGGACCCGACTGCGTGGCAAACCAGGCATCAGGCTTTTTGCCAACTTAGTCCTCAGTCGCCAAGACTCCGGATTTGCCTGCTCTTGTGACGAAGAACACGCCGTTCGGCTTCAGAAAGAAGTTCCCTTCGCCTCCGCCGGTTTGCAGTATCGCCTGCTCCCTGCCCTCCTCGACATAAAGACCGACAGGTGAAAGGTCCTCGTGATACATTCCCGCATTCATTGCAAACGCGAACGGCTTTCCGCCAGCGCTCGCCTTTTCAGCAAGCCGCGCCAGACTGCGGTAGGGCGTCCCATCCGGCTGCAGGCGGGAAAGGCTGATCTCATGTCGAGAAGGATCGACGGTGCAGACAAAATAGCCAACACTTTCAAGGACGCGTTCAGCGCAGGCGGGAGAAGGTTGGGCTGTTGAAGCAGGCGGTGTCTGTGGGAATCGCTGGAAGTTCCAAAACACGGCGACGCATATCGCAGCTAATAGGGTTAGAAAGGCATACAGGGAGTATTTTGGCAATCAGGCTCACTCAATTGGGTTTCGCAACGCAGTAACAAAGGCATCGTGCCCCGAACACCTATCTTGTTTTGTCCGGCGCGGGGCGTTATTTAAGCAGCAGATCAAATCACGCGCCACGGCCCTAGCCGTTAAGGAACCACCGCCATGTCCGCCATAAACGCCTGGATCGACAATGAAGTGAAGTCGAACGACGTCGTCCTCTTCATGAAGGGCACGCCGGGCTTTCCGCAATGCGGCTTTTCCGGCCAGGTCGTGCAGATTCTCGACCATGTCGGCGTCGACTATAAGGGCATCAATGTGCTCACCAATGACGAGCTGCGCAACGGCATCAAGGACTATGCCAGCTGGCCGACCATTCCGCAGCTTTATGTGAAAGGCGAGTTTGTCGGCGGCTGCGATATTGTGCGGGAAATGTTCCAGAGCCAGGAGCTGCAGGATTTCCTCACTGAGAAGGGCATCGCGGTCAAAGGCGCGGCCTGACCGTCGCTTTCATTTCAGTTTCTGGCGGAAGCCGGTTGGCCCTGCGCCGGTCGGCATGACATTCTCCTGAAAACGGGGGAATCTGAATTGAGCAACACTGACTTTTCACTGGCGAAATTCGCCATGACGCCGGAGCTGGGCTTCCTTGGCCCGTCCGGCATCACCGAAACCGCCCTGCCCGAAAGCTTTGACCCCATTCTGGAGCAGGCCGCCGCGCTTTCCGACCTGCTGACATCCGATGTCCTGCGCAAGACGCTGGCGCGGATGCCCGATCCTGTGACGGATGATTTCCTCAGCGCCGCCTCCGATGCGCAGCTGCGCGCGGCCATGGTGCGCTACACATTCATGGTGCAGGCCTATGTCTGGGGCCGCCCCGACGCCGCGCCCGCCCTTCCCGCTTCATTGGCGCGTCCGGTTTGGAAGCTGGCGGATAAGCTTGGGACGAAGCCATTGCTGATCTACGCGAACTACGTGCTCGACAATTGGGCGCTGATCGACGCGGACGGCCCTATCGAGCTTGGCAATATCCGCATGGTGCAGAAATTCCTTGGCGGGCGCGACGAGGCCTGGTTCGTGTTGGTACATGTGGCGATTGAGGCGAAGGCCGGCGGCGTGCTGGCGCTGTTTCCGGACATGCTCAAAGCCGCATCGGAAAAAGACAGCGGCAGTCTGGAAATGCTGTTCTCCCTGATGAACCGGCTTTGGGACGACATCAACGCCATTTTTGACCGCATGCCGGAGAGCTGCGATCCCTACATCTATTTCAACCGCGTCCGTCCTTACATTCATGGCTGGAAAGACAATCCTGCCCTGCCAAACGGCATCATCTATGAAGGCGTTCCAGACACCGGCGGCCGGCCGCAGGCGTTCCGGGGCCAGACCGGATCGCAGTCCTCCATCGTGCCGTCAATGGACGCGCTGTTCGGCATTGGCCATGAGGACGACCCGCTGAAGGCCTTTCTCGATGATTTGCACGCCTACCGCCCGGTCTCGAACCGCAGTTTCATCGACGCCGTGCGCGCCGCCAGCAATCTGCGCGCAACGGTCAAGGAACTCGGCGGCTCGGTCCTGATCGAAGGCTACAATGCCAATGTCCGCCAGGTCGCCCGCTTCCGCACCCGCCACCTCGAATATGCGGCGAGCTATATCCACAAGCAGGCGAAAGATTCGGCCGGCAACGACACCGATGTCGGGACCGGCGGCACGCCGTTCATGAAATATCTGAAAAAGCACCGGGATGAGTCGGAAAAGCACCTTTTGCCAAATGGTTAAAATTCGCGGCTGACGGGCTTGTGCATTGCGCTGCTCAGGCATAGTTTCTTTGTGCGCTGCACCATCGTGCGGCGCATCCTGTTGAAAGCACCCCCCATGGACGCCCAGGTCAAGGACCAAGCCGCCTTTCCGTTCGCCATTGGCCGCAAGGAATTCATCGCCATAATCGCGCTTTTGATGGCGCTGAACGCGCTGGCCATCGACATCATGCTGCCCGGCATGCAGGAGATCGGCGAGAGCCTTGGCGTCGCGGACCCGAATGACCGGCAATTGGTGATTTCCGCCTATCTGATCGGCTTTGGAATCATGCAGCTCGCCTTCGGCCCTATTTCTGACCGGTTCGGGCGGCGCGGCCCGCTGTTTGCCGGGCTGACAGTCTATGTGCTGGCCGCGCTCGTCGCGGTTTTTGTGCCAAGTTTCACACAGCTCCTGATCCTGCGCCTCATCCAGGGCGCAGGCGCTGCGGCAACACGGGTGATCGCCGTCGCCGTGGTGCGCGATGTGTTCGGCGGGCGGCAGATGGCGGAGGTCATGTCTCTGGTGTTCACGGTGTTCATGATTATGCCGGTCATCGCGCCGAACGCCGGACAGATCATTCTGCTTTACGCCGACTGGCATATGATTTTCATCTTCATGGCCGCCATCGCCGCCGCCATCACACTCTGGGCCTATATGCGGCTTCCCGAAACGCTTGCGGTGGAAAATCGGCGGCCGTTCACGCTGACCTCGGTGGCGCAGGGTTTCGCACTCGTCATGACCAACCGCCTTTCGCTCTGGTACACGTTGGCCACCTCTGTCATTTTCGGCGCGCTGTTCGGCTTCATCAATTCCGCCCAGCAGGTCTATGTCGGCATTTACGGGCTCGGCGTCTGGTTCCCGGTGATGTTCGCCGCCGTGGCCGGACTGATGTCGGTCGCCTCGTTCGCCAATTCCAAACTTGTCATGCGCCTCGGCATGCGCCGCCTGTCGCACGGGGCGTTGATCGGCTTCACTGCGGTTTCGGCGCTGATGACCGGGCTGGCGGCAATGGGACCGGTGCCTTTCCCGCTGTTCCTTGCCATGTTCGCCACGGTCATGGTGTTCTTCGGCGCCATCGGCTCCAACTTCAACGCCATCGGCATGGAGCCGCTCGGACATCTGGCAGGCACAGCGTCATCGGTTCAGGGCTTTTTCCAGACCGTCGGCGGCGCGCTGGTCGGCGCGGGCATCGGGCAAATGTTTGACGGCACCGTACTGCCGCTGTCGCTGGGATTTTTCAGCGTCGGCGCGCTGGCGCTGGTCTGTGTGCTGATTGCCGAAAAGGGCAAACTGTTCAGTGTCGGGGCGTCAGCTCCCAAACACTGACCAGCCGGTGCGCTGCGCCAGCATTTCCAGCGCCATCGCGCCGGCCAGCGAATTGCCGTTCGCATTCAGTCCGGGAGACCAGACGGCGATCGACGCTTTGCCCGGCGCGATCAGCAGGATGCCGCCGCCAACCCCCGATTTTCCCGGCATCCCGACGCGGTAGGCGAAATCGCCCGACCCGTCATAGTGCCCGCACATCATCATCAGCGCATTGATCCGCCGCGCCCGGTCACGCGACACGACGGTGCGCCCTGACAGAGGATTGCGCCCGGAATTGGCGAGGAACAGCCCGGCTTTGGCAAGCTGCCGGCAATTCATCGCCAGCGCGCACTGGTGAAAATAGACGCCGAGCACCAGCTCCGCCGGATGGTCGATAATGCCGAACGAGCGCAGGAAATTCGCCAGCGCCACATTGCGGAAACCGGTTTCCGTCTCCGACTTCGCCACATCCGGATCGATGGCAATGCTGTCATCATCGGCCAGATAGCGGACAAACTGCACGATTTCGCCAATGGCCTCCTTCGGCCGGTGACCGCCGAGAATGATATCCGCCACTGCGATGGCCCCGGCATTGATAAACGGATTGCGCGGACGGCCCTTTTCGCTTTCCAGCTGGACAATCGAGTTGAACGCTGAACCCGACGGCTCGCGCCCGACTTTGGTCCACAGACTGTCGCCGGCGATGCCGAGCGCCAAAGTGAGCGAAAACACTTTTGAAATGCTCTGGATGGAAAAGCCTTCGCCCGCATCGCCTGCGGAATAGACCTGCCCGTCAATCGTGGCGACGCTGATGCCGAACTGTTTCGGATCCACCTTGGCAAGCTCGGGAATATACGAGGCGACCTTGCCCCCGCCGATATGCGGCGCGACATCACGGGCGATGCTGTCGAGAATTTCCTGAAGATCAAGCATGTGGATTGCCGCCAAATAAAAAGCCGCCGCGGATTTCTCCGGGCGGCTTTTCGTATCTCACTTCAAATCTTAGCGCGAATAGAATTCGACGACCAGGTTCGGCTCCATCTGCACCGCATAGGGCACATCCGAAAGAACCGGCACGCGCGCAAAGGTCGCCACCATTTTATGATGGTCCGCCTGCACATAGTCCGGCACATCGCGTTCGGCCAGCGTCACCGATTCCAAAACGATGGCCAGCTGCTTCGAAGCGTCCTTCACCTCAATCACATCGCCCACCTTGCAGGTGTAAGACCCGATATTGGTGCGGCGGCCATTGACCTTGACATGGCCGTGGTTGACGAACTGGCGCGCGGCGAAAATCGTCGGCACAAATTTGGCGCGGTAGACAATCGCGTCGAGCCGCGATTCCAAGAGGCCGATCAGGTTTTCGCCCGTGTCGCCCTTGCGCCGGCCGGCCTCGGTGTAAATCTTCTTGA
This sequence comes from Phyllobacteriaceae bacterium, assembly GCA_031373225.1. Classification (GTDB taxonomy): domain Bacteria; phylum Pseudomonadota; class Alphaproteobacteria; order Rhizobiales; family Rhizobiaceae; genus JANOYJ01. The sequence continues at coordinate 1,515 of JANMMM010000016.1, read as the reverse complement.
ACTGCTTTTCTGAAATGTCGCCGTAATGGCCCTTCAGCTTCTGCTTGGCGCGCAGCTGCACGCCGAAATCCGACATTTTGCCCTTGCGGCGCTGGCCGTGCTGGCCGGGGCCGTATTCGCGCTTGTTGACCGGGGACTTCGGACGGCCCCAGATATTTTCGCCCATGCGGCGGTCTAGTTTATGCTTAGCTGACTCGCGCTTGCTCATCGCATTTCCTCAAAAGTTGACGCCGCGCAGCCAATCCGCACGGCGTTTGGGAAACGCACCCTCCTCTGAAAGCCTTTTTCGCTCTCTGACAGAATTTCCCGCGCACGCATTGCAAGGGAAAATCACGGGACACGTTGATAACCCCGCGAGTTGCCCGGCGGGATTGCGGCGGGGTTTAGGGGATGGTGGACGGGATGTCAACTCGTGGGAGCTGCGCTCTCACGCCACCCGCACCACCACACTCCCCCGCTTGCGTCCGCTGTCCACGCGGGCATGAGCGTCCGGAAGATTTGCAAAGCTGTGAACGCTGTCGATGACGGGCTTCAGCGCGCCCGCTTCCGCCAGCTTCACCAGCTCGGCCAGATATTCCTGCTTTTCCGCCGCCACGCCGCCGAGGGAGCGCTTTGTGCCGGCGCGGCGCGCGAACATGTCGGCGAGGCCGCCCGAGATGGAGAGATAGCGGCCATTCTCCTTGAGCGCGGGGACGCATTTGGCAAATGTGCTTGCGCCGACTGTGTCGGCGATAACATCATAGGCTTCGCCGTTCTTGGTGAAGTCCTCGCGCGCGTAATCGATCACTTTGGCGGCTCCGAGCGAGGAGACGAGATCGGCGTTGGCGGCGCTGGTGACGGCCGTCACCTCGGCACCCCTGTGGCGGGCGAGCTGGACCATGGCGCTGCCGACAGCGCCGGACGCGCCGATAACCAAAATTTTCTCGCCTGCCCTCAATCCGGACTTTTCGATAAAATGCAGCGCCGCCATGCCGCCGAATAGGAGGCTCGCAGCCTCTTCGAAAGACAGGTTCTGCGGCTTGGGCTCAATCGGCATGGTGAGGCGAACCGCGCGGTATTGCGCATGGCAGCCCTGCGCGATGCCGGGATAGGCGACCACCGCATCGCCCCTGGTAAAGCGCGTGACATCCCCGCCCACCGCCTCGACTGTTCCGGCAAGGTCGGGTCCCAGCAGGGGTTTGCGCGGGCCGGTGAAGCCGAGCGCGAGGCGGCCGATCAGCCCGAAGCCGCGCGGCAGCCGGTATCCCCGGATGCGCGAATCGCCAGATGTCACAGTGGCCGCATGTATTTTCACCAGGACCTCGCCGGAGCCGGGCGACGGCTTGGGCAAGTCCACGAGTTCAAGAACCTCCGGCCCGCCATAGCGGCGGCAGAGCCAGGCCTTCATGCGCTTCGGCTTTTCGTCTGTCATGGAATGTCCTTTCGCACCGGACGCTTGCGCGCCGGCGGACATGTGGGGATGCGCCAATCGGATGCAATGGCGCGGCGGGCTGGCGCGAGGATCAGCCCTCTTTC
>JANMMM010000007.1:0-2997 GCA_031373225.1 Phyllobacteriaceae bacterium | reverse complement strand
AAAAGATAAATTATTTGTTTCTCTCAATACGGTCAAGACACATTCGTCGAACCTGTTTCAAAAGCTTGCGCGGCTGCGTCTCAACGCCGAGCTCGCGCAGGCCGGAGCAGGAATCGTGATAGGTGACGGTGCCGGAATATGCGGCGTCAAGCTTTGAGACGAACATCACATCGGTGAGGAACGACACCAGCTCAAAGACTTTCGCCGAAAACGCCGCGGCCCGCGCCTGCCATTTCGCATCGCCCGCAAACAGTTCGGCGTAATGATGCTTCAACATGCCTGCGCAGGAGCCGGACGGCGCGACGACATAGTCAAACTCCTCGAACGCTTCGATGACTTGGCCCGCGATTTCCCGCGCGTCTTTTCTGTCGCCGGAATTATAGGCTGGTTGGCCGCAGCAGGTCTGCGCGCGCGGCACATGAACCTCGCAGTCGGCGTCCTCAAGCAGTTTGACCGCTGAAAAGCCGACTGACGGACGGAACAGATCGACAAGGCACGTGACAAACAGGCCGACGCGCGGGCCTCTGGGCATTTTGACCGCCGTATGAATGTTTGCCAAAATCAAAGACCTTTCATGCGAGCAAAAACACCCGCTTGTCTATGCATGACAGATATGCGTGATTGGCTGCGGAAGGCAATATTACCGCCGCCGATTTTCTGGCATGATGACGGCGGCGAGGCGCTGAGCCGCGCGCCAAGGGGGCCAAAAGTGGACGCTGAGGACAAGAATGTCGCGGACACACCGGTCTCCACCGGCTCGGTGCTCGGCTTTGCCGCCAACCACCAGCGCCCGCAGGCGCTGGGCGAGGTGCATGCGCGTCCCTACCCGCTGATTACAGCGCCGCGCCTGCTGGTGCAGGTCGCTTTCATGACCGAGGCGGGGTTCGCCGTCGATCATGCGGTCCTGACCGATCTCTCCCGAGCCTCTGGCGTCGCCGCCCCTGACAAAAGCGCCCGCCATCTCGTCCTGCCGAGCGGCGCGGGAACTTTGCGCTGGGAGCGGCACACGGAGTTTTCGACCTATCTCTATGAAGGCCCGCTCAACAAAGAGGCTAACGGCTTTCACGAGCATCCTTTCGGCACCGGCTTCATTGCGCCCGGAACCGTGATTTCCGGCATCCGCCTCGAAATCCACAAACGCCCGCGTGACCTGCGGAAATTTATGGCGACATTTGACCCCGCCAGCGTCTGCGCCTCGTTGGTCGAAAATAACACCGCGACAATCATCACAGATTTCCGCCAGGATGCCGACGGGCTGACGCGCATCGCCATCCTTGACGGCGGCCTCACCCCGGCGCGCACCGGGGCCTTGGCGCAACGTCTGATTGAGATCGAAACCTACCGCACGCTCGCCATGCTCGGTCTGCCGCTCGCCATTTCCCTCTCCGGCCGCATCCGCAGGATGGAGGACCGCCTCGCCGACCTGACGCTGAAAATGCGCGACGGCGAGGGCAGGGACAATGCGTCGCTTCTCGAGCAGCTGACCGAGCTTGCCGCCGAACTGGAGGCAGACGCGGCCTCCTCGCTCTACAGGTTTGGCGCCAGCAATGCCTATGACGGCATCGTCGAGGAGCGTCTGGAGGCGCTGGAGGAAAAGCCGGTGGAGGGCTATGAGACGCTCGCCGCCTTCCTGCAGAAGCGGATGGCCCCCGCCATGCGCACCTGCCGCTCGGTCGAGGACCGCCAGCAGAACCTGTCGCGCAAGCTCACCCGCGCCGCCAACCTCCTGCGCACCTGGGTCGATGTCGCGCTGCAGAACCAGAACAGCGACCTGTTAGCCTCGATGAACCGCCGCGCCCGCCAGCAGCTGCGCTTGCAGCAGACGGTGGAGGGGCTGTCGGTGGCTGCGGTGTCCTATTATGTGGTCGGGCTGTTCGGCTACGTCGTGAAGGGTTTTGAGCACAGGCTGCCGGGAATTTCAGCCGCCGCGCTGACGGCGCTGTTCGTGCCGGTGGCGCTGCTTGCCATTTGGCTGGTGGTCCGGCGGATCAGGCGGGGGCATGACGAGGGATAAGATCCGAAGTATGCGGAGATGAAGGATGGGGTGGGCTTGTCCTGCTTCGCTCTTCGAGCTTCGCAGGATGGGGGAGCCCCACTCGGCACCTTCTTAAGAGGTCACAGATTGGAGCACCCAATCCTGCGTAGCTCGAAGAGCGAAGCAGGACCACGCCATCCCCATCCGGCTGCTCCACATACTTCGGACCCTTCCTCACAATCAGTATGTCAAACAGCGCGGCCAAGGCTTTGCGCGGTCTTGCAACTCTATGCACGTTGCCTCAAACTTCTGAGTTAACCCCACGTTAGGCATAAATTGCAATCATGAAGGAACGCAACCGCGCGGGAGTTCAGGAAATGGACGAAGGCGAATATCTGGGAAATGATCCGGCCTGGCTTCTCATGGCCGAACTGGCGGCGACGGCGTTCCGGCAGGGCAATTTTCAGCTGGCCTATCTGCTTGACACGTCGAGAGGCGACATCTGCCGCCATCTTCGGCGCGAAGTGGATGATCTTGGCAGATTCATGGCGCAGATGATTCGAGAAACAGAACCCCAGGCATTGGCCGCCTGACGGCTTTCCAGAAACGGCCCCAATGCCGGTTGACGCGGCGCGCGCGGCGCGGCATGGACGCGCATATCGCTGCCTGCACGAGTCCCGCCTTGACCAATCCTGTTTACGCCAGAAATTACGCCGCCTTCCTGTTTGATATGGACGGCACGATTATCAACTCGATCGCGGCGGCGGAGCGCATCTGGGGCGCGTGGGCGGCGCGCCACGGGCTTGATGTTGCGACATTTCTGCCGACCATCCACGGCGTGAAAGGTGTTGAGACCATATCGCGGCTCGGACTTCCCGGCGTTGATCCGGTGAAGGAGGCGCAGGAAATATTGGACGCCGAGATGGCGGAGCTGGAGGGCATTGTGCCCATTCCCGGCGCGGTTGAGTTTCTCGCTTCGCTGCCGCGCGACCGCTGGGCGCTGGTCACGTCCGCCGGCCTTG
>JANMMM010000005.1:0-11783 GCA_031373225.1 Phyllobacteriaceae bacterium | reverse complement strand
GAGGTGTTCCCGGCGGGCGGAGTCCCTCAGCCATGTCCCTCCTGGCCTTCGCGTGTCCCAACGGACGCCCCAAGCGCCAGCCCGGGCAAAAAGCCGTGACAGGGCGTGTGGCGAGCCACACCCATAGAGGTTAGTTCCATTCGGCAGGACCACACGCCCTGGACTTCCCTTCAATGTTCAATAGCCAGACCGGAAACGGGGCGTGGTGAGGAGGGAGACTGACTTGATCTCAGGCGTTTTTCGTCACTTGGCGCTGGCGCCCCAGCCCCTCAATCTCCAGCTCCATCACATCGCCCGCCTTCAGATAAAGCGGCGGTTTCTGGCCCATGCCGACGCCGGGCGGGGTGCCGGTGGAGATGATGTCGCCGGGGTGCAGGCTCATGAAGCGGGAGAGATACGAGACAAGGAAGCGCACGCCATAGACCATGGTGGCGGTCGAGCCGTTCTGGAAGCGCCTGCCGTTGACCTCGAGCCACATGTTGAGCTTCTGCGGATCGGCCACCTCGTCCTTGGTGACCAGCCAGGGTCCCGTTGGGCCAAACGTGTCGGCGGACTTGCCTTTGGTCCACTGGCCGGAATGCTCGATCTGGAATTCACGCTCCGAAAGGTCATTGATGACGCAGTAACCCGCGACATGGTCCATGGCATTGTCTTCGGACACATACTTCGCATGGCTGCCAATGACGACGCCCAGCTCAACTTCCCAGTCGGACTTGACCGAGCCGCGCGGAATTTCAACATCGTCGTTCGGGCCGATGATCGCCGACGTCGCCTTCATGAAGATGACCGGCTCCGGCGGCACAGAGAGGCCCGATTCGGCGGCATGGTCGGCATAGTTGAGGCCGATGCAGATGAATTTTCCGGTGCCGGAAACGCAGGGGCCGAGGCGCGGATTGCCCCCGACCAAGGGCAGGTTCAAAGGGTCGAGCAAAGCGATCTTTTCCAGCGAGGCCGGGGAAATCGCCGCCCCGCCAATGTCGCTGACATGCGCCGACAGGTCTCTGATCGCGCCGTTCTTATCGAGTATTCCGGGCATCTCAGCACCCATGTATCCGTAACGAAGCAGTTTCATCTGACCTGTCCTTTGTTAAAGCGTCATGCCGCCGTCGATGGCATAGGCTTGGCCCGTCGTGTAGGGCGATTTGGCCAGATAAACCGCAAGGTCGGCGATTTCCTCCGGCAGGCCGAGCCGGCCCATCGGCTGGCGGGCGATGAAGGCTTTGCGCGCCTCCTCATAATTGCCCTGCGCCCGCATCCGCCCTTCCAGCGACGGGCTCTCGACCGTACCCGGGCAGATGGCGTTGCAGGTGATTCCGCGTGTCACATATTCGGCGGCGACCGACTTTGTCAGGCCGATGACGGCGGCTTTCGACGTGCCATAGACAAAGCGGTTCGGCAGGCCTTTCAGCGAGGAGGCGACGGAGGCGATGTTGATGATCGCCCCACTGCCCCGCGCCAGCATCCCCGGCAGCGCCGCCCGTATGGTGCGGATCATCGAGCGGACATTCAGATTCATGGCGAAATCAAAGTCCTCGTCGCTTGCCTCCAGAATGGAGCCGGCATGGACAAAGCCGGCGCAGTTGAACAGGACATCGATGTCGCCAATTTCGGCGATAAGCGCGTTCACAGCGCTTGTGTCGAGAACATCAAGCCGCTTTGCTTTTACTCCCATTGTGCCGCTGAGCGACTGCAGGGCCTCTTCATTGATATCCGTTGCAATGACGTTTGCGCCCTCGGCGGCGAAGGCGAGCGCCGAGGCGCGGCCAATGCCCTGCCCGGCGGCGGTGATGAAAACGGTTTTGCCTTTGAGCGATGCGGCCATGGATGGTTTCTCCCTGATGCGGCATTGCTAGCGGGATGTGAAGGGATTTGGAAGGCGGCAGAACCCTGCAGCTCAAAAAAGCTATGTCCGGCAAATAAAGTCTACTGCGCTGCGCGCCCGCTTCAATTGCGCCTAAATCAAGCCGCGAGCCGCCAAGTTTCCCATCAGCTGCGAAATGCCAAAGGTCCATGGCGGGCATTCGATGGAGAGGCGGACGGTGTTTTTCAGCGAGCCCAGCTCGGGATTCGAGATCGTCACCACATCACCCATCTTGTGGGTGAAGCCCTGCCCCGGCGCATCGCGGTCTTTGACCGGCGCGAACATCGTGCCGAGGAAGAGCATGAAGCCATCCGGATATTGGTGGTGGCGGCCGATGGTCTGGGCAATGAGATCCAACGGGTCGCGGCTGATCTCGCTCATCGAGCTGTGGCCTTCAAGAACAAAGCCGTCGGTGCCCTCGATGCGCAGATCGAGCCTGGCATTGCGGACCTCGTCCATTCCATATGTCTCATCAAAGAGACGGATGAACGGTCCGATGGCGCAGGAGGCGTTGTTGTCCTTGGCCTTGCCGAGCAACAGCGCCGAGCGGCCTTCGACATCACGCAGATTGACATCATTGCCGAGCGATGCGCCCTTGACCCGGCCCTTGCTGTCCACCGCCAAGACTATTTCCGGCTCCGGATTATTCCACTTCGAGATTGGGTGGAGTCCGACTTCCGCGCCCCAGCCCACAGAGGACAGGACCGGGGCTTTGGTGAAAACCTCGGCGTCCGGCCCGATGCCGACCTCCAGATATTGCGACCAGACGCCTTCCTCGATCAGCGCCGCCTTGACCCTTGCGGCCTCGGACGAACCCGCCTTGAGATCGCGCAGAGAGTCGCCGATCAAGGCGGTCACCCGCTCGCGAACCCGTCCCGCCATCTCCGGATTGCCCGCCGTCTTCTCCTCAATGACACGCTCCAGCATGGAGCGTGCGAAAGTCACGCCGCAGGCCTTGACGGCCTGCAGGTCGCAGGGCGCGAGCAGCAGCGCGGAATCAAGCCGCTCCCCCGCCTGCGATTTCAGCCAGCCCGCCGGATCGTCCAGCTCCAGCAGCGCGCTCATTGTCGGAACCGGTTTGCTGCTCACATCAAAAAGCGCGCCGCCGCGCACGGTCACAAGCGAGGGACCGTTGATAGCCTGCCGCCAGGCCCGGCCAGCGAAAATGCCGTTGGAAAAAGCGGAAAGGTCAGGAAGCATCAGAGCTGGTTCCGGCGGGTCAGGGAGTCTTCCCATTGAAGCGCCGTGCGCACGATGAAATCGAGATCGTCATGCTTCGGCGCCCAGCCCAGTTCGCGCCGCGCCCGGTCGGCGTTCGCCACCACGGTCTCCGCGTCGCCAGGGCGGCGGCCGACAATCTCCGTTTTGAAATCAACGCCGGAAATGCGTTTCATGCTCTCGATGACTTGGAAAACCGAATAGCCCTTGCCGTAGCCGCAATTGGCGACCAGGCTGCCGCCGCCTGCCCGCAGCCGCTGCAACGCCAGATAGTGCGCCTCGGCAAGGTCGCTGACATGAATGAAGTCACGCACGCAGGTGCCATCCGGCGTTTCATAGTCCGTGCCGAAAATCTGCATTGCAGGCCGTTTACTGAGCGCCGTCTCGCTGGCAACCTTGATAAGGTGCGTCGCACCTTTGGTGGACTGTCCGGTGCGCCCCTTCGGATCCGCGCCGGAAACATTGAAATATCGCAGCGCCGTGTAGCGGAAATCAAACGCCGCCGCCGCGTCGGCCAGCATGGTCTCCGTCATCAGTTTGGAGCGGCCATAGGGGGATTCAGGAAGCAGCATTGTGTCTTCGGACACTGGTCCCGAGCCAACGCTTCCATAAACGGCGGCGGTCGAGGAAAAGATGAAATGTTTCACACCATGTCGGACGGCGGATTCAATCAACGAGCGGGAAACGCAGGTGTTGTTGGCATAGTAGCCGAGCGGATCAGCGACAGATTCCGGCACGATGATCGAGCCAGCGAAATGGATGACCGCCTCTATGTCGCCGTTAGCGAACAGCGATTGCCTGAAAGTCTCATCGCCGAGCTCGCCCCTGAGCAGCCTCGCCTCCGGCGCGACCGCCCATTCGAAACCTGTTGAAAGCCGGTCGGCCACAAGCACGCTCTCGCCGGCTTCAGCCAGTCTCCATACCATGTGGCTGCCAATATATCCTGCGCCACCTGTCACCAAAATCGTCATCTGCTGCCCTTCCGGCGCCGTTCTAGTTCTCGCGGAATGAGCGGCTGAAAGAATCAGTGAGCGGTTTGACCAAATATTCCGCAAACGTCCGGTCACCTGTCGAGATATAGGTCTCGACTGGCATTCCAGGATAGATCTGGCCGCGGCTGATCTCCTCGGGAAGGTTGTCGGTTATGCGCAGCCTCGCCTGAAAATAGGGCTGGTTTGTTGCCGGATCGACCAAGCGGTCGGCGGAAATGTAAGTCACGCTTGCGGCAACTTCCGGCGTCGTGGTTGAGTTCAAAGCGGTGAACCTGAGCCGCGCCTCCTGCCCCACTTTGACTGTGTCGATGCTGCGCGGGTCTATCCGAGCGTCAATCACCAGGTCGGATGTCGTCGGCAGCAGCTCCAGAACATTGTCGCCGGGGCGCAAAACAATCCCCGGACTGTTGACCTTTAGACTGACTATGATCCCGTCCGCCGGTGCCTTGATAATCGTGCGCTCCAACATCGATCGGGCCGCTTTGATCTGCTCCTCGCCGTCGCTGATCTTATTGCTCGCGTCACTCAGCTCTCCGAGCGCGTCTTCGATGCGCTGCGATTTGGCCCGCTCAATTTGCTCGCGGGCTTCGTTAATCTGATTCTTGGCGCTCGCAATCTGCGATTCTGTAGAAGACACCTGTCCCAAAAGATCAGCCTGGCTCCTCAAGAGCTGCGTGTACTGATCGCGCGCCGTCAGTCCTTGGTCCAGCAGTTTCAGCTTGCGCAGAGTCTCAGACTTTACAATTTTCAGCTGCTCGTCCGACGCCGTTTTCCGCGCTTCCAGGCCGATAACTGACTCCCGCAGCTGCGCTACGCGCTCTCCGAGAATGGACAATTCATTGCGATGCCGTTTCAGCCGCGCGGCGAATTCGCCCTGCTGCTCATCGATGACCGAAGCCACCCCCGCATTCTTCGCCAGAGAGATAAGATCAGCAGAAATTTCCAACGTGTCCTTGCCGTCGCGCTCGGCCGAAAGCCTGGCTTGCTTCGCCTTAAGCGTCGCCTCAAGCTTTAGAAACCGGTCTAGCTGGGACTGAAGAACAGTTGGATCAAGCGTAAGCAGCCTATCGCCCAGCTTGACGCGGTCGCCTTCCTTGACTAGCACCGCCGTGACTGCGCCGCCTTCGAGATGCTGAAGTTTAAGATTCTGGCCTGAGGCCGCGACCACGCCGGGCGCAATGGCAGCGCCCGCAAGTGGTGCCGTCGCCGCCCAATAGCCAAAGAAGGCCACAAAGGCCGCCATGGAGCCATATCCGAGCAGCGCTGACGGCCAAGTCGAAGTCGGCACCGTTTTGGCCCATTCGGACTGTGCAAACACGTCGCTCATTGGCGGCCCTCCGGCGCTGGAACATTTGGATCTTTGATCAGCTTTTCGTCAGGCTGGATCTGCCTCGGCTGCTGTGCCGCCTGTATGCGTTTCTGCATTTCCTGCATTTTGCGGTTCTGGTTCTCGGCAACGGCAGCTTTCGGGCCGTAATCCTCGATTACGCCATCGCGGATGATCATGATTCTGTCGACCCGCTCCGCCACTGCCTTTCGCTGTGTGACAATCACCACAGTGGCGCCTGCCTTCTTCGCTTCAACCAATGCTTTGTCGAGCGCAGCGTCGCCTTCGGCGTCAAGATTGGCATTTGGCTCGTCGAGGACAATGATGCGCGGGCTGCCGAAGAAGGCGCGGGCTAGGCCGATGCGCTGGCGCTGGCCGCCGGAAAGCGTGAAGCCGGAGGGTCCCAGCAGCGTGTTGTAGCCTGCGGGAAGGGCCAGAATTAGATCATGCACATTGGCCATCTTCGAAGCCTTGACAATTTCTTCATCATTCACTCCCGGCGTGAACCGCGAGACATTTTCAGCGATCGTGCCCGGCAGCATGTCGGCATCTTGCGCGAGGTAGCCGACATGGCGACCAAGTTTTTGGCGGTCCCATTGTTTGATGTCCGCTCCGTCGACGCGGACATTTCCCATCGACGGCTCTATCGCCCCAACAAGGAGCCTCGCAAGCGTTGATTTTCCCGCGCCGCTGGGCCCAACAACCGCAACAATGCTTCCCGCCGGAATGCGGAAATTCAGCCGCTTCAGGAGCGGTTCGCTGCCGCGTGGGGAATTTGGAGCGTTGTACACGATGTTTTCGCCCTGAATGTCGCCAAGCGGTGCCGGAAGTTCTATGACTTGCCGGCTGCGGTCGACAACGGCCGCCAGACTTGTCTTGAGACGCTTCCATGCCGTGTTGGCGTCAACGATCTGACGCCAGCTGCCGATCAGCTGGTCAAGCGGCTGCAATGCCTTGCCGGCGATCAGGGATGACGCAAAAATCATGCCGCCAGTCATTTCATTCTGCAAAACATAGTATGCGCCGAGCCCAAGCGTTGCGATCTGCAAAAAGATGCGCAGCGCCCGCGACAGCGCGCCGAAAAATGAATTCAGGCCGCCAACGCGGTCGAGCGCCTTCAGACTCTCCGCCTGCCATTTCCCCCACCGCTCCAGGGAGTTCACGCCCATGCCCATGGCGCGGATGGTCTCTGCGCTGCGCACAAAAGCCTGCGCAGAAATCGACGCGGCCATAGATTTTTCGGCGAACAGCATGGAACTCGCCTGTGTCATGCTCTGATTCAGCCACGCCACAATCGAGAGAATGATCACGCCAACAATGGTGAGAAGGCAGATCCCGGGGTGAATCAGGTAAAGAACAACCAGAAAAAGCGGCGTGAACGGCAGATCATAGATCGCAAACAAGAGCCGCGACGACATAAACGCCCGCACTGTCGCCAGATCACGCAACGGCTGGGTGTCTCCCAGCGCGGAATTGGACGACTGGGACGCCGCCATCAGAGCAAATGAACCCAGCGTCGGCTCAAGGCGGGCGGCCATGCGGTTGGCGTAATTTTGCCGGACCAGCTCAATCAATCCCATAAGCGCGAGGGCGGCGACGGCAATAATTGTTAGAAAATAAAGCGTGTTGGTGTTGCCGGAGGTGAGAACCCGGTCATAGACTTGCAGCATATAGATTGGCTGAATCAGCACCAGAAGATTCAAAATCAGGCAAAATATGCCAATTTCTATCAGGCTCCGTCTGAAGATGGCTTTGAACAGATTAACGTGCATTGTATCCCCGATTCAAAAGCCCCGGAGGTCAAATACATGAAAACATTCCGATTGGGCAAGACGCAGTAAGCCGAATTGCTGGCGAAGGGACTGTAGCTTGTCAGCCAATCGTCAGCCGCCACACAAAACCGTGAGCGTGGCAAAATGCCCGGCGCGGCGCGATTTACGATTTGGCAATCTGCAGCTATGCTGAGTTTTCAACCAAGGGCATGCCATGGACTATCGCGGGTTTTTCGAAGATGCCATCGAGCAGCTCCACGCAGAGCGCCGTTATCGGGTTTTTGCAGATCTTGAGCGACTTGCGGGCAGGTTTCCGCAGGCAATCTGGCGTTCCGGCGGCGAGGCGCGCGAAGTCACCGTCTGGTGCTCCAACGACTATTTGGGCATGGGCCAGCACCCTGAATCGATCAAAGCCATGACTGACGCCGCCACTCAGATGGGCGCTGGCGCTGGCGGAACACGCAACATTTCCGGCACCAATCATCCTCTTGTCGAGCTCGAGAACGAGCTTGCCGATTTGCACGGTAAGGAAAAGGCGCTCGTATTCACCTCCGGGTTTGTGTCAAACGAGGCGACGATTTCCACAATCGGCCGCCTGCTGCCCGACTGCCTGATACTGTCAGACGAGCTGAACCACGCCTCAATGATTGAGGGTGTGAAAAGGTCAGGCGCGGAGAAGAAAATATTCCGGCACAATGACGTTGGCCACCTCGAAGAGCTGCTGCAGTCGGCGGGGCGAAGGCGCGCCAAGCTGATCGTGTTTGAATCGGTCTATTCCATGGATGGCGACATCGCACCGATCGCGGCGATTGCTGATCTCGCCGAGCGTTACAACGCAATGACCTACATTGACGAAGTTCATGCGGTCGGCATGTACGGTCTCCGAGGCGGCGGCATATGCGACCGCGAAGGTATTGCAGACAGGATAGATGTTATCGAGGGAACATTGGCAAAGGGCTTTGGCGCGCTCGGCGGCTATGTGGCTGGCAAGAAAGCTGTCATTGACGCGGTGCGCTCTTACGCGCCGGGATTTATTTTCACCACTGCGCTTCCTCCGGCCATCGCTGCCGCCGCACGCGCATCGATCCGGCATCTGAAGGTCTCTCAGTCAGAGCGCGGGATGCACCAGCGGCAGGCGCAGCTGACAAAAGAAGTATTGTGCGCCGCCCGATTGCCGGTGCTTTCCAGCGAAACCCACATTGTGCCGGTCATGATCGGCGATCCGGAGCTTTGCAAAAAGGCTTCCGACAGGCTGCTGGACAAGCATTCAATCTATATCCAGCCGATAAACTATCCCACCGTGCCGCGCGGCACCGAGTGGCTGCGCATCACTCCGACGCCATTCCACACCGACGCGCTGGTAACGGAGCTTCGTGATGCGCTGGTGGAAACGTTTGAGGCGCTTGGCATTCCGTTTGCCGACCCAATGTTCAGGCAGGTGCCGCAATCAACACGTGTGGTGTCGCTGCCGGTCGAAAAAGGCGGCGGCTGATTATTTGTCCGCGTTGCCGCGTGCCAGCCATTTGGCGATGAACGGCACTGATACTGCAATAAACAGAAACCGCATCACATGATGCGCGGCAACGTATGTTGGATCGACGCCCAGCACAAATGAAATGACGGTCATTGCCTCCATCGCGCCCGGGACGAAGGCAAGCGCGATTTTTGAAAGGCCAATTCCAGTCGCAAGATGCAGAATGTAGCCTATCGTTGCGGCTGCCGCCGTTCCGAGAACAAATGCGTTGAACGAAGCGAGCGCCAGTTGGCGGATTTCACTTTTCTCCAAACCAGCAAATCTGCTGCCAATGACGATGCCAAGAACGATCATGCCGACATTGGCAATCACCGGCGGGAGCCGCAAATCAACGATGGCGGTTCCGAACAGGAGAGCGCTCGACAGAAGCGCTCCCAGCATCATGCCACCGGGAAGCTTTGAGAAATGTCCGGCAAAAGCGCCCGCTGCTCCCGCAGCCAACAGCAGGCCAAACTGCAGTGCCGCGTCCGCCGGCATGGGCGCATCCGGCACATGGGCCGCGCCACCCTCCAAAGCTGAGATGAGCGGCACAACGAGACCGATGATCAGAAACAGGCGGACTGTCTGCAAAATAGTCACTGCCCGATAGTCGGCATCCGTCTCGCGCGCCGCTGCAAGCACAAATGTCAGCGCGCCGGGCAAGGAAGCGAAGAAGGCGGTTTGGCGGCTCCAGCCGCGCCCTTTGGTCAGATAGAGATAAGTCGCCGAAATTGTCGCCGCCACGGCGATGAAGAGGGCGGCGAAACTTGCGGGCCAGAGCCAGACCTGTTCCATCGCGGCTGGCGTCACGCCGCTGCCCGCCTGAATGCCAAGCGCAAAGAAAGCAAAAATCCGCACGGGCTCCGGCAGGCGCACGTCCATGCCCGACATTGCAGCGATGGCCGTGGCCAGTGACGCGCCCAAGAGGAAAGGGACGGGAATGCCCGCCAGCCATGCAAGGCAGCCGCCTGCCGAGGCGGCAAGGAATAATGCGGGAAAGCCCCTTACGGACTTGCTCAACTGCCTATCCAACCGGCAAGCCGTTCGGCCGCCATCTCAATGTCCTCCAGATTTCGGTTGAAGCAAAGCCTGAAACCGGAAGCGCCGCTGGGCCCGAAGGCGGAGCCTGGCGCCAGCCCAACACCTGTTTTGTCAACAATCTCTTTGGCAGCCGTGCGTGAGTCAGTCACTCCGTCGATTTCAAAGTAAAGATAGAACGCGCCGGGCGGCGGCGACAGCCTTACCCGCTTGGTTGCCAAAAGACGGGCGCAGACAATATCGCGCGCGGCTTTGGCGCGCGCCACCTGCATGTCCACAAAGCCATCGCCATGGTCAAGTGCCACCACCGCCGCCTTCTGCATGAACTGAGCGACACCCGAGGTTGAATACTGGATCAGGTTCTCGAACACCTGCGCCAGCGAAGGGTGCGCCTTGATCCAGCCGACACGCCAGCCGGTCATGGCCCAGTTCTTAGAAAAGCTGTTGACGAAAATTATCCGCTCGTCCTCTTCCGTAATCTCTAAAAACGAAGGCGCGCGGTGGGCGGAATAGAAAAAGCGGGAGTAGATTTCATCGGCGATAATCCAAAGCCCATTTTTCCGGGCAAGATCGCGGATGACGGCAAGGGTTTCGATGTCAGCTGTCCAACCAGTTGGGTTGGACGGCGAATTGACAAAAATGGCCTTCGTTCTTTCAGACAATGCCGCGCGCAATTTTTCTGGGTCAAGGCTCCAGCCGTCTGCGCCGAAGTCCAGTGTCACCGGTTTGGGAACGGCGCCGGCAACGGCAACGGCAGCGGAGAAATTTGGCCAGGCTGGGCAGAGATAGATAACTTCGTCGCCCAACCCCGCGACCGCTTGGAGGGCAAGCTGGATCGCCTGCATGCCAGACCCTGTGACCAGAAAATCCCCGGGAGAAAACTCTCTGCCAAACTGTCTTTCGTGGTAGCGCGCCAAGGCTTCCCTCAGTTCAGGAATTCCGCGCTGCCAAGTGTAGAATGTTTCGCCTGCCCAAAGCGCCGCAATGCCCGCTTCGCGGATAAAGTCCGGCGTCGGAAGATCGCCTTCTCCGACCCACAGCGCGATCAGGCCTTCCCTCAGACGCGCATGCGCCACGATCTCGGAAATTCCGCTTTCAGGTGCGTTGAGCGCCCGCGGCGAGAGCCCGCCAATCAGGTGATTTTGCAATGTCGCCCACTCCAAATCAAAGCTCCATGCATTGCCTTCCGGCCAATTAGCAACAAAAAACCCCGGACAAGCCGGGGTTTCTTTAATTTATACGGAAAGTATCAGCGCTTCTTCAAAAGATCGCGGATTTCACCGAGCAGCACTTCCTGGGCCGGCGGAGCGGCAGGCGCGGCGGCAGGCTCTGCCTTCTTCATGCGGTTCAGCGCCTTGACAACCATAAACAGCACCCAGGCGATGATCAGGAAGTTGATCAACAGGGTCAGGAAATTGCCATAGGCAAATACCGGGCCTTGTTCCTTGGCAGCGGCGAGGCCTGGAGCGATAACTTTGTCATTCAACCCGATGAAAAGGTTGGAAAAGTCCACATCGCCAGTTAAACGGGCGATAATTGGCATTAATAGATCGGCTACAACCGAATTGACCAGTCCGCCGAAAGCGCCGCCGATGATCACACCGATGGCTAGATCGACCATGTTGCCCTTCATGGCAAATTCTTTAAATTCCTTGAGCATTGCGTCCTCCGTGTTTGCCCCGATCTGCCCCTTATGAAAACAGATTCGCTTTCAAGTTTATCAGATTGAATGAATTATCCTAGTGCCCGCTGCGCGTTTGCCAAAAAGTGAGATCATGCGGCACCGGACGAAGGTTGGCGTAGACAATCTGCGGCGGCTGTGTTTGCTGATCGCTGACGATATTTCGGACTTATCAAGTGAATCCAACCGTCATCATCAGCGCGTCCATCGCCTATGTCCTCCTCTTGTTTGCGATAGCGAGCTATGGCGACCGGAAGTCCGCAGGCGGGCGGCAAAACCGCTCCAAGCCCTATGTCTACGCGCTCAGCATCGCCATTTACTGCACGTCCTGGACGTTTTTTGGCTCGGTGGGGCTCGCGTCGGAGCGCGGCTATGAGTTCC
>JANMMM010000380.1:0-11689 GCA_031373225.1 Phyllobacteriaceae bacterium | reverse complement strand
CGAGGGCGTCGAGCGCCAGATCAAAGTCCGCGCCCATGTCGACAACGCCGTACATTTCACGGGGATTATCAACCGTGAAATGGCAGACCGACATGCGCCATTCCAACACCTCGAGTTCCGGGCAGTGGGTCTCCGCAATGCCGATGTCAATAAAATAGTCGCCGCGCGCCAGATTCACGTCAACATCAAAACAGGCGGCAAAAGCCTCACCCGCCGTGATGGCATGGTTGGGTTTTTTCAGCATGATGTTTGAGACGCTGAACAAAAGCGTATTATCCTTTGCTTTGATAACAAGGCCAAACTGCGGTTTGCGCACATCGCGCTTGGGCGCGAACTGAACCGCGATTTTCAGCCTCGTCCCGCTCCTGATCACGGGTCCGCATGGCAGAAATGCTTCGTCGAGAAGGTCAATATCGATGATCTGGCCCGGAAGGCTTCCCGCTGTGCTCCCATGGGTATTGTAGTGGGGCCGCAAGGCCAGCCGGTGTTTGTCCGGCGGCCAACGGAACGCCGCTTTCAGCGCCGCAGCCTCTTTGCCGCCCGTGTCATTGCGGGGCCCGGCGAGCTTGGGACGGGGGTTTTCAACAACCGCCTCCAGCGCAGGCTCCGCGCCATAGAGAACTTTGCGATAGGCGCTGACGGCATCGTCCGGCGCGCCGTCAAAGACCACCTGTCCGCCATTAACCACCATGCCGCGTGTGCAGAACTGGCTGACCATGACCGGATCATGGGTGACAAGAATGATGGTCTTGCCCTGCTCCTTGAGCTGTTTGAACTTGTTGAAGCACTTGTTCTGAAAGCGGGCGTCTCCGACGGACAGAGCTTCATCGACGATGATGACTTCGGGATCAATCGCAATGGCTGCGGCGAAGGCGACGCGCAGGAACATGCCGGTCGAATAAGTGCGCATCGGTTCCTCAAAAAAGTCGCCGATGTCCGCAAATTCCTGAATTCCGCTCAGGAGCGACGGCAGCTCCCCCTCAGAAGCGCCCTGGATCATGCAGTAGAACTCGCTGTTGCGCCGCCCCGTCCATTCCGGATTAAATCCGGCGCCCAATTCCAGCAGCGCCGAAATTCTACCATTGGTGGTCACGGTTCCCGAAGTCGGCTTGAGCGTGCCGACTATGACCTGCAGCAGCGTCGATTTTCCCGCGCCGTTTCGGCCCAGAATGCCGACCGTTTCGCCGGGATGGATTGCCAGCGAAATATCCTTGAGCGCCTGATAGCCAGTGTCAGTTGTGTTTCTGATCAGGTCGGCGATTGTGATGCGCGCATGCGGGAACGATTTCGATACGCCGGCAAGTTCGACCGATGGCTTTGGCGCGGGTTTCAAATCATGCACTCCCCTGGATGGGTTCAAACCCGGCATTACAGGACATTGGCAAACAGGGGACGCATCTTGCGGAACAAGGCGATGCAGCCAGCCGAATACAGGCCCAGCGCACAGCAAAATACCGCAATGCCTACGGGCCCCAGCCCGTTGGACGTGCCCAGCAACGCGTTGCGGTAACCCTCCACCAGGATGGCGGCGGGGTTTGCAAGGGCAATGCCCTTCCACATATCCGGCAAGTTGGCGATCGGCCAGATCACCGGCGTGAGCCAGAACATGAAGGACAGAATGTTAGGCACAATCGCCCCGGCGTCGCGGAAGATCACGTTCAGGCTGGCCACCAGAACACCCGTCACGGCGGCCAGAACCAACAGAGCCACGGCCCAGAAAGGCAGGCTGATGACGCTCAATCCGAATGAATGGCCTTGCGCGATCATGGCGGCAATAATGACAGCCAGAACGATCAGGTGGACGACAAAGGCGGCCAATACGCTCGCAAGCGGCAGAAGGGCGACAGGGAACACGACCTTTTTGACAAGGTGAGGGCTTCCCAGAATCGAGGAGACCGACGCGTTCACGGCGTCCACTAGAAAGAACCAGGCGCAAAGCCCGACAGCCAGGTTCATGCCATATTCGGGCCCGGTTATTTTCCGCATACCAAGGCCGAGATCAATCACCGCCCAGATCACTCCAATTGTGAGTAAGGGGTTTATGAAAACCCAGAGCTTGCCGCCAACGCTGCCGACAAAGCGCTTCTCGAACTCCATGCGCGTCAGATAAAGGCACAGCTTGATCTGCTGAAATAGGCCGTCAGTCATCCCACATCCTTCACGATCACTATTTGCCCCTACATCATCCAGACTGGGGCTGCGCCACGCCTCACCTCATAGTCAGAACGGTCGTGCCGGAACGGAATTTTTCGCTGGCGGGCAGCGGACTGCCGCTCATCTTCTGGACGTAGACCACCCTCGGAAGGCCCTCCTCCGGCATCCGGAGCCACAGGTTCTCGGAATTGCAGCCCGATGACTCAACGCCGCCCGCGCCAACCAGAAACAGGTAATGAAAGGGAATCGGTCCGCCATCCAGCGACTTTGTATAGACCGCGTAATGGTGGTCGCCTTCTCCGATGGAATCAAAGGTGGCGGAAATGTAAACCAGAACTTCCTTCATGCCCTTAACCGGAGGGATCGGAATCTCGATTGTTTGACCGGTCTCACTTGGCAGCGGCAGCCAGTTGTAAATGGACTGGCCAAATACATGTGTGTTCAAACCTGGTTTCGACATTGAGTTCCTCTGATCTGTCTGAAATTGGATGCGTGTTGGTTCGGACGGGGCCGGAAACGCGCTGCGGTTTCGCCGTTACCATGACTTCCAGGGCGCGCGGCCTGATTGCCAAAGCTGTTCAAGATGTATCTTGTCGCGCAACGTGTCCATCGGCTGCCAAAATCCATGATGACGATAGGCCATCAATTGCTTCTGTCTTGCCAGACTTTCCAAGGGCGCTTGTTCCCAAGACGTGCTGTCGCCCTCGATGCGGTTAAGGACTTCTGGCTGAAGCACGAAGAACCCGCCATTGATCATGCCATTGTCGCCAATGGGCTTTTCAATGAACTTATTCACCATGCCATCGGATATATCCAGCGCGCCATAGCGGCCCGGAGGTGTCACAGCAGTCACAGTCGCTTCTTTGCCGTGTGATTTGTGGAACTCGACAAGTTCAGTGATGTTCACGTCCGACACCCCGTCGCCATAGGTCATGCAAAATGGCTCGCCGGGCGTCAGATATTTTGCGATGCGTTTGAGTCGCCCGCCGGTCATGGTTTCCTCGCCGGTGTCCACTAGGGTGATATGCCAGTCATCCACATTAGAATCATGGTAATCGAGCTGGCCTGAACGGGTGTCCAGCGTGATGTTCGACGAGTGCAGCATGTAGTTTGCGAAATATTCCTTCACTATGTAGCTCTTGTAACCAAGGCAGATAATGAAATCGCGAATGCCATGGTTCGCATAAATTTTGAGAATATGCCAAAGGATCGGCCGCCCGCCGATCTCGATCATCGGTTTTGGCCGAAGCACGGATTCTTCCGAGATGCGTGTGCCAAGCCCGCCAGCCAATAGAACAGCTTTCATTTTAATCTCCAGTCAGCCGCCTATGGCAACCCCGCGCTCCATTGGGAGCCCCAATCATCTATTTCTTCGAATTCTCACGGTACTTGTTTTGCAGATCCGTGATGATGAGATGGGTTCCATAACTTTGCTTGTTTTCCACCCAGCGCATCATTTTGAGATATCGCCAGACAGCCGTCGGCATGAGCCGGCTGTTCATAATCTTTGACGACAAGCGCGGCGCAAGATGCCGGACGCGCATCGCGGCCGCATTGATAAGGGCAGTGCCACGCCCCATTTGGCCTTTCGGCAATGCGCCAAATCTTGCTGTCTGCGGCCCCAACAATGTGGAAAGCGCCAGCATGGCGCCTTCCACATCGTCAGGAAACGCCTTTTCCACCGCCCTGACGCGAAGCGAGGGAAGCTGTTCATTCGCCGTCTTTTTGTTGGACACCACATCCGGCGCAAGAGCAGGCTTGCGGCTGAATTTTGCCTTCACCGCAGCGATTATTTTCTGGTCGAACGGGGCCTTAGGTTTGATCGTCAGCCATGGAGCCAGCTGACCTCGGTTCATTGCCACTTCGTTGACAATGGCTTTGGTCCAGAGATTTGCGTCCACCTCCTGCCCGCCCAGCATGCCATGCGCCTCCGCGACCTTGAAAGCCGCGTAGTCGTGATAGCGCAGTGTGCGGATGTCGGGCTGCCAAGGCAGATTTTTGGCCACCGCGTCTTCAACGCTTTCCGCCATCCAGCGGTTGCCTTCCTTGGCCGCCTTGTCATTGTCTGACCGGCTCTTTGCCCAGGATGCGCCTGCGGAATGGCCGGATACGCCGTAGATCGAGACGATATCATTGACCTGCAGATATTTGTCGCAAAAGAAGGGGATGACATTGTGGGCGTAGACGTCCGGCATGGGATAGGGAAAGAATACACCATCGGTCATGCTTTTCATGCGCTCGTAAACGCCTCTTGAGATCATGCCGTGATAGACAAGCAGGTTGTCCCATGAGCCCATCGTCTCCGCACGCAACGCCCTGCGGGCGAGGTCCGCGCCAGATTCGATGGAGCTGCCGCCAAAACACTGCGAATGGTAGAGGTCCATGAACCCCTCGCCATCCACAGACAGCGAAGGCCAGACATAGTGGAGCAGGTTCCATCTGACCGCGTCCACCGGCGTCTTTTGCAGGCGCCCGACAAGCCAGTCCAGCGAACCGATGCTGTAGCCGTCGTCATCACCGATGATGGAGAGATAATCTCCCTTGGCTGCAGCAAGTCCAAGTTCAAAATTATTCCGCTGGCTGGTTGGATAAGGCGACTGGGAATAGCGGATGCGGCGGTCACGCGCCGCCGCCTCCTCCGCAACTTTCTGCGTCTCGGGACTGGTGCTGTTGTCCTGCACCACGATCTCGATTTTTGAAGAGGTGTGATGGCGCATGGCCCGCAAGCAGACTTCCAGCGTATCAGGTCTGTTGCGGGTCGGGATAACGATTGAAATCACCGGATTGGCCACCAAACTCACCCCTACCAATCTGAACTAAGCCAGCTTCAACCTGTTACTGCACGCGCTTCACGAATGCGCTTGGCCAATATGTCACGCGCTCGCGCACCACGCCTTCGTTGAATGGCCAGACAGGCTCCTCGATCACGAAATCGGAGTTTTCCGCGGTGAACGTGATTGCCGCCTGCTTCGGATTGGATGTCTTCCATTCAGGTTTCGTGCGCGGACCGCCTGCCACCTGTTCCATGATGCCATCGGCAGCCACAATATAACAGCCCGGTGTCACCATCGGGCCATAGGCGCGCAGTTCCTCAAGCACATGCTCCTTGGTGTGATTTGAATCGAGCATGACCATCACCTTCTCGCCCGGCTTGATCAGGCTCTTCACCTCGGCCACAGTCTCCGGATCAATGGAAGACCCGTCCACAATGGTGATGTAGGGCTTGAGAATATGGTCGTTGATCGCCTTGCGGTTATGTGGGCGAAGTTCAACCTCGACGCCGATGATGCGGCCCTTTTCCATCGCCTTGAACAGGCTGGCGTAGAATATCAGCGAGCCGCCATGGGCGACGCCAGTCTCGATGATGACGTCGGGCTGATGCTCCCAGACAACTTCTTGAATCCGCATCATGTCTTCCGGAAGCTGGATCATGGGGCGGCCCATCCATGCGAAAGAATAGATGTATTTGACATCCCAGCTTGCGCGCAGCCAAGCCTTGTTCAGCAACTCGAAAGCCTCGGGAGTCGCCAAGCCGAATTTCGAAATTTCTTTGCCGCTATCGTCGGTCTCTGTCACAAAACCATTCTTGTCATCAAAAATAATCATTTAGTCTTCCTGTTTTTTTTAAGTTCTTTGAGAACAGCGGACATCGCAATCAAAGTGTCTGTGGGTTTCGTGCGAAACTCTTCCACATATCTGAAAGTGTCAATTTGAGGGATAGTAACCACCGGGCCGCCATCCTTGAAGGTCACGCCATATCCTTCATTGACCAAAACATCGGCGATCATCTGGTGGCTTACATTTTCTCCTGCCGCAAGGTTATACAGCCGCTGATAGCCAGATTCAGAAATTTTAACAAGAGCGTCCGCGACATCGGCCACAGCGATGTAGTCCTTTGAAGACAGCGGCGACTGGCCGATCGTCACGGCACCAGTCTCAACGGCATCGCGCATGACCGCTGTCAAGAAAAGGTTTGAAGTGTCTCGCGCGCCAAAAACGTTGGACATTCTGACGACGCGGATTTTGGGATTCGGAATGGCAAAGCAAAGACTTTCGCCGGCGAGCTTCGAAATATTGTATACGTGGTCCTCTTCATAAGGCCGCACAAGCAGAGTGGCGCTTTCATCCGTGGAGGAGGCTCCGGAGTATACCCGGGCGGAGGAGAGGTAAGTGAAACTGTTGAACTTATATCGCGTGAGCGCCTCGTACAGGCGCAGGACCTGCAGCTCAACTGTTTCCACGAGACGCTTTCTGAAGTCCGCCGTCATTCCGACTGTGAAAATGACGTCGCCAAGGTCGGCGCCGGCATCTGGCCAGTTCGACCGCGTGACGCGCAACACTGAATCGCCTCTTGTTTCTAGGAGCCGCGCCACTTCGCCGCCCACAAAGCCATTTCCCCCAAATATCGTGAACGTTGCCGTCATAGGCGTCGCCCCGCCGCGACTCTGGTAGGATCAATCGCTGCGGAAGCGCCATTTATTTTTGGTCTGTCCACTCCTGTGATCGGCGGCGCGATTTCCGCCCTGAATAGACCCACGCCGTGGAATTCTGGGTCCAGGTCCGGCCAGGCGCTGTCTTTGGCGGAAATCCCCGTGACTTCGACCGGCCAATTCACGTCAAACGCTGGGTCATCGTGGCGCAGTCCGCGTTCCTGCTTGGGGTCATAAAAGGCGCTTACCATGTAGCTTAGCTCAGCATCATCGGTAAGCGAGATGAATCCGTGGGCGAACCCTCGCGGCACATACATCATAAGGCGGTTGTCGTGATCTAGGCGGGTGCCAAACGACTTCTTGAAGGTAGTTGAATCAGGGCGGATGTCCACGATCACGTCAAACACCGCGCCAGCAATGCACCGCACCAATTTTACCTCGGCGGCGGGCGGAAGCTGATAGTGGAAGCCCCGGACTGTGCCCTTCCTGAGTGTTTGTGTGTTGTTGGCTTGGACGAAGTTGCATTCCAATCCGGCGTCAGCAAATTCGCGCGCGCAGAACGCGCGTGCGAAAAAACCCCGCTCGTCAATCCGAGGCTCCTGCCCAACAACAAACGCTCCGGCAAGGGGTGTGGAATTGAATATCATGCGGTAAGACTTTCGGCGTGCGCCAATATGGATGCGGCAAGGTGTTCAGAGGCTGTCATACGTGTTGATTTGATTGTCTGTGAATGCGGCCATGTCCTCGCCGCGGTCAAAAGCCGCATACCAGTCCGCGGTCCAGCTAATGGCCTCCTGGGGCCGCAGCCGCGGAATCCAGCCAAGGCGGGCGACGGCGCGGCTGGCATCAATGGCAAGCGACTTTGCTTCCTTTGGATGTTCGCCGGGAGCCTGGCGCCAACCTTCGCAATTGCCCGCTCCGTAAGCGGACTGGAATGACGCAACAACATTCTCGACCGTGATCTCAGTTTCGTCTGTCGGACCAAAATTCAGCGTCCGTTCGGGCAAACCGCCGCTCAGCATCTCCATGTATTTGAAGTATCCGGCGATCGGGTCCAGCACATGTTGCCAAGGACGTGTCGCCTTCGGGAAGCGAAGCTCAACTTGCGCGCCGTTCCGCCGCGCCCGCCATAAATCGGGGATGATCCGATCCTCTGACCAGTCACCGCCGCCTATCACGTTTCCAGCCCGCGCGGTTGCCACGACCGCTTTGCCATTTTGCTGATAACTGCCGGAGAAAAAACTTCTCGCGAATGAGGCTGTGGCGATCTCGCAGGCAGCTTTCGAGGCTGAATAGGGGTCAGCGCCGCCTAAAGTGTCCTCCTCCTTAAACCGCCGCCCAAGGTCATTGTTTTCATATACTTTGTCACTGGTGACGACCAGGCACGCCCTGAGTTCCGGCAGAGTGCGAATGGCCTCCAGAACATTCAGCGTGCCGAGAACATTGGTTTTAAAAGTGTCAACCGGCTCACGATAGCTGCGCCTGACCAAGGCCTGGGCCGCCATGTGCAAAACGAACTCAGGCTGTGTTTCGGAAACAATCCGGCAGACCTCACCGGCGTCGCGGATATCCGCCAAGTTGGACGACGGGCGGTGCGTCAATCCGAGTATTTCCGCAAGATTCGGCGTAGTTGCCGGAGCCAGTGCCAAGCCGCTGACGTGCGCTCCCAATCGTTCGAGCCATGCCCATGCCCAAGCGCCCTTCAGACCCGTATGGCCAGTGATCAGGACCCTTTTGCCTGCCCAAAATCCATTATGCGACATAGAAACTTACCTTCGTAGATTGCCACAACTGGTCGGGCCCATGCGGACATTTGCCAACCTATCCGGCAATTTGGCCGTCTTACAGCCGATCAAGTCAGCTTGGTCAACCCTGAAGTTCAACATTGTTGAAAATCAAAGTTATCGCGTCTGCATATTTTGGCTGGTCGCGGTCTCGTTTGGGGGAGATTCAGATAAATCCTCCTTCCCATTTTGGCCGGTCAGCGCTGGCAGTGGTGCAATTGAACCGCAGAGGGGGCAGGCTGTGCAATTCCTGGCAATGCAGCTGCTCTTTTGGTTGGCCTGCTTTATAGCACAAACGAGCTGTTTCCTTCAAACCGACTCAAAGTAGTCTCGCATGCCCTCAGAAATCACCATCGGACTAGCGGTGTTCAATGGAGAAAAGACCATTGCGGCTGCACTTGACAGCATAATCGCGCAGAAACTCACCAGCTGGACGCTGTTGATCTCCGACAATTGCTCGACGGATGACACGGAGGCCGTCTGCGTGCGCTATGCCGCCATGGATGCGCGCATACGCTATTCGCGAAGAGCGAAAAACCTAGGTATTGCCGACAACTACCGCCACTTGCTTGTAACTGCTGACACCCCCTACTTCATGTGGGCCGCCGCCGACGATCTCTGGGCTCCGGGATTTTTGTTGGCGCATCACGAATTTCTTGAGGCGCATCCCGACTATGTTCTCAGTCAGTCACAGGTCCTTTTCTGGAGCAACAGAATTCCCTCGCGCATGGCACTGGGCACTTATCCCTTGCGCGGCACTCCCAAAGCCAACGGCTCACGTTTTTTTGCGAGGCCGGCGGATAATTCCCGGTTTTATGGCCTCATTCGCACGAAGCCGTTGCAAAAAGTCTATCCGTCGGAGATTTTCTATGGATTTGACTGGTTGGTTTCGGGGGGCACACTCAAATTCGGAAAGCACAACGAATTCGCGCAGATTTTGATGGTGCGCGATGAGACCCCCGCAGCTGACTATCAGGCGGGAGTGGCGCGATACGCCCACAGCCCGCTTTTCCGACTTTTTCCCATACTTCCATTGGCCATCCATGTGCTAAAGCGCCAGACTGTTCCCGTCAGTGCAGCGTTGATATGGTCGCTGTTGCGGACAAATGTGCGGATAAGCATTAGATTTGCGACATTCAGATTATACTCAACCACTTCGTCTGCTCCAGATTCCACAAGATATCCTGGCTGGCCGATGCAAGGGGTGAAGCGCCAGTTGTCAAAACTGTTGGCGCCGGGAATGTCAGAGAGACTTGTCACCAGAACGCAAAATATTGGCCGCGCCTTTCGCACGCTGGCGACGAATGTATTGTCCGTCGCTTCAAAGAGAGCCGGCAATGCCGTTGGCAGCTCTCAAAATGTCCAAAATTTTGTGCCGCGGAAGACCTCTGGCTGGCGAGCGCCGCGTGCGCCAAGCGCTGCTCGTCCTTGGATGAGCGTACTTGTTGCCGCCGATAACCAGCTCGGCAACTTGCTTTCAATTCTGGACGGCTTGCAAGATGTCGCTGCAGATATTGCCTTTGAGGTAATTGTCTTGGACAACGCTTCACTCGACGCCACTTCTCTGGTTCTGAAGAACAGGCCGGATGTGCGGCTGATAGCAAGGAATTCACCATTACCGGTGGGCTTGTTGTTGAACGAAATGGCGCAGGCGGCACAAGGTGAGAGGCTGGTTTTTCTCGATCCGACTGTCCTCTTGAGCTCGAATTCAATATTGGCTCTCGTTAAATCGCTCGACCATGCGGAGTTGACATTGCTTCGCACAGTTAAGGAAGATGCAGTCGAATCGCTGAACGCGTCCCAAGTGAGCGCTTTTGGCATCGCGCGCCGGAATTGGACTGCATCAGGGGGCAACGGCGCTGGCATGAGCGCATTTTCAGAAGCAGGCGCGTCATTGGAAGAGCAAATTGGAAAAACCGTCGGTCGCGTCCTGGTGCAGGGGCCCGTGTTGATCAGTCTCCCGAATCCGGCGCTGCCGGATCAAGGAGCGGCGACGTGAGGGCGGCATCAACGCCACTGCCTATCCGTCGACGGGTTTGTTAATGGCTGCGGTTTCTGATGCGGCGGCGGCGTCTGTGATTAATACGTTGTTTCTCTATTGGGGGCGGCGGGGATTGTCGCAATTCTCGGCCGAAGTCGCATTGGCCGCATCCCGCCATCCGGGATTTCGTGTCACTATGTCGGTCTCCCGCCATAATCAGGAAATATCACAGTTTTCCGCTTTTGGCCCGCGCCTCATGGAAGTAAATCCATTCGCCAATTCCATCGGGGCGCTGACTGGGCTGGGAAGGGCGTGGAAGATTCGTTCTGATCTGGCCGATAAACTCATATCTGAGAATATTGCGGCTGTGGTTACTCTGAATCCTCATGTCTGGTTGCCATTGGTTGCGCCGATTTTTCACGAGCTTGGAGTTAAACATTATGTGATTGTGCATGATGCTGTACGTCATCCAGGCGACCTGACCGGTTTGGTGAATGGACGCACTGTGCTGCGGCTGCATCGCGCAGACCGGTATTTGACGCTCAGCTCGGCCGTTACGGAACAGCTGATCCTCAAGAATCATCTGGACCCGGCTCTGGTGACGACGCTTTTCCATCCCAATCTCGCAATGCCGGACAAGGCCGCTTCCCAGTCGATTTCGCAGATTGGATTGCAAAAGCCCTGGCGCCTCCTCTTTCTCGGCCGCATCAACAGCTACAAGGGTCTTCCCCTTCTGATTGACGCCGTTGAACAGCTTAAACATCAGGGGCGAAACATAGATCTGACGGTCATGGGAGAGGGCAATATCGGCGCGGATTTGGCCCGGCTCAACAGACTTGGCGCTCTGGTTATAAACAGATGGCTTCAGTCCGATGAAATAGCGGCTGCATTTGACGGCAACGACCTCGTGGTTCTGCCATATGTGGAGGCGAGCCAGTCGGGAATTGTTGCCATGGCGCACGGTCGCAGCCTGCCGGTCGTCGTCACACCGGTTGGTGGATTGAAAGAGCAGGTGGAGCATCGGGTTACCGGAATTGTCACTTCGCACGTCTCCAGCGCATCCGTCGCGGAAGCAATATCAAATGTGTTTGAAACACCGGGATTGCTCAGTCAAATGCGAATGAGCATTAAAAAGTTGCGGATGAGCCGGCATCCAGTGCGCTTTGTCAGCGAACTTCATCGTGTCATGATGGCCGACGGCCTGTAGGCAGGCAGCAATCGACCCAAACGAGTTGCAGAGAACACAAACCCCAACAAAATCACCAACACCGTCAAAAAGCGGCAGCCAATCGCCAAAAGCTGACCGCTAGTTTTTCTTCGCCGCAGCAGGTTTTGCCGAT
>JANMMM010000372.1:0-1719 GCA_031373225.1 Phyllobacteriaceae bacterium | reverse complement strand
GAAAGATGAAAGATGAAAGATGAAAGATGAAAGATGAAAGATGAAAGATGAAAGATGAAAGATGAAAGATGAAAGAAAATCGGGACGATTAATAAGTTGAGAGTTCAGAATGGAGAGTTGAGAGTTTGCATCTCACGCAATTGTCCATTGTCCATTGTCCATTGTCCATTGTCCATTGTCAATTGAAAATGGGTGTCCAAAAAGTAGGCAGAATGCGAAATTATCAACAAGGGAGCGTACTGAGTTGGATTCTTTCGATCTTTGTCTCATATTTCCCTATATTCATCACAATTTTGTGAGCGTTTACAAGAGAATTGCATGAGGAGAATTTACCCCATTTGTCTGCTTGGCTTGTTGTTTGTATTGCTAGTCAATGGCTTGCATGCGCAGGGCACGGTGCGAGGAACCGTGATGGACCAAGCAACAAGAGAGACCCTGCCTGGCGCGAAGGTGTTTCTGGCTACCAGGGAAGCTGGCGGCGAAGTCGATGAGGAAGGGAATTTTGAGTTTGAAGTCGCCATCGCTCCGCCGTTTGATTTGATCGTCATCATGTTCAACTACGACACGCTGCGCGTGAATGTAACCGACATGAGCAAGCCGCTGAAACTGGGCTTAAATGGCAAGATGACGCAGGCCGTCGAGATCATTGGGCGCAGCATCAGTGAAAAAGAGGCCGAGAATCCGCTCACGGTAGAGAGCATGGGGTCCATTGCGATCAAGGAGGTGGCGGGTGCCGACTTCTATGCCTCGCTGGGCAACCTCAAGGGCGTGGACCTCACGAGCGCGAGCTTGGGTTTCAAGATCATCAACACGCGTGGTTTCAACAGCACCTCACCCGTGCGCTCACTGCAAGTGATTGACGGTGTTGACAATCAGGCGCCTGGCCTCAACTTTTCCTTGGGCAACTTCCTCGGTGCGTCTGAACTGGACCTGCAAAAGGTCGATCTGATCGTGGGAGCCGCTTCTGCTTTCTATGGCCCGAGCGCATTCAACGGGGTGATCGCCATGACCACCAAGAGTCCCTTTGTGCATCAGGGCTTGAGTGTGCAGGGGCGTGTCGGCGAGCGCAACTTGGCCGAGGTGGCTTTGCGGTATGCGAAGGCATTCAAGGACAAAAACGATAAGGAGATATTTGCATTCAAGATCAACGGCGCCTTCATGCGGGCCGATGACTGGAATGCCACCAATATCGACTCGACATCCCAATCCCTCGTCGGGCCCGACAACCCGGGCGGCTACGATGCCGTGAACACTTACGGCGACGAGAACCTCACACCCGGCATCAACAATGCAGCAAGCAGCTCTGGCCGCCGCACATATCCTGGTCTCGGAATCTGGCACCGAAATGGCTATAAGGAATCTGATGTTGTGGACTATAACACGCACAATATCAAGCTCTCAGGCTCCTTGCATTTTAAGATTTTAAAGGGAGCAGAATTGATCGCTGGTTCAAACTTCGGCACTGGAACCACGGTCTATCAAGGCGACAATCGCTACAGCCTCAGAGACATTTTGTTTTTCCAGCACCGCCTCGAACTCAAGAAAGAAGGCAAGGGTTTCTTTCGCACCTACTTCACGCATGAAGATGCTGGCAAGAGCTATGACGCCGTCTTTACGGCCTTCATGATGCAAAATGAAGCCAAGAGCGACATCGAGTGGAGCAAAGACTACCGCAATTACTGGGCGGGAGCAGGCATCAGTCCGTCCGATCCGTTTTAC
>JANMMM010000338.1:0-6424 GCA_031373225.1 Phyllobacteriaceae bacterium | reverse complement strand
CTGCCTGGAGTTCAGAGCTGCGCTCAAATCCAAACGCATTTGGCTGACATTGGGTCTGAGTTAAGCGTTAAGACCAGAGTTCACGCCTTCCCAAAAACTTAGGCTTCCCACTAGGGCGTGTCGTCATTTAGGGGATTCACGAATCGGTTGAAGCGTGATTCATAAGGAGCCTTCATTTTAGGAGGCTTTGCGATGAAGCGCTATGGTTTGCGGGACGATCAGTTCGTACGGATCGAGAATTTGCTGCCTGGCCGTCCGGGGACGGTTGGGCGCAACAGTGATGGCGGCAACCGGCTGTTCGTCGAGGCGGTGATCTGGAAGTTCCGTTCGGGCGCTCCATGGCGCGATTTGCCGGAGCGTTTCGGCGATTGGAAGAACACGCACAAGCGGTTCTCGCGCTGGGCTGCGAGCGGCGTTTGGGAGAATCTTTTCAAGACGTTGGCGGACGATCCCGACAACGAATATGCGATGATCGACGCCACCATTGTGCGGGCACATCAGCATAGCGCGGGAGCTCGTAAAAAAGGGGCCAAGACCAAGCCATAGGCCGCTCGCGCGGCGGTCTGACGACCAAAATCCACGCCATCGTCGACGCTCTCGGCAATCCTCTCGCACTCAGCCTCACCGGCGGGCAGCAGCATGACATCACGCAGGCGCAAACGCTCACAGATCAAGTCGAACCTGGAGCGCTGCTCGGCGACAAGGGCTACGACAGCGACGCCTTCATCGAGAGCCTCAAAGTGCGCGCCATCAAGCCAGTGATCCCGCCGAAATCAAACCGCAAAATCCAGCGAGACTGCGATTTCGCGCTCTACCGCGAACGTAATCTCGTCGAGCGTTTCTTCAATACCATAAAGCATTTTCGTGCCATCGCCACCCGCTACGAAAAGACCGCCCGAAATTACCTCGCAGGTTTGCACTTGGTTTGCGCGCTGGTTTGGCTTAAATGACGACACACCCTAGAGCATCGGGCGCCAAAATGGGATCACTTTGGCGGACGCATTCCCTCTTGCCGTCATTCCGGGGCCGCGAAGCGGAACCCGGAATCCAGAGATGGGATGCTGGCAAACGGGCTGAAATGGTTGGTTTGACTGGCTTGAGCCCGGTCTGAGCAGGAGCGAAACTTCGCTCTTCGCCACTCTGGATTCCGGGTTCCGCTTCGCGGCCCCGGAATGACGTATTTGGGTCGGCGACCGCCAAAGTGATTCCATTTGAACAACCGATGCGCTAAGCGTCCATAAGTGAACTGACCGGCGCGCCCAAGTGGCGCGCCGGTTTTCATTTTGTGTTTGCGCGCATCCAGATTGACTCTGCCATTTGCCCCGTCCAAACATTCCGCCACAAAATCGCAGGGAAGACGGGAACATGCAGAAAGCGGAAATTGGCCTGATCGGGCTTGGCGTCATGGGGTCGAACCTGGCGCTGAACATTGCGGAAAAGGGCAACCGCATCGCTGTGTTCAACCGGACAGCGGACAAGACCGACGCGTTCATGGCCTCTGCTGGAAAGCTCGCCAAACGCATCATTCCCTGCCACACGATGGAAGAGTTTGCAGCGGCCATCCGCCCGCCGCGTCCCGTCATCATTATGGTCAAAGCAGGCGAGGCGGTGGACGAGCAGATCGCGGCGCTGCGGGATTTGATGTCGGCGCACGACATTATCATTGACGCGGGCAACGCCAATTTCCGCGACACGCTGAAGCGGTTCGCCGGGCTTGACGGCAGCGGGCTGACGTTCATCGGCATGGGCGTTTCAGGCGGCGAAGAGGGCGCGCGGCACGGGCCGTCGATCATGGTCGGCGGCACGCCACAGTCTTATGAGCGGGTCAAGAAAGTGCTCACCTCAATCTCGGCAAAATACAAGGGCGAACCGTGCTGCGCATGGCTTGGCAATGACGGGGCGGGGCATTTCGTCAAGACGATCCATAACGGCATTGAATATGCCGACATGCAGATGATTTCCGAAGTTTACGGTGTCTTGCGCGACGGGCTTGGCATGGAAGCGAAAGAAATCGGCAAGGTGTTCAAGAAATGGAACAAGGGGCGGCTGAACTCCTACCTCATCGAAATCACCGCCGCCGTTCTCGCCGCCGACGACAAGAGGACCGGCAAGCCGATGGTTGATCTCATCGTCGATCAGGCGGGCCAGAAGGGCACCGGCAAATGGTCGGTGATCGAGGCTCAGATGATGGGCGTTCCGGCGACGGCCATTGAGGCGGCGGTGGCGGCGCGCGGCCTTTCGTCGTTCAAAGCGGAGCGGCTGTTGGCCGAAAAGGCCTATGTCGGCCTTGAGCTGAAGGCGAAGCTGAAAAGCAAGTCCGTGCTCATCAAAGAGCTGGAGCTGGCGCTGTTCGCTGGCAAGATCGCCGCCTATGCACAGGGGTTCGCGGTGCTCGCCGCTGCCTCGAAAGAGTTCAGCTGGAACCTGCCGATGGGAACCATCGCCAAAATCTGGCGCGCGGGCTGCATCATCCGCTCTCAGTTTCTTGACACTATTTCAGAGGCGTTCGCAGGCGATGCCAAACTGCCCAATCTTCTCGCCGCGCCGAAGTTCATTGAGATGATGAGCGAGGCGCAGGGGCCGCTGCGCTCGGTGGTGTCGCAGACGGCGCTGGCTGGGCTGCCGATGCCGGCGCTGTCCTCAGCGCTGTCCTATTTCGACGCCTACCGGCAGGGCAGGGGCACGGCCAATCTCATTCAAGCGCAGCGCGACTTTTTCGGCGCGCATGGGTTTGAGAGGACAGACATGAGCGGCCCGCAGCATGGGCCGTGGGGCAGCGGGGCTTAGAGGACAGGCTTCAGCAGGGTCTGCAGCGAAGCCGGGTCCGCGCCGTCGATCATGCCGACCAGAGCCTTGGCAAGGCTCGCTCCCGCAGCGTGGAAATCCTCGTCGATGGTGATGATCTCGCTGCGGTACCAATGCAGCGGAACAGCCGCCTGTTTTGCCACGAGATCGAATTCGCGGCCAATCTGCAAGCCCGCCGCCTCCAGTCCGGAGATGACGCACATGGCGCTCATGGCGCTTGAGCAGATGAACCCGTCGGGCGCATCGCCGGACCTGCCCAGCGCCTCGCCGAACGCCTTCATATCGTTCATCGGCGCGTCGGTGTCGATTGTGTCGAACACAATCGCCGGCAGACCCGCCAGCTGCATGCCCGCCAGAAACCCCGCGACCGTGTGCTTGCGGTAATAGAGCGAAGTTGGCGGTCCGAGCAGGGCGATTTTCCTGCGTCCCCTTGCAAGCAGCTGGCGGATCGCCTCGCGGGCGAATTCGGCATTGTCATAGTCGCAGAACGCGTGCGGCGTTTCGATTTCGGTGCGGCCATGCGTGGCGAAGGCCATGCCGTGCGCCTGCATGTAGCGCACGCGGGGGTCGTTAGCTTCAGTGCGCGAAATGATGATGCCGTCGGCGGACTTGGTTTCGACGATGTAGCGCACCGGCTCCATCGGGTCGGCGAGCGAATAGGGCGTGACGACAAGATGGTAGTTTGTGTCGGCCAGCCCTTGGGAAATTCCGTAGATGAATGCCGACAGAAAGCCGTAGCCTTCGTCCTGAACATTCAATATCAGGCTGATGACATTGGTCTTGCCTGTGCGCAGGCGCACGCCGGCGCGGTTGGGGCGGTAGCCGATCTGCTGGGCGATCAGCTTGACGCGCTGGCGTGTCTCCTCGCCGATCTCCGGCCCGTCTTTCAAGGCGCGCGAAACCGTCGTCACGCCAAGTCCGGTGAGGAAGGCGATGCTCTTCAGTGTCGGGCGCGCGTCGCTTGACGGCGATTCTGGCGGCATGATCGGTTTTCCAGCGCCATTTTGGACGCGCCGGAACTTGGAGCCGCAAATTGCGCATTTGTCCAGATGGAAAAATCTGTAACGATACAGTTAGGCAAAGTTTGCTGCGCTGCACCATTTCGACATTTCGCCGGCATCGTCAAAATTAGATGCGCGGATTTTGATGAAACAACATGAAAATCGCAGGGTATTTCCTGATTAACACATATTTTTCAATGTGATAATCCGATTTTTCCCTCGCCGCTTTACAAGCCGCGCGCGGCATGTTTGGATAGCGTCCAATCGGGTTGGGCGTTGCGCAGTGCAGCAATAATTCGGGTGTCGAAAAAAAATAAATCTGAAACGTTGCAGAAGGCCAAGATTTGCCTTAGGCTTCCAACATAACGACAAGACAAGGGAGGAACTGTTATGCGTTATAAGTCAATTGCGGCCGCTCTGGCTGCAAGTGTTTGCCTGTCATCCGGCGTCGCTTACGCGGCGGATCTTGAAGTCACCCATTGGTGGACATCGGGCGGCGAAGCTGCCGCTGTCGCGGAATTCGCCAAGGCGGTCGACGCTTCGGGCGATCATTGGGTTGACGGCGCCATCGCCGGTTCGGGCGACGTTGCCCGCCCGATCATCATCTCGCGCATTCTTGGCGGCAACCCGATGGGCGCCACCCAGCTTAACCCCGGCAAGGACGCTGACGAGCTGATCGCCGCCGGTTTGCTGGAGGACATCACCGATGTTGCCACCGCTGGCGAATGGGCAAAAATCCTGCGCCCTGCGTCACAGCTCGAAAGCTGCACCAAGGACGGCAAGGTCTATTGTGTTCCGGTGAACCTGCATTCGGCGCAGTGGATGTGGACCAACCGCAAGGTTTACGAAGACGCAGGCATTGCGCCGCCGCAGAACTGGGCTGAATTCGTCGCCGCCGCGCCGAAGCTGCAGGAAAAAGGCATTCAGCCTTTGTCGCTTGCACAAGGCTGGCCGGTAGGCCTGCTGGTTGGCGACGTGCTCGTGGCGCTTTCCGGCCTTGATAATTTTGTCAAGGTTTACAAGGACCGCGACCTTGCCATCGCTGGCGGGCCTGAATTCGGCAAAGTGTTTGATGCGCTTGCCGCCGTTCGCCAGTTTGTTCCGGCAGACAAGATGGTTCCGCAGTGGAACGAAGCCGTTGCGCTGGTTATCCAGGGCAAGGCCGGCGCCAACATTATGGGCGACTGGGCCGGCGGTGAATTTGCCGTGGCCAACCTTGTTGCAGGCAAGGACTATGACTGCCTGCCGGGCCTGGGTGTGACCCCGGTTCTGAACACCGGCGGCGACGTGTTCTACTTCCCGAAGAACAAGGACGCTGCGGTAACCGCCGCTCAGAAGAAGATGGCTGCGACCTTGGTGTCCAAGGAAGTGCAGGTCGCCTTCAATCTGAAGAAGGGCTCACTGCCGATGCGCGCTGACGTCGATCTGTCGGCCGCCAATGACTGCATGAAGAAGGGTCTGGAAATTCTCGACAAGTCAACTGCCGTGTTCCCGAACGACGTGCAGATGATTGACCGTGACTCCATCAACCAGATCAATGATCTGTTCACATCGTTCATGGCTGACCCGGCGATCACAGCCGCCGATACACAGGCCAAGTTCGTCGAGATCATCAAGAACGCCCCGAAGTAAGACTTCAGCTAGGTCTTTCAATATTGCGCCCCCCGCCCTGCGGTGGGGGGTGCTTTCATCTCAGTGATTGAAATTCGTGTGCGCGCCGCGCTGTGAATCCGGCTGATTAAAATCTTCCGAATTCGGTGTCTGCCGCCGCTGACCAGCCGGGGAGTGAAGTCAGGTAATGGCCGCTGTTTCCATTAATCCGCGCTATGTCTTCACCAAGGACCGCGTTCCGGCGGTTATCATTTATTCATGCGCCGCAGCGCTCGCGTCCTTGCTTGGGCTTTTCACCCACGGACTGTTTGAGCAGGCTGGTTGGTTTGTCGAAGTCAAAAAACATGTTGGCGGCGGCGCCCTCGTTTTCGATATTGTCATTTTTGCGGTCAAGTTTCTGGCCGCTTTGGCCGCTGTTTACGCGGTTTCATTGTTAGCAAAGCGCGCATTGCAGGGCAGTTTCGAAACCTCGGTCATAGCCCGCCGCACCCAAGACACGACATTCTCCATCACCATGGTCGCCGCATTTCTGTTTGGTTTCATCTGGCCGTCATGGACCGGGTTCAGCGGTGTCGCCGGCGCGACATTCTTTATCATTCTGGCGGGCATTGCGCTCACGCTGCTCGATATCCCTTTCCGCAAATTGAGTCACAAGCTCGTCTTCCTGGCCGTCATTTTTGCATTGTTTGTGACAGTCCGATACTCCGCTGACGCTCAATCCATCGCGGCGTCCCCGCTCAGCTGGTTCCCGTCGGTGCTCGGTCTGCTGACTGTTGTTGTGCCAACAAGCTTGGTGGCGTGGTTTGCTCCTTATGAAAACCAGCAATCCAAATTTGGGTCACTGATTATGATCCTGATTGCGCTGTTTGTGTTTGTCGGAGGCACTTTGTGGACGGTGATGTTCTCATTCACATCGATGCGAGTGCTGCCGCTGTTCACGCCAGGGGAATGGGTTGAGAAATTTACCGGCGTCGCCAACTACACGCGCCTGTTCAACACCAGCCGGT
>JANMMM010000332.1:0-7345 GCA_031373225.1 Phyllobacteriaceae bacterium | reverse complement strand
GCCGTCCGGCAGACCAGCCCTCCAGTCGCCTACGGCTCCTTGCGGGCCGGTCTGCCGGGCGAAACAGAAGCGGACAATTCATGTGGCACATAAACCGGACAGTTCTATTTGTTCTCGACATCATGGCGTGGAAGTTTTGTTCGGGCAGAATTACGGTGACAGTTACCAAATTTGGCAGAATTACGGTGACAGTTACCGAATTTCCACGTCTTTCCGCTGCCGCTGCGAGTGATCAGACCACAAATGTGAGCTTGCCGCAGACAAGGCCTAAGCCGCCGCCGCGTCCTGCTGGTCCACTTGAACCGGCCGCACGCCGATGAGATGGCAGATGGCGAATGCCAGGTCCGCGCGGTTCATCGTGTAAAAGTGGAAATCCTGCACGCCGCGCTCGATAAGGTCCAGCACCTGCTCCGCCGCCACGGCGGACGCGACCAGCGCATGCGTCTGCGGGTCATTGTCCAGCCCCTCGAACCGCTCGGCCAGCCAGTTGGGCACGTGGGTGACCGAGCGGGCGCAGAAATTCTTCACCTGCTTGAAATTATGCACCGGAAGGATGCCCGGCAGAATCGGGATGTAAATGCCGGCGCGCCGCACCTTTTCGACATAGCTTTCATACAGGTCATTGTCGAAAAAGAACTGGGTGATCGCCCGGTCTGCGCCCGCGTCCACCTTGCGCTTCAAAACATCGATGTCGGTGGCGAAGTCGCGGCTTTCCGGGTGTTTCTCCGGATAGGCGGAGACTGAGATGTCGAAATCGGCAATGTCTTTCAGGCCGGTGATCATCTCCGCCGTGCTCTGATAGCCGTCAGCGTGGGGCGAGTAATTTGTGCCAACACCCGCCTGCGGATCGCCGCGCAGCACGACAAGGCGGCGCACGCCATGGTCATGAAACTCGCGCACAACTTCGCCGACAGCCTCTTTCGAGGCGCTGACGCCGGTCAGATGCGCTGCGGCTTTCAGGCCGGTATTGTCGAGGATGCGCTTGACGGTGCGCAGCGTCGGCTCGCGGGTCGAGCCGCCGGCGCCATAGGTGACCGAGACAAAGTCCGGGTTCAGCGGCTCAAGCCGCTGCACGGTGGACCAGAGCTTCTCCTCCATATCCGGGTTCTTCGGCGGGAAGAACTCGAACGAGACGCGGATGTCCTTGCCGATGTCAGGACGGCGCGAAAGGCGGAACGCATTCATCAAACTGTCTCCAAATCAAATTTTGCAGCATCCGCGCCCGCCGCAATGAGCAGCCTTGGATCGCGGGCGAACCAGAGTTTCACGGTGAGTTTCTCGCCGGCCTTGGGCGCAAGCGCGTCGGCTGACACGAGTTTAAGACCCGCCTCGCTCACCCATTGGCCGATCTGCTCGTCGGAAAAGCCAAGCCTTGCATGGGCATGCTGATCGCGCAGGAATTCCTGAGTATGAGGGGCGAAGTCCACAATAACCATCCGTCCCGACGGACGCAGCGCCCGCGCCGCCTGACGAATCGCCTGCGCGGGATCATCGAGGAAATGCAGAACCTGATGCAGCGTCACAAGGTCAAAACTCTCGCGGTCCACCGGCAGCGCGTAGATGTCGCCCTGGCGCACCTGCGCGTGCGTAATGCCCGCACGGTCGAGATTGGCGCGGGCGACCGACAGCATGTCGCGGCTCATGTCGATGCCGATGGCGCGCCTGTATTGTCCCGCGAACAGCTCGAGCAGACGCCCGGTGCCGGTGCCGAGATCAAGCATCGCCTGAAACGGCGCCTTGCCGATGATCGCCTTCAGCTGCGCCTCAACGGCTTCGTCCGGCACATGCATCGAGCGGATTTCGTCCCATGATTTTGCGTTGACGCGGAAATATTCCTTGGCGCGGTTCTGCCGCTCGGATTTCACATCCGACAGCCGCTCAAGGTCGCGGACGATGATTGAATCACCGCCCGACACCCGCCCCGCCAGCGCTTGGCCCAGCGCGCCGGAAAGCGTAGAATCAGACAGACGGAAATAAGCCCATGACCCTTCCTGATAACGGTCAATCAGTCCGGCTTCCTGCAAAAGCTTCAAATGCCGCGACACGCGCGGCTGCGACTGGCCCAAAATGAGTGTGATATCCGAAACAGTGAGATCGCCGCGTTTCAACAGCGCCAGAATGCGCAGACGGCTGGATTCCGCCGCCGCTTTCAGCGTATCGACCAATTCATCTAAGCCCAGCTGGTTCGCTTCATTCATCTTGCTGTCTCACACATATAAAGATATGTTTATATGAATTGAGAAATTCAAGCAAGCGAAACTTCGCTTCCGGAATAGAAAATGGCGCTATCCACAAAGAGGCAGAAGGAGGTGGCGAAGGCGCTGACCCTGCTGATCCCCGGCGCGCCTTTCATTGACGCAGAGGCGATCCGCACGCGCGCCGCCATGAGCCAATACAAGCGGCTGCCCGCCTCGACATCGGTGTGGCTGGCGGCCGTCGCCCACGTCAGGCATGTCCATACTGACTATGACGCGCTGTTGGACGAAGGTTACGATCAGGATTCAGCCCGCCATTTCGTGCTGGGGCCGATTAACGAGATTCTCACTGAATGGCGCGCCACGCGGTTTCTCGACCCTGGCGAAATCAATGAAGAGGCCTTGGCGAATGAGGACGAAACCGGCTAGCCAGAAGTATCCTCAGCGACATCCCGATTTAGGCCGTCATTCCGGGGCGGCGCAGCCGAACCGGAATCCAGAGATGGTGTGCCGGTGATTTCGCAGGGATGGAAGACTTGGCAAAGGGAGCCGATGCAAAGCAGGAGCGAAACCTCGTTCTTCGCAACTATGGATTCCGGGTTCCGCTTCGCGGCCCCGGAATGACGGTTCTATCTGCCGACGCGCTCGAAATCCGATATGCAAGAGACCCGCCGAAAGAGGCGGTCGAAGGTGTCCGCCCTTCGACTAACACTCAGGAGGCGGATGAGGGGCAGCTCCAAAGGTCCGAAGTTACTTGTCATTTTCGGCGACGCGGACCATTAGAATTGCCCTGCAACTGGAAATGAATCCGCCGTGCCAGAAAACATGAACGACCTTCACACCTTGCGCGATTTCCTGCGCTGCGCCGTGAGCCGTTTCAATCAGGCCGAACTCGTCTACGGCCATGGCACCGACAACGCTTATGACGAAGCTGCCTTTCTCGTCCTCGAAGCCCTGCATCTTCCCATCGACAATCTCGATCCCTTCCTCGACGCCCGCCTCTTGCAGACGGAAAAACTTAAGCTTGCTGCCTTGATCGAGGCGCGGGTGATGACGCGCAAGCCGCTGCCCTATCTGCTGAACAAGGCCTACATTCAAGGCGTGCCGTTTTACGTCGATGAGCGGGTCATCGTGCCGCGCTCTTACATTGGCGAGCTGATGGCGGACGGGATACTTGCGGGGAATGAAGAATCGCTCATTCCTGACACTGGGGCCATAGAGTCAGTGCTTGACCTGTGCACCGGATCAGGCTGCCTCGCCATCCTCGCCGCGATGCGGTTTGAGAATGCGGAAGTCTGCGGCACGGACCTTTCCAAGGACGCGCTGGAAGTCGCGAAAATAAACGTCGCGAAACATTTCCCGGAAGGCCGCTTGCGACTTTTACACGGCGATCTTTTCGCCCCTGTCAAAGGCATTTCGTTTGATCTCATCATTGCCAACCCGCCCTATGTGGCGGAAGCGGAAACGGCGGCGTTTGAACCCGAGCACCGCGCTGAACCAATGATGGCGCATGTGTCGGGGAAAGACGGCTTCGATCTGACGCGCCGCGTCCTCAGGGAGGCTGCATCTCATCTGACGGAAAACGGTCTACTGGTCTGCGAAATTGGCACGGGGCGCGATCTGCTTGCCGAAGAATTTCCCAATCTGCCGTTCCTCTGGCTCGACACTGAATTCAGCGAGGGCGAGGTTTTTGCCCTTACCAAGGATGCACTCGCTGGTATATAAGCCGATGCAAGAATGCTGTTAGCCGCAAGGGCGCGAGGCGTCAAAATTGCGGCATCGGGCCAGAGTCAGGGACGCGTTTGTGCCGAAAGGGGAGCTTGAGTGACAATTCAATCTAGAAATCCGGAGACCAAGACTATGTTAAAAAATGTGCTGGCGATCACCTTCGCCGCCGCAGTTGCGTCGCTGATCAGCGCCCTGCCCGCCCATGCGCTGTCCACCAAGGAATGCGGCGCGCTTTACCAGACCGCCAAAGAGGCTGACAAGCTGAAGGGCGCGACCTGGAACGAATTCCGCAAGGCCAAATGCGGCGCTGAAGCCGCCGCCGCCGAAGAGCCGGCCAAGGCGGAGAAGAAGCCAAAAGCGAAAAAAGTCGCCGCTCTTGAAGAGCCTGCCGCCGAGGGCAAGCTGACCGCCAAGGAATGCAGCGCCAAATATCAGGACGCCAAGGCGAACGATGTTCTGAACGGCATGAAGTGGAACGATTTCCGCAAAGCCATGTGCGGCTCCGATTCGGCAGCCGCGCCTGAGCCGGTTGAAAAGCCGAAGAAGGCCAAGAAAGTCGTGCTGGCAGAGGCCGGCGACAATTCCGGCGCCGCCAAGCTCTCGGCGAAGGAATGCTCGTCGCTTTATCAGGATGCCAAGGAGGCCGATGCGCTTGACGGCATGAAGTGGAACGATTTCCGCAAAGCCAAGTGCGGTTCGGATTCTGCCGCCGCCGCAGAGCCTGTGGAGAAGCCGAAAAAGGCCAAAGCAGTGGCCGCAGCCGCCGTTGGGCGCCTGTCCGCCAAAGAGTGCAGCGCCAAGTACCAGGCCGCCAAAGATGCCGACTCGCTCAACGGCATGAAGTGGAACGATTACCGCAAGTCCGAATGCACGGCGGATTCGCAGGATTCGCCCGATGATCTGGATGTCGCGTCCGACAATGACCCGGTTGAGCCGGCGCTGGTCTCCACCGCCAAAGCCCCGCGCGGCGTCAAGTTCCCACGCGCGGTTTCAGCTGACTATGCCGACCTGTCACAGGGCCGCGCCCGCATGCGCACCTGCGTTGACGCCTACCATATCAACAAGGACAATGGCTCGCTGAACGGCCTGAAATGGATCCAGAAAGGCGGCGGCTTCTACAGCCTGTGCAATGCGAAGCTGAAGGGGCTCTAAGTCTTCTTTTCCGTACTTCTTCGAACGCCGTGCTTCATTGAGGTGCGGCGTTTTTCATTGCCCCATATTGCCGCTTGCCGCCGTGTCGCTTCGCGCCTAATGAGGGCCGTCGGAATTTTCCGGCATCGTTCTCAGGGCGGGGTGAAACTCCCCACCGGCGGTAAAGCCCGCGAGCGCCTTCCAAGCATTTGGAAGGGTCAGCAGATCTGGTGTGATTCCAGGGCCGACGGTTAAAGTCCGGATGAAAGAGAATGAGCTTGGATGCGCATGAGCGGTCCGCGGCTTCGGCTGCGCGCCGTTGTGGCGCGTCAAATCTCATGCGTCCTGATTTATGTTGAACCTTGGTCAGGAGCCAAAGAACATGAATCAGTCCACTACAAAATCAACCAGCGCCTTCTATGGCGCGCTCTTCATGGTGCTGGCGGGAATCGCCTTTGCCATCGTCAACGTCAACACCCAGTGGGTAACTTCAAAGCTCGGCTTCAAATCGACATCCGACGCCTTCTGGCAATATTTCATCGCGCTGCTCTTCTCACTGCCGTTTCTATGGCGGCACGGCGCGGCGAGCCTCAAAACAAGGCACCCAGGCAACCATGTCATCCGCGTCGTCTTCGCGGCCTTTGGCGTGCAGGCGTTCATTGCAAGCCTCGCCAACGGCGTGCCGATCTGGCAGGTCATCGCGCTGGTCATGACCTCGCCGTTCTTTGTCATTCTCGGCGCGAAACTGCTTCTCGGCGAACGTGTCGGGATTGAGCGGTGGCTGGCCGCAATTGTCGCTTTCATCGGCGCCATGCTCGTGTTGCAGCCATGGTCAACCGGCTTCACCTACTACTCGCTCTATCCAATCATCGCCGCAATATTCTGGGGCGCGGCGTCGCTCCTGACCAAACGGCTGACGGCGGACGAGCCTGCGGAAAGCATCACGGTCTGGCTGCTGCTTCTGCTGACGCCTGTCAACGGCGCGCTGTCTGTGGCCAACGGCTTTGAAGTGCCGAGCGGCGAAATCTGGGGTTGGCTGATCTTCTCCGGCCTTTTGATGTTCGCCGCGCAGTATTTCCTGACGCTGGCCTATTCCAGGGCGGACGCGGCCTATGTGCAACCGTTTGACGACTTGAAACTGCCGATGAACGTGCTCGCCGGTTTCCTCGCCTTCGGCTACGCGCCCGAAGGCTGGCTGTGG
Source organism: Phyllobacteriaceae bacterium (assembly GCA_031373225.1). GTDB lineage: Bacteria > Pseudomonadota > Alphaproteobacteria > Rhizobiales > Rhizobiaceae > JANOYJ01. Next base: position 1,090 of record JANMMM010000332.1, on the reverse strand, counting down.
CTCGGCATCGGCCTGATATTGGCGGCGTCGCTTTATCTTCTGCTCAATGAAATGGGCAAGGAAAAAGCGGCCGCCGTCAATGGCGGCGGCCTCAAAACCGCCGCTGGCTGAAAACCGGCGCAGACCGGAAAAACGCCCGCTTGCCGCGCCTCAAAAGGGCGCGGCATTTTCATGTGCCTACCAGGCGCAGAGCTTCACATTCATTTCCGGATTGCTCCAGCAGCCCCCGTCATCGCGCTGGCGCACGAACATGCCGGAAATCGGGATGCCCCTGTTGCCGAAATTGATATAGCCGAAGGCAAAGCCCGGCTCATCGACCACCAAGCTGTAAGTTGGTGTTGACCGGCCTTTGATCTCAAAACTTCCGGCTTTGTCGGTTGCCCTGAATTGGCACGAAAAATAGCCGTCGTCGGTGGTGAAACAGCGGGCCCGCTTAGCGAAGGCCAGCGACGGGACTAGCGCGGCTGCGAGGGCAATGGCGGTGAATGCGGCCGGTCTGCAGTTCATTTCATTCTCCAGCTATTCTCAGGCCCCGTGCGAGAATGCCACGTGCAACAGCGTTTGTCGCCTCAAATCCGCCAGCCTCTTGCATCCTTCGCCGCGTAATGAAACGATGTTGTCAGCCGTCCAAATGAATGGCTGTTGCGACGGTCAAAAGCCGGCCGCCGCTCCTGTTTCAACACGAAAATGGGAGGACAAATTCATGGGAAACCGCGCCGGAGGAAGATCTGCGGGTCCGAAATGCATCGCCATTGTCGGACCCTTCGCATCAGGCAAGACCTCGCTTTTCGAGGCGATACTCGAGCGCACCAAAGCGATTCAGAAAGCTGCCAAAGCCGGCTCAGGTAACACTATTAGCGACAATTCCCCCGAGGCCAAAGCCCATCAGATGAGCGTTGAGGCGACAGTCGCCACCACGGCGTACATGGGTGAGAGCCTGACCTTCATCGACTGCCCTGGCTCCGTCGAGTTCGCGCATGAGGCGGAAGCTGTGCTTGCCGCCGCCGATTTAGCGATAGTCGTCGCAGAGCCGGACGAGAAGAAAATTCCCGCGCTGCAATTGGTGCTGCGACGCCTTGAGGACCTGGGC
>JANMMM010000320.1:0-2960 GCA_031373225.1 Phyllobacteriaceae bacterium | reverse complement strand
CGCGAAGCGGAACCCGGAATCCAGAGTGGCGAAGATCGAAGTTCCGCTCCTGCGCAGACCGGGTTGAAGCCAGCGAGACCACCCATTTCAGCCCATGTTCCAGCATCCCATCTCTGGATTCCGGGTTCCGCTTCGCGGCCCCGGAATGACGGCAAGAGGGAATGCGCCCGCCAAAGTGATCCCATTCTAGCGCCCGATGCTCTAACCTTGTCCAAGACCATGCGTGACCCGGCAGCTTGCGCCACCGGGCCACTGTTGAATCAAATCAGTCTGTTACCGAATCCGGCTTACAAACTGATTCAACCTGTCCTCAGTTCGCGTCGTCATTGCCGCCATCGCTGCGCATGCCCTTGCCGCCCCAGCGGCCGGGGCGCTCGGACTGGACGATCTTGCCGTCGTCATTTTTGTCGAGCATGGCGAACATTTTCCTCTGGGCGTTCGCCGACTCTTCCGCCGTCAGAATGCCGTCGTCATTGGCGTCGAAGCGCGCGATCATGCGCTTGGCCATCTGCTCGGCGCGCATCTTTTCGATCTCGGCGGCGACTTCGCCGACGGTCAGCTTGCTGTCCTTGTCGGCGTCGGCGCTGGCGAAGCGCTCATTGGCGACTTTGGTGAACTCTTCCAAAGTCACGTCGCCGTTCTTGTCGGCGTCGAGCATTTCGAGCGGCGGCATCATGCCGGCGCGGTCACGGCCTTGGTGCTTGCCGTCGCGCGCATAGGCGGTCGCAGTGAGGGCGCTGGAGAGGGCCACGAAGGCCAGTGCGATTTTCAGTGTCGGTTTCATTTCAAGTTCCTTTTTTGCATCATCACCCCCGATGCGGGTGCGGCGTCCGGCGCGGCCCATCGCGCCTTCTGCCGCTGCTAACGGAGCGTCCGGTCAAAGATTTCCCTGACCCTTCGCGCCGTATCCTTCACATGCGCCGCCAGCGTCGCCGCATCCGGCAGACCACTGAGGCGGCACATGATTTCACTCAGACCCTGCGGCAGATCGCCATCGGCCGGCTCATCCTTCAGGCAGAGCCGGAGGACCTGAGTCAAATTGGAGAAAAGCAGATGCGCGGCGGCGAGTTCCGCGCGCGCGTCTTCTTCGAGACCTTCGATCTTAAGACGGGAAAGCGCCATGGAAGTTTCAACGGCTGCGGTCCCGGATTGGCCGGTTATCGCCGCATACTGGGCAAGAAACTCAAGATCAATCAGTCCGCCAGGCATGAGCTTGAAATCCCATATGCCCTTTGGCGGCTTTTCCTCGCCGATCAGCGCGCGCATCTCGCGCACCTCTTTGGCGACCTTGGTCTTGTCGCGCGGCAATGAAAGTATGGAAGAAATCTCTGAGCTTATTTTCCCGGCGAACTCTCCGGGGCCTGCAACGACGCGGGCACGGGACAGCGCCATGTGCTCCCAGCTCCAGGCGTCCTTGCGCTGGTACTCTGAAAAGGCGCTGAAGCGCGTCGCAACCGGTCCCTTGTTGCCCGATGGACGCAGGCGCAGGTCCACTTCGTAGAGCGTGCCCTCGGCGGTCGGCGCTGAGATGGCGGCGATCAGGCGCTGGGTGAGGCGCATGAAATAGGTGGACGGCGCGAGCGGGCGTTCGCCGTCGGACTCCTCGTCGTCCGCATGGTCGTAAAGCAGGATGAGGTCAATGTCCGAGCCTGCCGTCAGTTCGCGGCTGCCAAGCTTGCCCATGCCGAGAATGGCCGTCACGCCGCCTTTCACTTTTCCATGCTTTGCTTCGAACTCGCGCGTCACCGCCGCAAGCGATTCCTGAAGCAGAATGTCTGCCAAGTCGGACAGAGCACGCTCCGCAGTCTGCGGCTGAATCGCGCCGGTCAGGACGCGCACGCCGATCAGGAATTTCTGCTCCGCGCCGAATATGCGCAGCCGGTCGAGAACCTCTTCATAGACCGACACATTGTGCAGGAACGCGACGAGCCGCTCGGAGAGGTATTCCCTGGTCGGTGTATCGCGGTAAATTGCCGGATCAAGCAGGCCGTCAAAAACATGCGGCTTGCGCGCGATGATTTCCGCCAGGCGCGGAGCACTGCCCATAATGAGAACCAGCAGGTCGAGCAGCGCAGGATTTGAGTTCAAAAGCGAGAAGAGCTGGATGCCTGAAGGCAGGCCCGACAGAAACTCATCAAAGCGCAGGATGGCGTCGTCGGCGTCTTTCGCCGCGCCGAACGCTTTCAGAAGCGCCGGGGTGATTTCCGTCAGCCGCTCGCGCGCCTCGGACGATTGCGTGGCCTTGTAGCGGCCAAAATGCCAAGTGCGGATGACACGGCAAATGTCACTGGGGCGGGCGAAGCCGAGCTTGGCCATGGTTTCCAGCGTGCCGGGATCGTCCTTGTCGCCAGTGAAGACGAGGTTGCCGATGCCGGTGGAGAGCTGCGGGGCGGTTTCGAACAGCGCGGAATAGTGAGACTCGACGGCCTGAAGCGAGGCCCGCACTGCTTCCGCGAAGTTCTTTGTGTCCGAATATCCCGCCATCAGCGCGACGCGTAAGAGGCCCTCTTCGTCTTCCGGCAGCGTGTGCGTCTGCGCGTCAGCAACCATCTGCACCCGGTGTTCCAAATCGCGCAGAAACCAATATTCGCGCGCCAGCGAATCGCGCGTCTCTGGCTTGATCCAGCCGCGTTCGGCGAGCTGTGCGAGCATCGGCACGGTCGCACGACCGCGCAGGTCCGGTGCCCTGCCCCCGGCGATCAGCTGCTGGGTTTGCACAAAAAATTCAATCTCGCGGATGCCGCCGCGTCCGAGTTTCAAATCATGACCATGCACCGCGATTTCGCCATGGCCCTTGTGCGCGTGGATCTGGCGCTTGATGGAATGCACGTCGGCGATGGCGGCGTAGTCGAGATATTTGCGCCAGATGTAGGGCGTCAGCTCTTTCAGAAACGCCTCGCCCGCCGCGACGTCACCCGCCACAGGCAGCGCTTTTATCATGGCGGCGCGCTCCCAGTTCT
>JANMMM010000302.1:0-1768 GCA_031373225.1 Phyllobacteriaceae bacterium | reverse complement strand
CCCATCGGCAACCAGCGCTATCTTGATTATGCCAAGGATATCCACCGCTCCGGCCGCCATGTGCTTGACCTTGTCAACGATCTCCTCGACATTTCTAAAATTGAGGCGGGCGAGCAGGAAATGAATTTCGAGGCGGTGGCGCTGAACGAGGCGCTGGCCGAATCTGTCGCGCTGATGCAGCCGCAGGCGAACCGCGAGCGGGTCATCATCCGCTCAAGCTTTGCCTCGACGCTCCCCGATGTCGTGGCGGACCTGCGCTCTATCAAGCAGATTGCGCTCAATCTCCTGTCCAACGCCGTGCGCTACACCGGCGCGGGCGGGCAGGTGATCGTCTCGACCGCCTATGAGCTGAACGGCGAAGTGGTGATCCGCGTGCGCGACACGGGCGCGGGCATGCGCCAGCAGGAGATTGAACAGGCGATGAAGCCGTTCAAGCAGCTCTCGACCGTGCGGCGCGGGCGAGGTGACGGGACGGGGCTTGGACTGCCGCTGACCAAGGCAATGGTTGAGGGCAACCGCGCCAAGTTTGAGATTTCTTCGACGCCCGGAAAGGGCACGCTGGTGGAAATCAAGTTTCCGCCGATGCGCGTGCTTGCCAGATAGCGCAGATTAGAATTGTTCTAAACTATTGATTTTTATGCAAAATTTGTTGACTCTGGCCGATGACGCGCCTAATCGCGGGATCGGCCATGAGGCCAGAAATCGTTCCACGGGGCCTTGAACCCCGACGGTTAGGATGAACAAATGTCAAAACTCCCCCAGCTTTCAGCTGCAGCCATGCTTGCCGCTGCTTCTATTGTTTTCCCTCACATTGCCGCCGCCGAAGAGGCGGTCTATATTTACTCCTACCGCCAGCCGGCTCTCATTGCGCCGGTGCTGGAGGCTTTCACCGCCAAGACCGGCATCAAAACGAATGTGCTGTTTCTCGACAAGGGCCTTGAGGAGCGCATCGCGGCGGAGGGCGCCAATTCGCCTGCGGACGTCATCCTGACGGTCGATATAGCCCGGCTCACCAACGTTAAGTCCAAGGGCATTGCGCAGAAAGTCTCGGACCCCGGCATTGATGCGGCCTTGCCCGCCGAATACCGCGACCCGGACGGGTTCTGGTTCGGCCTGACCAAGCGGGCGCGCGTCGTCTATGCGTCGAAAGAGCGCGTGACGCAGAATGAAATCACCTACGAGGAACTTGCCGACCCGAAATGGAAAGGCAAGATATGCCTGCGCTCGGGCCAGCATGACTACAATCTGGCGCTGATCTCGTCGATGATCGCGCATCACGGACCGGAAGAGGCCGAGAAGTGGCTGCAGGGCGTCAAGGCCAACCTCACCGGCAAGCCGGAGGGCGGCGACCGCGACCAGGCCAAGGCGATCTTCTCCGGCGCCTGCGACATTGGCATTGGCAACACCTATTACATCGGCCAGATGCTGACGAATGACAAAGAGCCGGAACAGAAGGAATGGGCGGGCGCCGTCAAGGTGCTGTTTCCCAATGCCGCAGACCGCGGCTCACATGTGAATGTGTCTGGCATGGCAATGGCGCTGAATGCGCCGCACAAGGCAAATGCGCTGAAGCTTATGCAGTTTCTCGCCAGCGGCGAGGCTCAGCAGATTTACGCCGAAAAGGTCTTCGAATATCCAGTTGATCCAAATTTCAACGCTTCGGCGCTTGTCGTTTCATGGGGTGAGCTGAAGGCCGACGCGCTGCCACTCGCCAAGATCGCCGGGAGCCGCAAGCTGGCTTCCGAGATGGTGGACAAGGTCGGCTTTG
>JANMMM010000263.1:0-3664 GCA_031373225.1 Phyllobacteriaceae bacterium | reverse complement strand
GTGCGAAGCGGGCCGTCCTTGGGAAAGTTGTCTGCAGGCACAAATGAATTCGAGCGGTCAAAGAACTGCCGGCGCGGATCGTCGGCCGGGAGACTTGGATCGTCCTTGGAGAAATACACATTGGTGCGGTTGAAACTGCGGTGGCCCTTGTCGGCGACGCTGTCGGCTTCCGCCGTGAGCGCGGCAATTCCCCCGGACGTCAGAAATTGTTTTATGACCGCACAGCCGTCACGCTCCAGGTCAGCGCGGACCCGGTTCAGCAAGCTATCCCGCCTGGTCCCTTCCCGGTCAATCGGGTATCGCTCGTAGTCAATCAAATTTGCAGGCGCGTAAGGCATGAACAGGCTTCCAATCAGCATATCTCAAGGCAAATGCATCACCCAATCCATGCAACCGAAATGCGCCGGACGATCCACCTGTTGGCTTCAGGTCTAGCGCAAATGGGAATCAGCGAAAAGGCCAGACATGAATTGCAAGAACGTATTTGACTGATCGCAGCCGCTCTTTGCCAAAGCTGTGACGACCGCTTTGGGTCGTTTTTGGACATCGCGCGAGACCCTTGAATTTTCAGCTGAGGACCGGGAACACCCACCGTCCGCCCGCATCTGCCATCCGGAGGAAGATCACCTGATTCCGCTGATTGCCGCCATTGGCGCTGTCGAAGATGAACCAGCGACGCGGGTCTATCGCGAGACCAACATGTGGGGCGGTGTCACCGAATCAAGCTGCCGCTTCGGCTGAAAAGAGAACCGGTGTCGAGCGGCCAACTGGGGACAGCCGTGCAAACTGCAACGAATGGCCGCACGCCGGCTGTCGCGCAGGTGTCGTGGTCGTCAGGTCGGACAGTTACGCTGCACCGGCAAGCGGCAGGCAGACTTTCATGGAGGCAATCAGCACTTACGCCTTGGGTCAAATCCTGAAGTATCAAACGTTTCATGTGCGTTCGACTTTCGGACAAGGACCGGAAGTTCAAACTGACCCACTGCCCAGCGCCTGTGAAAGTTTGGGCGGGATGGTGAAGTTTGGCACCAACATGCGCCTGCAAAGCGCAATACGCTGATAAATGTCAGATAAACGTCAGATAAATGTCGGATAAAGCATCGGGCGGCAAAATGGGATCACTTTGACGGCATCCCCCCCTCGCCGTCATTCCGGGGCCGTGAAGCGGAACCCGGAATCCAGAGATGGGATGCTGGCAAGTGGGCTGAAATGGTTGGTTTGGCGGGCTTGAAATCAGTCCGCGCAGGAGCGAAAATTCGATCTTCGCCACTCTGGATTCCGGGTTCCGCTGCGCGGCCCCGGAATGACGGATTTAGGTCGGCGGCTGCCAGAGTGATTCCAATTGAGCGGCCGATGCGCTCAGCTGCGGTAATCGCCGTTGATCTCGACATATTCCTTGGTCAGGTCACATGTCCAGACCGTGGCGCTTCCTTTGGAATTACGCACGTCACCGCAATTTCACGACACAGTCTGCGGCGGCTTGCAGGAACCGTTTCGACAGTTGTTTGTCGTTGACCGCCCGCGAGAGGAGCAATGCACCGGCCATTGTCGAGAGAATGGCCATGGCTTTGCCGTCAGGCTCCTCGCCCTCGGCCTCGCCAAGCCAACTGCCGAGCATCTCAAGGTGGTCCCTGATTCCGGCTTCGAACGACGCTTTGACCGCAGTGCTCTGCCGGGCCGCGTCCGAGCCGAGCGCTACGATCGGGCAGCCGTCCATCTTTTCCGCGCAATGATTCATGCTGAGATAGAAGGCGAGGACTGAGCCAAGCGGGTCCTGCGGATTGGAGGCGGCTGCGGTTGACCAACGGCGATAGGCGCTCGCCAATGCCCGCCTGGACGCCTGAGCGGCCAGATCTTCTTTTGACGCGAACTGCTTGTAGAAGGCGCCCTGGGTCAGCCCAGCGCCCTTCATCAAATCTTTAAGGCCGATGCCGTCAAAGCCAAGTTTCCGAAACAGGCGGCTGGCGACATTGATCACGGTTTCGCGGTTTTCTGCGGCCTGGCTGCGGCTTACGCGCATCATCGATCTCTTTTTTAGATTGCGTTCGTCATCTATATCAAATATAGAAGTCGAGCGCAATCTATTTTGAGATGAGGCGGCGCGCATCAGGACTGCGTTTGAAAACTGGGGCAACTGACGATGCGCCTCAAGCTTTCCGCCATCACGCTTGGAGGTTCCCAATGATATACAGTTACATTGTCAAGAATGAAATTCGAAAGACCTTTGACCATGTCAACAACCATCGCTGGGATGAGGCGGTCAAAGCGGTCGCGCCGCATGTCCATCACCGGGTTTCCGGCGCCCACGCGCTTGGCGGCGTGCGCCACGACAAAGAAGCCATGCGCCGCTGGTTTGAGCGCCTCGGCCGCGTCCTGCCAACTCTCCATATCACGGTCAACAACATCTGGGTGAAGGGCTGGCCGTGGAATACCACCGTGTTTGCGCAGTGGGATGGCGCCGCAACGCTGCTAAATGGCGGCGCGCCGTACGTCAACCGCGGTCTCCATGTGTTCACCCTGCGGTGGGGCAGAGTCCATGCGCTTGAGGAATTTCAAGATTCGCAGGCAGCCGCTCATGCTCTTGCCGTCCAAGCGGCGGCTGGCATCGCAGAAGCTGCCGCAGAACAAATTGCGTAATTACGCTGACAGCGCACTTGCGCCGGCAGCTTGCCATACAGGACCCGGAACGAAGCCGCCGCGCGATGTTTCAACGGCGGACAAGGGGGCCCGTTCGGCGCTCATCCAGCGCCTGCGCCGCCAATGCATCCTTCTCCGGGGACCTCGCCTCAATTACGACACGTCACCGTAATTCGCTCAGCTCCGATAGTCCCCGTTGATCTCGACATATTCTTTGGTCAGATCGCATGTCCAAACCGTGGCCCCGCCCTTGCCGAGGCCGATGTCGGCGGTGATTTTGATGTCCTCTTTTTTCATATAGGCCGAGGTTTCCGCTTCCGAATAGGCCGGGTCGCGCATGCCCTTGTGGGCGACGCGGATGGGGCCGAAGCTCACGGACAGGCGGTCGCGGTCGGCGGGTTCGCCGCTTTTGCCGACGGCCATGACGACGCGGCCCCAGTTGGCGTCCTGCCCGGCGATGGCGGTTTTGACCAGCGGTGAATTGGCGATGGAGAGAGCGATGCGCTTGGCGGATTTGGCCGAGACCGCGCCTTGAACAAGCACCTCGACCATTTTGCGCGCGCCTTCGCCGTCGCGCACGACTTGCAAAGCGAGGTTATGCATCAGGCGCTGGAGCGCTGATTTGAAGGGCTTGAGCCGCTTGTCGGAAGCATGATCGATTTTCGGCGCGCCGCGTTTTGCGGCTGCGCCCGTAGCGAAGAGGAGAAGCGTATCGCTGGTGGATGTGTCGCTGTCGACGGTCACGGAGTTGAAGCTTTTCTCCACATATTTGGACAGAAGTTTCTGTAGGACGGGCGCTGAGATTGGGGCGTCGGTGGCGATGAAGGAAAGCATGGTCGCCATGTCAGGCGCGATCATGCCCGCGCCTTTGGCGATGCCGTTCATGGTGACTGAGACGCCGCCGAGGTGCACGGATTCCGTCGCGACCTTTGGATAGGTGTCCGTCGTCATGATCGCCTTGGCGGCCTCAAACCAGCGGTTTCCGTCGGCGGACTTAGCCATGCCTGCCAGAAGGCCGGAGAACTTG
>JANMMM010000258.1:0-6940 GCA_031373225.1 Phyllobacteriaceae bacterium | reverse complement strand
ACGCTCGTCATCGACGGCGTGACCTACAAGCTTTCGCTGCTGCCCTCGGGCGTGGTGCGGCCGAACAAGCTTTCGGTGATCGGCAACGGCGTCGTGCTCGACCCGCGCGCGCTGATCGAGGAGATCGCGCGGCTCAAAGGGCAGGGCGTCACCGTCACCCGCGACAATCTTCGCATCGCCGAGAACGCCACGCTGATCCTGCCGCTGCATCAGGAGTTGGATGTGGCGCGCGAGAAGGCATCCGGCAAAGGCGCCATCGGCTATGTGCTCGGCATCACCAAGGCCTACACAACGCGGGTCGGCGAAGGGCCGTTTCCGACCGAGCAGCAGAATGAAGTGGGCGAGTTTCTTGGGCAACGCGGCCATGAGTTTGGAACTGTCACAGGCCGAAAGCGGCGCTGCGGCTGGTTTGACGCCGTGCTGGTGCGCCAGGCGGTGGCGGTCAACGGCATCAACGGCATCGCGCTCACCAAGCTTGATGTTCTCGATGGCATGGACGAGATCAAAGTCTGCACCGGCTATGAGCTGGACGGGCAATTGATCGACTATCTGCCCGCCGCGCAGGCGGCGCAGGCCAGTGTCGAGCCGGTCTATGAAACGCTCGAAGGCTGGAAAGACACGACGGCGGGGGCAAGATCCTGGGCCCAGCTTCCCGCCCAGGCGATCAAATATGTGCGCTATATTGAGGAGCTGATCGGCTGTCCTGTTGCTCTTTTGTCAACAAGTCCGGAGCGTGATGACACGATACTTGTGACAGACCCGTTTCAGGACTAATTTGCAGCGGGCAAATCACTTCAGAAGAGCGCGCCGAATCAAAACGGGGCCTCACAAGCGGCGAACGGGCGGATGACTGATTTTGTAGCGATTCTGAAAAAAACCATTGACGGGCAATCCGTCAACACAGCGGAGCTGCGGGCGCGGGTCTATGCGCGGGCGCGCCAGACCATTGAGCAGAAGCTCAATTCGCTGACACCCAGTCCATCGGCCGAGCAGAAAGCGCGTCAGATGAAGGCGCTGGATGACGCGATCGAGACGGTCGAGCAGGCTTATGCGCCGGCCGCTGCTCTCTTGCCTGTCAGCGGGGTCAACCAGCCCGATCCTCTCGAGGCGTTCATTTCCGCTGCGGAGGCAGATAACAAGCGCCCGCCGGTTCCAGTGGAGCCAGTCATCGCCGTTCCGGTCACCCGCGCTTCGGCCCCTGCGGCGCCGGCTCTGCCCTATGTGCGACAGCTGGAAAGGCCGGAGCTGATACCCAATCCGAAGACCCCCGCCCCGGCCAGCGGCGCAAAGCGCGGCGGAGGCAGTCTGGCTTGGGCGGCGCTCGGCGTGCTGCTTGCTGCCGGCGCGAGCTATGGCGCCTACCTGAAGCGCGACGAAATCGCCGCAGCCTTCGCGAATTTCAATGCGCCTTCCGCCCCGGAAGTCAAAAAGGTTGTCACCACAAGCGTCAAACCGGCTGACCAGGCGGCGGCGCCAGCGAAAGTCGAGCCAGCCGCGCTGGCTGCTCCAGCCAAGGTCGCACCCGGCGAGGAGAAATTCACCCAGCGCCTGACCGAGGACGGCAAGGAAGTTGAGACAGGCCCTGCGGTTGCCGCTTCCGGGGTAGGCGAAGGCGAGTCGGTGGCGCAGGTGACGACGCCCGCCGCCGCCAAACCGTCCCCCGCTGATCCAACAGCGCCCGCCGCGCCTGAAACGCCCGCCGCACCGGCTGCGGTTCCCGTCGGCCAGAAGGCGGTTTTCTACGAAGAGAAAACCGGCACCGAAGAGGGCACTGTGGACACCGGCGCCGTTGTCTGGTCGGTCGTGCAGGATTCGCCCGGCGCGGACCAGCCGGCCGAGGCGGCGATACGCGGCGAAGTCAACATTCCTGACAAGGGCATCCAGCTGAAGCTCACCATCAAGCGCAACGGCGACAAGACGCTGCCGGCCAGCCACATTATTGAGCTGGCCTTCACCGTGCCGGAAGGATTCCAGGGCGGCAGCGTCGACGGCGTGCAGCGTGTCACCTTCAAGGACACCGAGCAGGCCCCCGGCAACCCGCTGGTCGGCGTGCCGGCCAATTTCGGCGACGGCTTCTTCCTGATCGCGCTGACGGATGAAAAGAGTGCCGTCGAGAACAATCTCGCATTGATGAACCGCCAGAGCTGGATCGACATTCCGCTCACCTACAAGTCCGGTCGCCGCGCGCTGATCTCGATTGAGAAGGGCATACCCGGCGATAAGGTGTTTCAGGAAGTCTTTAAGGCTTGGAATGCCAAGGCGGCCGGATGACACTGACTATAAGGCCGCTTGAGGCGCGCGACCGGGCCGAATGGGATGGCCTGTGGAAGGCGTATCAGGAGTTCTACAAGGCAAGCATTTCAAGCGAAACCAGCGACGCGACCTTCGCGCGGCTGCTCGATCCCACTGTTCCAATGCATGGGCTTATGGCCGAAGAAGCGGGCGAAATCATCGGCATGACGCATTGCATCTTCCACTATTCCGCATGGACGCAGGGCCCCTATTGCTATCTGCAGGACCTGATCACCAAGCCCGGACACCGGGGCAAAGGCGCGGCCACGGCGCTGATACAGGCCGTCTATGACTTCGCGGCGGAAAAGGGCGCGGCGCGGGTCTATTGGCTGACTCATGAGACGAATGAAACGGCGATCCGCCTCTATGAGAAAGTGGCGGACCGGTCCGGGTTCATTCAGTTCAGAAAGATGCTGGGCTGAGAGACCAGCGCCTTCCGCGTCAAACGGCGAAGACGAAGTCCGCCGCCCAATCGATCTGCGACAGCGTCAATCCTTCCAGCAATATCGAGCCTGAACCGAGGTTCATCAGCACGCCGGCCGCGGTCTGAACCGTGTTGGCCTGCAGAACGCCAAGCCACATGTCGGTGTTCGTGAAGTCGATCACGTCATTGCCGAGACCAAAGTCCCGGATCACATCGGCGCCATTGCCATAGTCGAAGCGCACGCGGTCATCGCCGAGGCCGAGCGTGAACTCGTCATTGCCCGCGCCGAGCACGACAAGGTCGTTTCCTGCGCCCGCCTCAATCTGGTCGTCGCCTGCGTCGCCCCAGATCACGTCATTGCCGTCGCCGCCCTGCAGATAGTCATTGCCTGCGCCGCCGTAGAGCCTGTCGGCGCCCTCTTCGCCGAACAGCCCGTCATTGCCGTCGCCGCCGCTTGCGGTGTCGTTGCCTTCGCCGCAGAACAGCGCGTCATCGCCCGCCTGGCCGCTGAGATTGTCATTGCCCAGGAGGCCGAAGAGCTGGTCGTTGCCATAATTGCCATACAGCACGTTCGCACCCGACGAGCCCAGGAGCACATCGTTCAGTTTTGAGCCTAACAGGTTCTCAATCCCCGTCAGCGTGTCGCCGTCGGACGCCGTGCCGGTGGTCAGGTTGACGGTGACGCCGACGGTTGATGTTGAATAGTCGGCCCGGTCGATGCCAAGCCCGCCATTGATGACGTCCGCACCCGCGTCGCCGCGCAGAATGTCGTTTCCGTCCTCGCCATTGAGCGTGTCAACGCCCGCGCCGCCATAGAGCGTGTCGTTGCCCACGCCGCCATATAGCGAGTCTGTTCCGGTGCCACCGTCGAGCAGATCGGACCCGCCGCTGCTGGTCAAGAGATCACTGCCTGCGCCGCCGAACAGCTGGTTATTGCCACCCAAACCGTGAAGGGCGTCGCTGCCGTCATTGCCTCGTAAGATATTGTCGCCGCTGGTGCCGACAATATAGTCGCCGAGCTGGCTGCCGTTGATGTTTTCAATCGACGTGAGCGTGTCGCCGTCCGCATCGCCGCCCGAGACCGAGCCGGAGGACATGATCAGGTACAATGCGGCCCCGGAGGCGCTGTAGTCCGCCGTGTCGATGCCCGCGCCGCCGTCGAGCTTGTCCGCGCCCGCGCCGCCGGTGAGAATGTCGTTCCCCGCGCCGCCATAAAGCTCATCATTGCTGTCGCCGCCCGAAATGACATCATTGCCGCCATCGCCGTTGAGAATATCATTGCGAAGCCCGCCAGTGATCGTGTCATTGCCGCCAAGACCCGAAATTGTGCTGCCATACATATATGTGAACACGTCGGCTGCACGGATCACATCGGCGTACTGGCTGCCGACAGCATTCTGAATGCGCTCAAGCGTGTAGCGGTTGCCGCTGCCGTCGACGCCGGCGCCCGTGGCAAGATTGACGTTAATGCCGTTTTCAAGCAGCGAGAAATTCGCCGTGGAATATGCTATGCCGCCGCCGCCCCTCGCATAGTCGACCGCTGTGCCGGTGGGGTCAGTGTCGAACATGAAAATGCCCGAGCTGCGACCGCCATTGCCGCCTAACGATATCATCGTGTCAGACCCGCTGCCGCCATAAAATATGTCTTGATGATTGCCAATAGTGCCGCCCACCATTGTGTCGTTGCCGCCATAGCCGTAGAACGTGTTCCCATCATAGAATGGGCGAAATTCATTGTCGAAATTGTTGCCGACATATGTGCCGTCGCCGCCGATTGCCATGCTCAAGTTGATCGAGCTAGAGAGAAAACTGTCAAGCGCCGTGGCGAAGCCCGTCGCCTGAAACTGTGGCACGCGCACTGTTCCGGTGAAAATATCATAGTTGCACGCCGTTACCTGGTTCTGCCCATTAATGGTCAGCGTCAGCTGCCGCACTGCCCTCAACAGGCCTGTGACCGGGTCCGTCTGATAGTCCGTTAATGTTGCGCCGCCAGCAAAATCGCTGCGCGTCCAGCCAGTGAAGGAGATCGTCGCTGCAAGACCTCCGCCAGCCTCCGACTGATTGGCTGGGTTCGGTATTCCAACGGTGAATGTGGCCATCAACCTGCTCCTTACAATGAATGAGCAGCAGCCGTCGCACACGCGCCAAAAGGTTGCAATCCGATAGTTAAGCGATAGTTAATACATGAAACTCAGTGCCAAAGCCGCCGCCGTGCTGGCGGCTCTGGCGCTCACGCTTCAATCGTCCTGAGCGCCTTCTGCCTTCTCAGCGCCGAGGCCTTCACCGCGTCCTGCACCTTCTCGAACGCCCGCACCTCGATCTGGCGCACGCGCTCGCGGGAAATGTCGAACTGCGTGGACAGGTCCTCCAGCGTCACCGGATCCTCGGCCAGCCGGCGCGCTTCGAATATCCGCCGCTCGCGCTCGTTGAGCACCGACAGCGCGTCCTCCAGCATGGAGCGGCGCTCGTCCAGCTCGTCCTGCTCGATCAGCACCTGCTCCTGACTGTCATGACCGTCCACCAGCCAGTCCTGCCATTCGCCGCTCTCGCCCTCGCTGGCCTTGATCGGCGCATTCAAAGACGCGTCGCCGGACATGCGCCGGTTCATCGAGATGACTTCTTCCTTGGAGACGCCCAAGGTCGTGGCAATGCTCTCCACCTGATCCGGCTTCAGATCGCCGTCGTCCAGCGCCCTTATGCGGCCCTTGAGCTTGCGCAGATTGAAAAACAGCCGCTTCTGGTTGGCCGTCGTGCCCATCTTGACGAGGCTCCACGAGCGCAGAATATATTCCTGAATGGACGCCTTGATCCACCACATGGCATACGTCGCAAGGCGGAAGCCGCGCTCCGGCTCAAACTTCTTCACCGCCTGCATCAGGCCGACATTGCCTTCAGAGACAACTTCGCCGATCGGCAGGCCGTAGCCGCGGTAACCCATGGCGATCTTCGCCACGAGCCTAAGGTGACTGGTCACCAGCTTGTGCGCCGCGTCGCGGTCCTCATGCTCCAGATACCGCTTGGCGAGCATATACTCCTCCTGCGGTTCGAGCATCGGAAACTTGCGGATTTCATCGAGATAGCGGGAAAGACCGCCCTCTCCGGACATGATCGCAGGCAGGCCACGGGCCATGAAGCACCCTCCACATTTCGCCGCGCCCCCAAAATGGCGGGCGCAATTGACCAGCCGCTGAGCGCGCTGGTCACGGCGAATAGAGTATATAGGGATGAATTTGGTGAAAACAGGGTGGAGGGATCACATTACGGAGAATTAATTGACGCCTGCGGCAGGCGGCTCATTTTGACTCTCCCTCACCTGCTTCGCTGCGCAAGGCAGGTGAGGGAGAGTCAAAATGCGGTATTGAATCAGCGTTGCTGAAAATTCATTCCTTTCAATATCAACAGCTTAATAAGAAAGTGCGACAGACTTTATCAAGCAGGCCGCATTTTGGCGCATACTTGCCCGCGCTGCTCTCAAGGGACCGGATGATCACCGGCATTCGGGAGAGCGGGCGGCCTATGGCGGTTCCGGGTTCGGTTACCCGGGACTGGGCGGAGTCCCTAAGCCATGTCCCTCCTGGCCCTGCCGCGCTCTCAAAAGGAGCGCCCCTTGCGCCAGCCCGGGCAAAAAGCCGTGACAGGGCGTGTGGCGAGCCACACCCATCATAGGTTAGTTCCATTCGGCAGGACCACACGCCCTGGACTTCCCTGAGATTTCAATGACCGGATGCGAAAGCAGGCGCGGTGAGGATAAAGCTCGTTCTGACGGCGCGAGGCGCCCCTCTCTGCCTGTCGGCATCTCCCCCGCGTGGGGGGAGATCGATGTGTCGCCGCTTTCCCCATTTCCTGCACCGTTTCAGAATAGAGCAAAGGCGGCGGTGAGCGATCTCCCCCCTCGCGGGGGAGATGCCGACAGGCAGAGAGGGGCGCCTCGCTCCAAAGGTCCGGCGCAGATGCGGCGCTGCCGCTCTGCGAAGGAAAACCTCAAACCCAAAGTTCCAATTTCCCCATACTTTTCATAGCCTTGTCACATTTCCAAAAATACTTATCCCCCACAGCCAAACCTCCCGCATAATCCCCGCCAGATTGTTTGGACGCAAAGGCAGGACATGAACTGGGACGAAATCGTCGAGGCCACCCGCGCGCGGAACATCGCCGCCATCGCGCCGCTGCTGGCGGTTTTGGGTTATGATCCGAGGCGCCAGGGCGAGATGCCCCGGCATTTTC